>PKYG01000110.1:22838-87364 GCA_003132585.1 Actinomycetota bacterium
CGCGTTGGCGCCGAGCAGCCCGGCGACGACCGCCGCCGCGCTCGAGCCGAGCCCCGACGCGAGCGGGATGCCGACGTCGCAGACGATCCGTAAGCCGCGCGGTGCTGCGGCTCCGACACTGTCGTAGAGCCGCAGCACCGCGCGCGCCACGAGGTTGCTTGGGTCGTCGGGCAGAGTGCCGGCGCCCTCGCCGGCGCTCACGACGGTGAGGCCGTCGCCGCCGAGCGTGAACGTCGCCTCGTTCCAGAGACCGAGCGCCAGACCGAGGCAATCGAAGCCCGGCCCCAGGTTGGCGGTCGTCGCCGGCACGCGCACGCGCACGGTCCTTCCACCTGCGGTCGGGTCACTCATCGTCGCATCGCCCGTCAAGCTGCCGCGACCTCCTAGGTCTCGTCGCCGGGGCCGACGCCGGCCGCGGCACGCGCCGTGCGCCGGCGGACGAGCCACCAGACGAGCAGCCCGGCAACGGCGATGAGTACCGCGTAGTCGAGGTAGTGCAGCCGCTTCTGGATGTGCTCCCAGTTGTCGCCCACCTTGACGCCCACCGCTGTGAGCATGATCACCCACGGGATGCAGCCGATCGCCGTGTAGAAGCTGAAGCGCCGGAAGCTCATGTTGGCGACGCCCGCCGGCAGCGAGATGAAGGTGCGCACGATCGGCAGCACGCGGCTGAAGAGCACGGCCGGCGTGCCGTACCGGGCGAACCAGCGCTCGGCGATCTCCAGGTGGTGGTGGCGCAGGAGTACGTACTTGCCGTAGCGGTCGATGAACGGTCGTCCGCCGAAGCGCCCGACCGCGTAGGCGAGCCATGAGCCGATCAGGTTGCCGGCAACGCCGGCGACGACCGCCCACACAAAGGACATGTGATGCTGGCTCACGGAGAACCCGGCGAAGAGCATAATCGCCTCACTGGGCACGGGGATGCAGGCGCTCTCGAGGACCATCAGCAGGAACACGGCTGGGAGGCCGACGCTGCTGATGAAGTCGGTGCAGAAGGTGACCAGATCGTTGACGATGTGGGACATGGCGGTAAGCGTACCGCACACGGCGCGGCCACCGTTACCGGCGCGCCGCGCGAAGGTGCTGGGGCGGCGGCGCAGTGGTGGCCGCCACCGGATGGCTGTGGTACGTTGAGCCCACCGGGAATCGCTCAAGGAGGCTGTGAGCATGGCCGTTGGCTTGATGGACATCAAGGGGCAGTACACCGAGTTGCAGGAGCGCGTCGAGGCCGCGGTGCTCGATGTGTTGCGCAGCGGCCGTGTGATCCTCGGCCCCAACGTCAAAGCCTTCGAAGACGAGGCGAGCGCCTTCATCGGCACCGCCGGCTCCGTCGGTGTCGCCAACGGCACCGACGGCCTCACGATCGCCTTGCGCGCGCTCGACATCGGCCCCGGCGACGAGGTCGTCACCACGCCGTTCACCTTCTACGCGACCGCCGAGGCGATCGTGCAAGCGGGCGCCCGGCCGGTGTTCGTCGACATCCAGCCGGACACGCTGAACATCGACCCCGCAAAGATCGAAGCGGCGATCACGGCGAAGACGAAAGCGATCGTGCCGGTCGACCTCTTCGGTCTGCCGGCCGACGCCGATGCGATCGCCGCGATCGCCGCCAGGCATGGCCTCGCAGTCATCGAGGACGCCTGCCAGGCTTGGGGCGCGAGCTACAAGGGTCGCCGCGCCGGCGCGCTCGGCGACCTCGCCGTGTTCAGCTTCTTCCCGACCAAGAACCTCGGCGGCTTCGGCGACGGCGGTCTGGTGACCGCACACGACGCCGCCCTCGTCGACAAGGTGCGCCTGCTGCGCTTCCACGGCAGCAAGGACAAGAAGATCTTCGAGCTCATCGGCTTCAACTCGCGGCTCGACGAAGTGCAGGCGGCGATCCTGCGCATCGAGCTCGAGGTGATCGACACCTGGAACGCCCGCCGCGCCCAGGTCGCCGCCTGGTACGACGCCCACTTGCCGCGCGAGGTGCGGCGGCCGGCCGTGCCGCAGGGGTCCACGCATGTGTATCACCTCTATGTGACACGCTCGCCCAAGCGCGACGCAATCGCGGCGGCGCTCAAGCGGCGCGCCGTCGACTGCGCCGTGTACTACGCAACGCCGCTCCACCTGCAGCCGGTCTTCGCCGCCTACGGTCACAAGCCGGGCGAGTTCCCGGTCACCGACGCAGCGGCTGCCGAGAATATCGCCCTGCCGATGCACCCCAACCTGACCGAAGCGGCCGTCAAGGAGGTCGCGGCGGGCGTCGCGGCCGGCGTCGCCTGAGGCGACGACGGCCTTGACCGCAGGGGGCGCTGAGCACCGGTGAGGGTCTGGGTCGACATCACGGACCCATCGCATGTGCTGCTCTTCGCGCCGGTCGTGCGCCGGCTCGAGGGTGAGGGCCACACCGTCACGGTCACGGCGCGACGCTTCGCGCAGACCGAGCTCCTGCTCAAACGCTACGGTCTGCGCGCCGTGATCACAGGCCACCACCGCGGCTCCGGCCTCGCCGCCCGGGTCGTGGGGCTCGCCGGGCGCACCGCCCACCTGATCGCATCGGCGCGCCAGGGCGAGTTCGACGTGGCTGTCGGCCACGACGCCAACGACCTCGCGCTCGCCGCGTGGACGCTGGGCATCCCGCAGCTCGCGGTGCTCGACGACGAACGTCCCAGCCGCAGCCGCCATCTCAACCTGCGGCTCGTCGACGCAGTCGCCGCCCCCGATGCGATCCCTCTCGCGCGCCTCCACCGCCTCGGCGTCGGCCCCGAAAAGGTGCTGCGCTTCGCCGGTTTCAAGGAGGAGTACTACCTCTACGACTTCGAGCCCGACACACAGGTCCTCGAGCAGATCGGCGTGACCGGCCGCCGCATCGTCGGCGTCGTGCGGCCGGCCAACGCCGCGCTGCCGAACTACAGCGCCCGGGCGCGCACCGTCGACCACCTGCTAAGCGAGCTGGCCGGCACGCGCAACCTCACACTCGTCGTTATCCCGCGCTCGGACGAACAGCGGCAGCACTTCCTCGGCCTGGGACTGAAGAACGTCGTCGTGCCCGGAGAGGCCGTCGACGGTCTCAGTCTGATCGCCGCCGCCGACTTCGTGGTCGGCACCGGCCGCGTGATGATGCGCGAGGCGGCGGCGATCGGCACGCCGGCGTACACGCTCTCCACCGAGCCGCCGGGGGCCGTTGACGAACGCCTGATCGCCGAAAGGCGCCTGCGGCAGGCCGCGTCGGCGGCCGACGTCGTCACCAGGAAGAAGGACACGCGCACGGCGCCCAACCCACCCCGCGACCCGCAGCTCTTCGTCGACCAGATCCTGGCGCTCGCCCGCCGTCGGCACGCCGGCTCGCGCCTCGACCGCCTGCTCTGACCCGCGTCCGTCGCGAAGCTGTAGACTGAGCGACGACAACGGGAGCGAAGGAGCGCAATGGACATCCGCCAGCTCAAGCTCTTCTGCCGCATCGTCGAGCGCCGCAGCTTCTCGTTGGCGGCCGAAGACATGCACATCACACAGCCGGCCGCCAGCCTGCAGATCCGCAGTCTCGAGCGCGAGCTCAAGACCAAGCTGCTTGACCGCTCCACCCGCGACATCATCGCCACGGACTCCGGTGAGGTCCTCTACCGGCGCGCGCGCGCGATGCTCGAACTCGACGAGCGTGCGCGCACCGAGATCGGCAATCTCGGCGAGTTGATCGGCGGCAAGATCTCCGTCGGCTCGTCGACCGGCCCCGGCGAGCACATCCTGCCGGAGCTCATGGCGCGCTTCAAAGAGCGCCATGCCGCGGTCTCGATCTCGCTCTGGGTCGCCGGCACGAAGGAGGTCATCGAGCGCGTCATCGCGCACGAGTTCGAGGTCGGCGTCGTCGGCGCCCTCGCGCATCAGCGCGAGATCGTCGTCAAGCCGCTCGCCCGCGACGAGATCGTCGTTGTGTGCAGCCCGTCGCATCGTTGGGCCGGACGCGAGACCGTCTCCTTCGACGAGCTGCTCGCCGAGCCCCACGTGCTGCAGCAGCAGGGCGCCGGTGTGCGCTCGGTCGTCGAGGAGCACCTGCGCGCCCGCGGCGTCTCGCTCGACAGCCTCAACGTGGCCCTCGAGATGGGTCTCAACGAGTCGGCCAAGCACGCCGTGATGGCCGGCGGCGGGGTCACCTTCATGAGCCGCTTCGCCGTGCGCACGGAAGTGGAGCACGGCACGCTCGCGATTGTGTCCGTCCGCGACTTCCGGATACTCCGCGATTTCTACTACATCCACTCACGTCACAAGGTGCTCTCCAAGGCGGCGGAGGCCTTTCTCGCCTATCTCGGCGAGCAGTACGACGCGCTCTCCTAGCGGTTGGGGCAGGCTGCGCTCGCCGAGCAGCAGCGCGAACGTCGGCGACTGGGCTGACCGCCTGTCGCCACGCGTTGTCGGCGATGACAACACCAGACCTTGCGCAAGGCCTATCACCTGCGGCAGAAGCCTTGCGCCCCATCACCACACGTGTATCTTGATGCATGAGGGGTCCATCCTCGGGCGTGCGTGCCACGTCCGAGAACGAGGGTGGAAGTGATTCCTATGCACGGTCACGGTATCTTGCTGCGGCGCTTCATCACCGCCGTCCTACTCCCCGCCGGCCTCTAGTCCCGCCCGCTCAGCTTCCGCTGCGAACAGCTGTCACTGCCCCGTTTCGCGGGCAGGTCCTTGCCGATGCACTTCGACATCGAGAGAGAAGGGGGAGACATGAATCGCAAGAGGTTCGCAGGCTTGAGCCTCGTCGCCGTATTGATCGTGATCGCCGTGGTGGTGGTCGCGCTCACCGGCGGCACGGCGGTGACCGCCAAGGGCGGACCGCGGGCGCCGGGAGCTGCCCAAGTCGCCAAGCCGCCGGCACCGGGGCCGGAGCCGGTCGTGCCGGCGGCCCCGCAGGCGCCGCTGCCGACGAAGGCCTGGACGATCATGGTCTACATCGACGGCGACAATACGCTCGAGTCGTACGTCTGCAAGGACATCGACAATGAGCTTAGCAATCCCGGTTCCAACGCCAACGTCAACGTGGTCTGCATCGCCGACCGCGGCACCAAGAAGGACAATGCCGACGGCGGCTGGACGAGCACCAAGGTCTTCTATTGCACCAAGGGCATGACGGCCACGCCGGCAAACGCCGTGGCTGACTGGGGCGAGCGCGACATGGGCAGCCCACAGACGCTGATCGACTTTGTGAACTGGGCCAAGACGAACTACCCGGCCAGCCACTATTCGCTCGTGTTCTGGGACCACAGCTACTGCTGGTACCCGGACTACTACAACATTCGTGACGACACGAGCGGTGGCGACGCGCTCAACCCCGACGAGCAGACGGCCGCCATGCAGGCCGTCGGCGCCGTCGACGTCGTCGCCTGGGACGCCTGCCAGCAGGCGATGGCCGAGGTGGCGTCGAACTGGCGGCCCTTCGCCAAGGCCATGTGCGCGTCTGAGGACACCGTGAACTGGGACGGACTGCGCTACACGTCGGTCGTCACGGCCCTGCAGGCCAACCCCGCGATGACCGCCCAGCAGGTGGCCGACACCATGGCCAGCACGGCCCAGGGCGACGGCATGACGTACTCGTCGACGGCCCTCGATACGCGCTTCGACAACCTCGTCACCGCTATCGACCAGTGGTCGGTCGCCCTCAAGAACGGACTGCCAGCGAACAGGTCGGCCTATACGTCGGCGTGGACCGCGACGCAGGGGTTCGCCGACGCCAGCGAAAAGGACCTCTACGACGCCGCCTACCAGATCAAGGCGAGAGTCACCGATGCCACGATCAAAGCGGCCTGTGACACCGTGATCAGCGCCGTCGTCGCCGATACGCCGGTGAATTGGACGAACGGCTCGAGGAAGGAACCACGCGCCCACGGCATCGCCATCTGGTGGCCGAAGACCAGCCTCGACTTCCCGTACAACCCCAAGACCGACAACGACTTCCTCTACTACCAGACGAAGATCGCCCTGTCTGCACGAACGCATTGGGACGAGCTCCTGACCGCTTGGACGGCTCCGTGAGGTAGGCCGCACCTGCCGTTACGACGACGGAAGGCAAGGATGCGCGAGGGGGTGGGCCATTAGCCCGCCCCCTCGCGCATCCACCGCAGACGGGCGCCGAACCAGCTTCGATAGATATAACGAATCCTTATTGGACGCATAAGCGTTAGCCGTCTACGCTGCCCTTCATGCACCGCTGCGGCGCCGGGCCGGTTCCGCGCGAGTGAACCTGAACCGAACGCAAACGAAGGGAGCGGCGTGGCGGAGACCGAAGCGATGGCCGAACCGGCCGTGACGCTCGCCGCAGAATCCGCGGCGATCGCCATCGGACCGGCGCCAGCGATCGTGGGCGAGCCGATGACGTTCGTGCACAAGACCCGCAAGTTGATACGCCGCCGCCGCTGGCCGATCTTCTGGATCGGCGGCGGCCTCGGCTGTGCCTTGGCCTACTTAATCAACTACCTCTCCGCCGGTGCGCATCTCGATCCCAAACTCAGCCTCACCGGCGTGGTCATCGGTGTCCTCATCGGCCTCACCGGCATGGGCGGCGGCGCCCTGATGACGCCGATCCTCGTGCTGCTCTTCGGCTATCCACCGACTCTCGCCGTGGGCACCGACGTGACCTACAGCGCGATCACCAAGGTGTTCGGCGGCTGGCGCCACCTGAGCCGGCGCAACGTCGACCTCAGGATCGTCATGTACCTGGCGCTCGGCAGCGTGCCCAGCACGATCATCGGCGTCGGCGTCATCAACTACATCAAGCACCATTACGGCGATACGGTGAACACGATCATGTTCCGCTCAATCGGCGGTGCCCTCGTCGTGGTCAGCGTCGCGCTCGTGATCAAAACCCTCGTCAAGATCGACCGGGAACACAGCGCGGAGAACATCCCGCTGTCGTCGCTGCGCAAAGCGATGACGGTGCTGCTCGGCGCCACCACCGGCTTCGTCGTGGGCCTCACCTCGGTGGGCAGCGGCACCTTCCTCGGACTCTTCCTGCTCCTCTGCTACCCGATGCTGGCGCGCCGCATCGTCGGCACCGACGTGTTCCACGCCGCCATCCTGCTCGGCGCCACCAGCCTGGCGCAGCTCAGCATCGGCAACGTCAAGGGTTGGGCGGTGGCGTCACTCCTGCTCGGTTCCATCCCCGGCGTCGTGATCGGCTCGCACACGACCGCGAGGACGCCCGAGCGGCTGCTCAAGGTCTGCCTCGCGAGCGTGCTCTTCTTCAGCGGCCTGGCGCTGCTCAACAAGAGTGGCATCAACCTGCTGCACGTGCTCCATCTCTAGCTCACCGGCCGGCGCGCCCGGCTTCGTGGCCACCGGTCTCCGGCTCGGCGAAGAGCACGGTCGAGAGGTAGCGTTCACCCGTGTCGCAGAGAACGGTGACGATCAGCCTGCCCCTGTTCTCGGGGCGCGCCGCCACCTGCGCGGCCGCCCACACGTTGGCGCCGGCGGATATGCCGACGAGGATGCCCTCGTCGGCAGCCAACCGGCGCGCTGCCTCGAGAGCGTCGTCGTTGCTCACCTTGATGATCTCGTCGTAGATCTTGGTGTTGAGCACTTTGGGCACGAAACCGGCGCCGATACCTTGGATCTTGTGCGGCCCCGGACTGCCGCCGGAGAGCACCGGCGAGTCGACCGGCTCGACGGTGACGACCTTCACGTCGGGCTTGCGCTCCTTCAGGAGCTCGCCGACCCCGGTCACCGTGCCGCCGGTGCCGACGGCGACGACGAAGATGTCGACCGTGCCGTCGGTGTCGGCCCAGATCTCCTCAGCGGTGGTGGCGCGGTGCACGGCGGGGTTGGCCGGGTTCTCGAACTGCTGCGGCATGAACGCTCCCGGCGTGCTCGCGACAAGGTCGCCGGCCTTGAGGATCGCTCCCTTCATGCCGTCGGCGCCGGGGGTGAGCACGAGCTTGGCGCCGTACGCGCGGAGCAGATTACGGCGCTCGACGCTCATCGTCTCAGGCATCGTCAGGACGATGTCGTAGCCTCGCGCCGCCGCGACCATCGCGAGAGCGATGCCGGTGTTGCCGCTCGTCGGCTCCACGATCGTCGTCTTGCCGGGCGCGATGACGCCGGCCTTCTCGGCAGCATCGATCATCGACACTCCGATGCGGTCCTTGACGCTGCCTCCCGGATTGAACGATTCGAGCTTGCCGACGATCGTCGCGCCGGTCTCCTCCGACAGGTGGCGCAGCCGCACCAGCGGCGTGCCGCCGATCAACTGGGTGATGTCATCCGCGATCTTCACCGGCGCTCCCTTTCACTATGGCCATTGTTGACTACAGATATCCATTTTGTCAGGAATGGAAACGGGACGCCAGCGGCGGACGCGGCGGGGCCACACTGGGAGGGCGACGATGTTAGCGGATGCCCGTGTCGTAGGCGATCGTCACGGCGGTAAAGCCGTGCGGCGTCACATGAACGTCGATCGGCGCCGCATGCGGCATGCCGTTCGGACCCGGCGACTGCGGCATCACGGTGTAGTCGCCGGGCTCGAGGTCGACCGTGAAGCGGCCGTCGCTGCCCGAGTGCGTGGTGGCGACGACGGTGTCGGTACCCTTCGCCACCACGGCGATCGTCGCCGCATACGGCCGCTCGTTGGGCGGCCCGCCGACACGCTGCACGGGCTGCAGCGGGCCGAGCGTGACTATGCCCCTGATGCCGCTGTCCCGCGGCGGCCCGCCGCAAGCGGCGGCCGCCGCGACCAGCGCGATCACGAGGCCGGCAAGCACGATCCGACTGCGCATGTCCACGCCCTTTCTTCGCCACACTGGGAGACGCTTCAGCCCCCTCAGGGGTTCGCGCTCGTTCTGGTAGGATATGGCCTCGACGACCAAGGCCGTTCGACTCGCCGTTAGGAGGCGCGACCGATGGACTTTCTCACACTCCCCGAGCGTAACAGCAAACCGCGCGAGAGCGGCATCACGCACGTCCTCGACAAGGGTATGGGCCTCGCCCAGATCCGCGACCTCTTCGCGATCTGCGGCGACTACGTCGACATCGTCAAGCTCGGCTGGGGAACGGCGTACGTCACGCCGAACCTCAAGCAGAAAGTCGAGCTCTACCAGGAGATGGGCATCCCGGTGTGCTTCGGCGGCACGCTGCTCGAGGCGGCTGTGCTGCAGAACAAGCTCGATGAGTACGTCGGCGCCGTCAAAGAGTTCGGTATGGAGTGCATCGAGATCTCCGACGGCACGATCAAGATGGAGGAGGCCGACAAGCTCGCTCTCATCCGCCGCCTGGCCAAAGAGTTCCGTGTGCTCAGCGAGGTCGGCAGCAAGGACGAGACGGTCGTCATCGCTCCCTTCAAATGGGTCGACTCGATCAAGCGCGAGCTCGATGCGGGCGCCTGGAAGGTGATCACCGAGGGGCGCGAGTCGGGCACTGTGGGCGTGTACCAACCCGGCGGCGAGGTCAAGGAGGGCCTGATCGATGAGATTAAGTCCGCCGTCGACACCGATCGGCTGCTGTTCGAGGCGCCGATCAAGACGCAGCAGGCGTGGTTCATCAAGCAGTTCGGCGCCAACGTGAACCTCGGCAACATCCCGCCGGAGGAAGTCATCTCCGTGGAGACGCTGCGCGTCGGCGTGCGCGGCGACACGCTGCTGCACTTCCACTGACGGTCGCCGCGCAGCCCGCATGACTCTCCTGCTCATCCGTCACGGCGAGACCGACTGGAACCGCGAGCCGGCGCGCTGTCAGGGCTGGGCGGACGTGCCGCTCAACGACACCGGCCGCCGGCAGGCGCGCGAGCAGGGCGCAGCGCTGCGCGAGCGCGCGCTCTGGGGCGGGACCGCGAACTCCGGTCAAGATTCGGACCGCGGTCGCGGTGCGGACGGCGATCACGGCGCCATCGATCTGATCGTCTCAAGTCACCTGTTGCGCGCCCGCGAGACCGCCGAGATCATCCGCCAAGAGCTCGGCGGGGGCGTGCCGCTGACGTTCGACCCCCGCCTCGCCGAGACGAACCGCGGCCGCTGGGAGACGCGCGCCTTCGCCGAGATCATGGCGAGCGAACCGGAGGTGTGGCGCGCTTACCGCGAGCACCCGGAGAGCTTCCGGTTCCCGGGCGGCGAGAGCCTCGCCGAGCAGCAGCTGCGCGTGCTCGCGGCGCTGCGCGACGCCGCCCGCCGCGCCGCGACCGCGCTGCTCGTCACGCACGGCGGCAGCATCCGGCTCGCGCGCTGCTTTCTCGAGGGCACCGGCATCGAGGCCTTCCACGAGATGGCCACGACGAACGGCAGTGTGTTCTCGATCACGGACGTCGAGGTGAGCCGGATCGCGGCCTATGTGAACGGGCGGGAGAGCGTATGAACGCGGGGCGCGGCGGTCCTGCGGACCGCCGCGCGAACAGCGGTGCTACGTGCGACCGCTGTGCATACGCTGCGGCCGCAGCCACGGGGCGGCATCCTGGCCCGCCGCGCGCACGATGAACATGAAGGTCGGCGTGTCGCCGATCATCTGCGGCCCGCCCGGGCTGAGAGCTTCGACAAAGCCGTACCAGCGACCGGGCACCGGCAGGCGCACGGTCGCCGAGAAGCTCTTCGTCGCACCGGGCGCCAGCTCGAACGACTCGTTCGCGGCGAGGTACACGGGGTCGCAGCCCAGGCAGTAGAGCTGCAGCATGACCCCGCTCCAGCTGCCCGTCTGTTCACCGCTGTTGGTCACGGCGAACGTGATCGAGATCGGCCGGCCGGGGCGCCGGGCGGCCGGGGCGATCGAGACCGGAAGGACCGGGTCGAGCTGGGCCGGCGTCACGTACGTGACCATGTTGAGACGCGTGTCGTTGGGATCGGCGCCGAGCGCCAGCATGAAAGCGGTCACGTTGTCGATCCAATCCTGCGTGCCGTCCGGGCAGTAGACAGGTGCGATCGCCGCCACGGAATAGAGACCGGCCCCGTAGTAGAGAGGGCCGGCGATGCCGGCGGCGACATGGTTGAGCCCATCCTCCCAGGAGGAGAAGTCGCTTGCCGGCCAGGGGTCGGCGTAAAACCAGTTCCACGCGTTGTCGACGGCGAAGTCGCCGGCAACCGAGTAGATGTTCTCGCCGAAGGTCGACTCGGCGCCGGCAATCGCGACGAGGAAGGCCGGATCGACGCCGTTGGCGACGCCTACGTCCACGAACGTCTGGCCCATGCCCGCCAGCGGTGAGCCGTACTGCTGGAGCAGGGTGTCGATCTGGACGGCGCTTGTTTGCGCGCCTGCTGGCGCGCACAGCGCCGCGCCGCCCACCAAGAGCACCGCCAGCGCCAGCGCGAGCACGCCGAATCGGCGCCTGCGCGCTGTCGCCTCAATATGATGCTGTCGTCCCCTGCACTCCATCAGCCAGAGTAGAGTATCGGCTTCTTCGCCGCGCTGCACAACCGGCCCGCCATGCGCCAGGTGCTAGAATACTCTGCCGACGAGCGGCCGGGCGCGCTCCCGGCACCGCGGCGGGCGCCACACGACCGCGGCGGCACGGGCGACGATCGGAGGCGACGACATCCCCGAGCAGCACAGCTATTCCCTGCTCCTGAAAGACTCGGTCATCTACGGCGCCGGGTCGACGGTGCAGAAGTTCCTCATGGTCTTCCTGATGCCGCTGTACACGGCGTACCTGGCGCCGGCCCAGTACGGCATCGTCGGTATGGTCACCGTCTTCTCGGCGTTCATCTACGTGTTCATCAACTTCGGTTTCGACGTGGCGATGTCGCGCTTCTATTTCGACAACCCGTCGGAGGAGCGGCGGCGCCAGGTGATCAGCAACACGTTCCTCGCCTGGACGATCTACCCGGCGATCCTGCTCGGCCTGCTCGCCGCCTTCATGCCGCACATCACACCGCTGCTCATGGGCGATGGCGATTACTGGCGGTACTTCGACATCGGCCTGCTCAACATCTTCTTCACCAACTGGAACGCCGTGCCGTTCATGATCATGCGGCTCGACCACAAGCCGTGGCTCTTCAGCTGGTTCATGCTCGCCCGCGTCTTCGTGCAGGTGGTCCTGACCGTGCTGATGGTCGTCGTCTTCCGGTGGGGAGTGTACGGCGTGCTGATCGGCACGCTCGGCGCGTCGTTCGTGATGAACACGGCGTCGCTGCCGACCTACTGGCGACGCCTGACCGTGCATCTCGATCGTGACCTGATGCGCCAGATGAGCGTCTTCGCCCTGCCGGCGCTGCTCAACGGCGCGATCTTCTTCGTGCTCAAGCTCTCCGACCGCTGGTTCCTGATGCGCTACCAGGGTCAGACCGAGGTCGGCCTCTACACGACGGCGTTCATGCTCTCGCAACCAGTCTACGTGGCGATGTCGGCCTTCCGCATGGCATGGCCGCAGTGGCACTACGCGCGCCTGAACGACCCGGCGGAGCACAAGAAGATGGTGGCGCGCAGCTCCACGTACTTCCTCACGCTGTGCGTGTTCATGATGGCTGTGATGGGCGTGATCATGCCGATCCTCGTGCGCGTTCTGGCGCGGCGGTCGGCGTACTGGTCGATCGGGCCGACCGCCCTCGTGCTCACGCTCGGAACGGTGCTCTACAGCATGTACTTCGTGCTCTGGGTCGGCTGCAACGTCGCCAAGAAGAACCGCATGATACCGCTGATCACGATCGTCGCTTCGGCCGCCAACCTCTGTCTCAACTTCCTGCTGATCCCCAAGTACGGCATGATCGCCGCCGCGTGGACCACCGTGATCGGCTTTGCGATCCTCTGCGTGCTCGTGTACTTCATCTCGCAGCACCACTACCCGATCCGCTACGAGTGGGGTCGGTTCATCAAGCTCTCGCTGGCGACCGCGGCCACACTCGGCGCCGCGTGGGGGCTCGCGCACGTGCTCGGCGAACGCACGTCGATGCCGTTCGCCGCGCTCGTCGAACGCGAGCTCGTCAAGACGCCGACAATCGCGCTCTTCCCGCTCGTGCTCTGGATGACCGGCTTCTTCACGCCCGGCGAACGGCAGAGTCTGAGCGCTTTTGCCAGCCGCCTGACGAAACGCGGCGGACCCGCGGCCGGCGTCGGCAGAGCATCGGCGATCCACCCGGCCGACGCACTCAGCGACGACGACATCGCCGCCGAGCACGAGGCGACCGAGCTCGAGGCGGCGGCGATCCTGCCGCTAGCCGAAGGCGACCAGACGAGCATCTGATGAAACGCCTGCTCATGGTCGCCAACCCGTTCCCGCCAATGGTCAGTGCCGGCAACGCCCGCCTGCTTCGCTTCCTGCGGCATCTTCCCGAAAACGGTTGGGAGACGACGGTGCTCACGGCGCGCGCCGCGGGGCCGGTACCGGTGCCCGACGGCGTGCGCATCGAACGCACCGCCGCGCCCGGCCCCGAGAGTCTCTACGCCCTCGCGCGCCGCATCAGGCCGAGCAGCGGGGCAAGTGGCAGGGCACAGGTCACGGCGACGGGCGGCGGAGTGCACACCACCGGCGGGTGGGCGCGAGCGGACGGCGGGCCGCAGGCACCGGCCGCCCGCTCGCGCCGCAGCGGACCCGTCAACGACTGGCTGATGATCCCCGACCCGTACGCTGGCTGGATCGCCCCGGCCGTGTTACGCGGCCGCTCCCTGCTCGCCGCAGAGAAATTCGACGCGATCTTCTCGAGCTCGCCCCGGCCGAGCGTGCACGTCATCGCCGCCTCGCTCGCCCACCAGAGCGGCCTGCCTTGGCTCGCCGACTACCGCGACCCGTGGACGACCTACCAGTTCCGGCGCTATCCGACCGCCTTTCACCGGCGCGCGCACCAGTCGCTGGAGACGTGGGCGCTGCGTCGCGCGCGCTTCGTGACGGCGGTCAACGCTCCGATTGTCGACGAGCTCGTCGCGCGCCATCCGCACCTCGCCGGGCGCACCGCCGTGCTGCCCAACGGGTTCGACCCGGGCGAACCGGCCGACGACGTCGCGCTCGGCGAGGGATTCTGGTTCGTGCACACCGGCCGGCTCTACGGACGCGAGCCGCAGACCCTGGCGTTCCTCTCGGCGCTCGCCGGATTGCCCGACGACGTCAACGTGCTCTTCCTCGGCCTGGAAAGCCCGTTCGTGTCAGAGATCGCCGCGGCGCTGGGCATCGGCCACCGCATACGCGTCGAGCCCTACGTGCCCCACGCCCGCGCGCTCGGCGCCCAGCGCGCCGCCGACGCCCTGCTCCTCGTCAACGGGCGGCGGCCGGAGTCGATGTCGAGCAAGGTGTTCGAGTACCTTGCGAGCGGGCGGCCGATCTTCGCCATCTCACCGCAGGGATCGGCCGCTCGCGAGCTCTTCGCCGCCGTCGGCGGCGCGCGCTGCGTGCTGCCCGACGATGCCATGGCGACGCCGCTCGCCGACTTTGTCGGCGCCGTTCGCGCCGGTACACTGCAGACGGCCGACCAAAGCCTGGTGAGTCGATACGACGCGGGCGCCCTCACGGCCCAGCTCGCCGGCCTGCTCGAGGAGATCACATCGTGAGCGACGAGCGCGCGACCGCCAGCGACCGGCTCACACCCCGGTGGTTGTTCGACGCCACCCTCATCCTCGGCGGTGCCGCTGTCACCGTGCTCTTCGCCCGCGGTTTCATCCACCGGCCTAAGCTGGCGCTCGCCGCTCTCGCGGTGCTCCTCGTCATCGCCGTCGCCACCCTCAACCTGCGTCGCCTGCGCCGCGTCCGGCTCGGCCACGTCGTCGTCGCGTTCATGCTCCTCCTGCCGCTGATGGCTCTGCTCGGCCCGTCGGTGGCGCTGCCCGCGCTGCCGCAACTCTTCGCCTTCCGCGTGATCGGCGTCGTGGCGCTGTATCTCGGTCTCACATGGCTGATCGCCGCCCGCGTACGCTTCGATTCGGCGGCGGCGCGGCCGGCGCTGCTCGTGCTGCTCTGGTTCGGCTGGCTCACGCTGGCCCTGCTCTGGGCGCCCGACAAGGCGACGGGATTCCGCTACCTCGGCGTGATGTTCACGATGGTCACGCTGATGGCGGCGACGGCGCTCGGCGGCACCTCCCGGCAACGCCTCAAGTGGCTGCTCGCCCTGCTCGCCGTCGCCTACCTGCTGATCGTCGCGATGTCGATGGTCGAGTCGTTCACCGGTTACCGGCTGCCGACCTCGCGCCTGCTCACGACCACCTCGTCCGCCACGGACTACGCCGTCACGAGCGTCTTCCACAACCAGAACGACCTTGCCACCTACCTCTCGCTGTGCTGGCCGTTCTTCATCTGCGCCTTCTTCTTCACGCGGCGTTTCGCCTGGCGGGCGCTGGCGCTCGTCGCGATGACTGTCGGTGTCGCCGCGTTCGTGCACACTGGCTCGCGCAGCAGCCTCATCGCCGTCGGCATCGAGTCGCTCGCCTGCCTCGCGTTCTTCCGTCGCGGGTTCTCGCGCCGCACGCGGGCGATCGGCGCGATCGTCGCCGTGGTGCTGATCCTTGGCGCCGCCTGGCTGGCGTTCAACAACTCGTCCTCCGACATGCTCCGCCAGTTCCGCCTGCAGGGGCTCGCGAACAACGTGCAGGCCAACAAGGGGTCGGGAGAGATCCGCGTCAACCTCACGCGGACGGGGCTGGACTCGCTGGGTCGCTTCTATCTGATGGGCGCCGGGCCGGGGCAGGCCGAAGTGCTCGTCACCGAGAGTGTCGCGCAGGCGGGCATCGTCAACCTTCACGACTGGTGGCTCGAGGTGATCGTCGACGGTGGTCTGCCGGCCTTCGTCCTGCACGCGCTGCTCTACTTCGGGCTGCTCGCATCGATGTGGCGTGTCGCGCGCCGCGGCGCCGAACCCCTGCTGCGCTACCTCGCCGCGGCGATCATGCTCGCGCTCACCGGCTACGTGATCGGCGCGCTCGGCCCGAGCAGCGCGATCAGCTTCGCACCGATGTGGATCGTCTGGGGACTGGCGATCGCCGTGATGATCCGGCAGCGCGCCGTTAAGGGAGCAGCGAGCCCTCTTCGACCCGTCACCGCATCGCCGCCCGATCCGGCGGACCACGCGGGATGAACGTTCTCGTCGTCTCTCATCTCTACCCGACGCCGCACTACGAACACCATCTGTTCGTTCACGATCAGGCGCGCGCGTTGCGCGACCTCGGCGTCGACGTGCGCGTGATCTCGCCGACACCGTTCGCGCCGCGCATCCTCTGGTCGAGCCCGCGGCAGCGGCGGCGCGGCCAGACGCCGCGGCGCGCGGTACGTGACGGCATCGCCGCCGAATACCCGCGCGTGCTGCAACTACCGCGGCGCATCCTCTTCGACCGCTCCGGCGACTTCGTCTACGCCGGCCTGCGTCGCGCCGCTACGCTGCGCGCGGCCGGCGCCGATCTCATCCACGCCCATCAGGCACTGCCCGACGGCGCCGCCGCGCAGCGCCTCGCCACCGACCTCAACGTGCCGTACGTCGTCACGGTCCACGGCGCCGACGCCTATCGCACCCTGCGCGAAGGCGGCCGCGCCGCCGGCCGCGTGCGCAGCGTTCTCGGCGGCGCGGCCGCCGTCATGACCGTCGGCTCCAGTGTCGCGCGTCTGCTCGACGGCGTCGTCGCACCGGAGTGCCTGCATGTTGTGCTCAACGGCACCTCAGGCAGCGAAGCCGTCGTCGGACCGGCCGACTTTCTGCCCGGCGTACCACTTGTGCTCATTGTCGGCTACCTCATCGAACGCAAGGGGCACGCCTATCTGCTCGATGCGCTCGCCCGACTGCGCGCGCCCGGCACCGATGTCGCGCTGGCGATCGTCGGCGAGGGCGTTCTGCGCGCAGGGCTGGAGCAGCAGGCCGCGCATCTCGGTCTCGCCGATCACGTGCACTTTCTCAGCCATCTCGCGCACGTCGAGGTGCTGCGCCTGATGGCGCGCGCCGACGTGTTCGCGCTGCCGAGCTGGGACGAAGCGTTCGGCCTCGTCTACACCGAGGCGATGGCGCAGGGCACGCCGGTCGTCGCCTGCCGCGGCGAGGGCCCGGAGGACTTCATCCGCCACGGCGAGAACGGCTATCTGGTGCCGCCGCGCGACGCCGGCGCCATCGCCGACGTGATCGCCGGTGCGCTCGCCAATCCGGCGGGCGCCCGCGCCGTCGGCGAAGCCGGGCGCCGCACCGCCGGCGAGCTCACCTGGCAGCGCAACGCCGAGCGCCAGATCGCCATCTACGAGCAGGTGCTGGCCGTGGCCGGCCGAAAGGATGGCCGATGAAGTTCGACGACTTCCTCAAAGCCGCCACCAGAACACCGCCGGCGATTGTGCTCCACGTCGCCTACGCCTGCGGCATCGGAATCATCCGCGACCTCGGCCGCCACGGCGTGCCCATGCTCGGACTGGACGTCGACCCGCGCGCCATCGGTCTCTCCTCGCGCTATGCCGCCGGCGCGGTGTGTCCCGATCCGCTGCAGGACGAAACCGGCTTTCTCGCATTCCTCGAGGACCTCGGGCGGCAGCTGCCGCGCAAGGCCGTCCTCTTCCCCACGCACGACGAGTTCATCTGGCCGATCTCGCGTGATGCCGAGCGTCTCGGGCAGTGGTTCATCATTCCATTCTCGCGCTGGGAGACGATGCAGCGCCTGCACGACAAGCGGGCGCAACTCGAGGCCGCCCAGCGCATCGGCGTCGGCACCCCGAAGACGGTGTTCATCGACACGCCCACCGACCTCGAGCGCGGCATCACCGAGATCGCCTTCCCGGCGATCTTCAAGCCGGTGGAGTCGCTCGCGTTCAAGGTCCGCTTTCAGAAGCACGTTCTCGAGATCCAGTCGGCGGAGGAGCTCACCGACGCCTATGCGAAGGTCGATGACTGCGGCACGCTGATGCTGCAGGAGATCGTCCCGGGCGGCGACGAGGAACTCTGGACCCTGGGATCCTACCTCGACGCCGCCTCGCGGCCGCTGGCCGTGTTCACCGGCCACAAGCTGCGCCAGCACCCGCGCCGGTTCGGCTACTGCCGCTTCGCCGTGAGCAGCTGGGACGCCGACGTCGCTGACGTCGGGCTGCGCCTGCTTCAGGAGCTGCGTTACCACGGTGTCAGCCAGGTCGAGTTCAAACGCGACACGCGGGACGGCAGCTTCCGTCTGATGGAGATCAACGCCCGCCACTGGATGTGGCACTCGCTGGCCGCCGCTTGTGGGGTCAATCTCTCGCTGGCCGCCTACCGCGACGCCATCGGCCAGCCGTTCATCGCCCCGCGTCAGAAGGACGGGCGCAAGTGGTCGGTGGCAATCAAGGACTTCTCCGACAGCGTCCGCGAAGTGCGCCACCACGAGCTGGGTGTCGTACCATGGCTGGGCTCGTACCGCGGCCTGCGTGTGGACGGCGTGCTCTCGCTCAGCGATCCGCTGCCGGGCCTGAAGAGCGTGGGAAGGATCGTCCGCCGCCGCCTGCCGGGAAGGGCGGCGGCGCAACCCCCGAACGACGCGGTGGCCGAGGACGAGAAGTGACGGCCGCGGCCATCCGCACAGTGCCCGTGCACCTCGACGTACCCGAGCAGCACCGCGCGCGGGTGCTCTGGGTGCTCGAAACGTTGCTGGCGCCGTGCGGCGCCCGCGTCGCGCTGGAGCGCGATCCCGCGCGCGCCGCCGACTGCGCCCTCGTCTACGCGAACCATCCGATGCCGGGCCTGCCTACGGTGCCGGCATCGTCGCGAGCCACTGAGCTCTTCGCTCGCGACGCGCCCCTGCCGCCTGACGAGTTCGCCCCGTTCGACACGCCGGTCGGGCCGCTGCCCGGCGCCTTCGCGATGCCCAGCGAGGGCTTCGTCGTGCCGTTCGACCCGCTCGCCTCGGCCTTCGTGCTGCTCGCCTGCTGGGACGAGCACACGTCGACGGCGCACGACATGTACGACCGGCTGCCTTACGCTGCCGGCGTGTTCGCCGAGAACTCGGCGCTCGACATCGGCGCGCCGCCGGTCGACGGCTACCTGCAGCTGCTTCGCGCACTGATGAACGAACGTCTCGTGGAGCTCGGCGCGCCGCCACTCGACGAGCCCGGCTGGGACGACGGGGCAGATGCCGGCCACTTCGCCGTCGCTCTCACCCACGACATCGACAACCTCTGGCGCTGGACGCCGCGCGGCGTCGCCACTGCGCTGCACCGCTCGGCGCGCGCCGCGCGCTACCGGCGCTGGCCGATGCTGCGCCGCGAGCTGCGCGACCTGCGGCTCTGGCTCACGCGTCATCTTCCGCGGCGCACCGATCCGTACTGGACCTTCCCCGGACTGCTCGCCGGCGAGGACGACCGCGGCGTGTCGTCGACCTTCTTCGTCATCGCCAGCCACGCCCACCCGCTCGACGGCGCGCAACCACGAACGTACGCCAAACGCATCGCCTTGGCGCTCGCGTTGTTGCGCTCCGCGAAACGCGAGATCGGGTTGCACGGCAACGACCGCGACCGCTCCGGTCTCAGCGATCTGGTCGCCGACCGTAACGACCTCGAGACCCGGTCTGGCGCCGCCGTCGATGGCGTGCGCTACCACTACCTGCGTTGCCGCTACCACGACACGCTGCCGCTGCTCGACAAGGCCGGATTCACCTACGACTCGAGCATCGCGTTCGCCGAGCACGAAGGCCTTCGCTGCGGCTTCTCGTACCCGTTCCACCCGTACGATCTCAGGCGCGAGCGGCCGCTCGACATCGTCGAGCTGCCGCTCGCGCTGATGGACGGCACGCTCGCCGAGCCGCACCATCGCAATCTCGACGCCGACGCCGCGCGCGCAGCGTCGTTGGCGGTGCTCGAGCGGCTGCGCGCCAGTGGCGGCGGCGCTGCCCTGCTCTGGCACAACGTGCGCTTCGACGCCGCCAGCGCCGACGGCTACGACCAGCTCTACTGGGAGCTGGTCGACTGGATCGACGCCCATGGCGGCGTCGCCCTGCCCGCCACAGAGCTCGTGCGCCGCTGGCGCGAGCGCTGTGGCGAACCGGCCGCTGCCAACGCGGCCGGTTCGCCGTCCGCGCCCGCCGCAATGACGGACGCCGCGCCCGCCGACACCGGCCCGGCGCCGGGAGCCGGCCTGTGACCGTCGTCCTGCACATCTCAGTCGTGCACCCGCACGACGACGAGCGCATCTTCGGACGCGAGTGCCGGGCGCTCGCCAACGTCGGCTACGATGTGAGTTACCTCGCGCCCGACGACAAGCCGTTCGCGGAGATCGACGGGGTGCGGCTGCCGCCGCTGCCGCGCCGCGGCCGCACGACCCGCTGGCTCGACTACCGCGAGATCGTCGCCGAGGTCCGCCACCTGCGGCCTCAGGTCGTGCATGTGCACGACCCGGAGCTGCTCACCATGCTGCCGCGGCTGCGCCGCGCCGTGCCACGGCTCGTCTACGACATGCACGAGTACGTGCCGCAGCAGGTCGCCGACAAGCACTACATCCCGGCGCGCCTGCGGCCGGCGGCGGCGCAGGCTGTCGGCGTCGCGCAGCGTTCGCTGGCGCACTGGACCGACGCCGTCGTGACCGTCACCGAGGCGCAGTTCGACGCGCTCGGCGCCAAGCCCGCGCTGCGCCTCGCGCTGCCGAACTACCCGCGCGTCGCACGCTTCGCCGACGTCGAGCCAGTCGCCGAGCTCGCCGCCGACCCGCGGCTCAAGCTGATCTACATCGGCAGCCTCTCTCGCACGCGCGGCTGCCTGCTGATGCTCGATGTCATGGAGCGGCTCGAGCCGGGCGAGGCCGTGCTCTACCTGGGCGGCGTCTTCGCGAGCGAGGGGCTCGAAGCCGAGGTCAGGACCCGGGTCGATGTGGGCCTGGCCGACCGGGTCGTCCTCCTCGGCCGCATCCCGCCGCCGGAGCTGCCGCGGTACCTGACGGCGGCCGACGTCGTGTGGTCGCCGAGCCTGGCCGGCCCGCAGTACGACCTGCCCACGGTGGACACGAAGATCTTCGAGGGCATGGCTTCGAGGCTGGCCGTGCTCGCCACGAACCTGCCGGGGCGCGGCGAGATCGTGCGCCTCGAGGAGTGCGGCCTCACCGTCCCTTCCGGCATCGACGGCCACCTCACGGGCGTACGGCGCCTCCTGGCCAACCGACACGAGATCGGCGCGATGGGCGAGCGCGGCTGCGTCGCCGTGCGCGAACGCTACTCCTGGGAGGTCGTCCAGAGGCATCTGGTAGACTTCTACGCCAGGCTCTGCAAGGGACTCCCGAGGGGGATATCGGCCCGATGACCATCAGCCAGTTCGCGAAGGTTCTCGTATTGGCGCCGCACACCGACGACGGCGAGTTCGGCTGCGGCGGCACCATGGCGCGGCTCGTCGAGGGCGGCGCCAGCGTCACCTACGCCGCCTTCTCGACCGCCGCCAAGTCAGTGCCGCCCGACTTTCCGCGCGACGTGCTCAGGCACGAGGTACGCGCCGCCACCAAGGTCCTCGGCATCGACGAGGCGCATCTGCGGGTCTACGACTTCGAGGTGCGCACCTTCCCCACCATGCGTCAGGAGATCCTCGATCAGATGATCGTGCTCGCCCAAGAACTCAAGCCCGACTGCGTGATGATGCCGGCGCTGATCGACCTCCACCAGGACCACAAGACGGTCGCCGAGGAGGGCTTACGCGCCTTCAAGCGCACCACCGTGCTCGCCTACGAGATCCCCTGGAACAACCTCAACTTCTCACATCAGGCATATGTGCGCCTCGAGGAGCGCCACGTCGAGAAGAAGGTCGAGGCGCTTGCCTGCTACGAGTCGCAGCAGCACCGCAACTACACCCGCGAGGACTACATCCGTAACGTCGCGCTCACGCGCGGAATCGATGTCGGCTGCGACTTCGCCGAGGTGTTCGAGGTCTACCGCTGGATCATCTAGGTATGCCGCTCTCACCGCTCAGGATCGTCCTCACGGCCGTCGGCTGCCCCGGCGCGAGCACGCTGATCCGCATGCTGCGCGCCAACGGCGAGCGCGAGATCTTCGTCCACGGCATCGATATGAGGCAAGACGCCGTCGGGCGGTTCATCTGCGACGGGTTCGACGCCGTGCCGGCCGGCGCCTCGCCCGACTACATACCGGCGTTGGCGACGGTCGTCGAACGCGTGCGCCCCGACGTGCTCTTCGTGCAGTCGTCGCACGAGATCGAGACCGTCGCCCGCCACCGCGACGTGTTCGAGCGGCTCGGGGCCAAGGTGCTGGCGGACGGCGTGCGCGGCATCGAGATCGCTTCGAACAAGGCACGCATGCACGCCGCCTGCGGCGAGATCCCCGTGCCGCAGCCGAAGCTCCTCCTGCCGCGCACTCTCGACGAGTTCGTCGCCGCCACGCGCGAGCTCGGCTACCCGGCGGTGCCGGTGTGCTTCAAGCCGCCGGTCGCCAAAGGCTCGCGCGGCTTCCGCATCCTCTCGGCCGGGGTCGACCGTGTGCACGAGCTGCTGCACGAGCGGCCGATCAACCGCTACATGACGCTCGATGACTTCGTCGGCCTGTTCACCGACGTCGAACCGTTCCCCGAGCTGATGCTCATGGAGTACGTCGACGCCCCCGAGATCACCGTCGACATGTACACGAGCAAGGGTGAAGTGGTCTTCTACCAGACCCGCACCCGCGAGGAGTTCCTCACCGGTCTGGCGATGGCGTTCAAGACGGTCGACCGGCCCGATCTGGTCGAGCTGGCGCGCAAGATCGTCCGCCGGCTCGACCTCGACTACTTCCAGAGCATCCAGTTCATCGGCGGCAAGTTGCTCGAGATCAACCCGCGCGTCTCGACCTTCGTCTACCAGGAGGACTTCATCATCCCGTACCTGGGTATCAAGCACGCTCTGGGCGAGATCGCCGCCGGCGACGTCGCCGCCGTTCAGTCGCGTCTGCGCACCTCGCGCCGCTCGGTGCGCTACTACGACCAGGTCTTCTGGGACGTCGACGAGAAGCGCGCGTGAGGATCCTCTACTTCCACCAGTACTTCAATGTGCGCCGGGGCTTCGGGTCGACGCGCTCGTACGAGTTCGCGCGGCGGCTCGTGCAGGAGGGCCACCAGGTCACCGTGGTGACGCGCGACACGCGACACCTCGAGCCGGAGCCCCGCGACACCGCGCGCGGCCACTTCGTCTCGCGCGCGACCATCGACGGCATCGACGTCGTCTACCTCAACGTGCCGTACTCCAACTACATGAGCATGCAGGCGCGCATGCTCTCGTTCGCCGGTTTTATGCTCGCCGCTTCGGCGGCGGCCGTGGCGCTGCCGCGCGCCGACGTGGTCTTCGCCACCTCGACGCCGCTCACGATCGGCGTGCCGGGGCTGATCGCCTCGCGCCTGAAGCGGGCGCCGTTCGTCTTCGAGGTGCGCGATCTCTGGCCGCAGATCCCGATCGCGATCGGCGCGCTCACTAACCCGGTGCTCATCAAGGTCGCCGAGTGGCTCGAACAGACGCTCTACGACGCGGCGGAGAAGATCGTCATCATCGCTGAGCCCTGGCGCGACGAGTTCGTCGCCCGCGGGATCCCCGCGGAGAAGCTGGTGTTCATCCCGCACGCCGGCGACACCGACCTCTTCGGCCCGCACGTCGTCGACGAGAGTTTTCGCCGGCGCTATGCTCTCAAAGACAAGTTCGTCGCCATCTTCGCCGGCGCGATCGGCATCGCCAACGGCCTCGACCAGGTCGTCGACGCCGCCGACTACCTCAAGCAGGAGGGCGACGACTCGGTCGCGATCGTGATCATCGGCGAAGGCACCGAGCGGCCGCGGCTCGAGCAGCGCGTCGCCGAGCTCGCGCTCGACAACCTGCTCATCCTGCCGCCGGTCGCCAAGGAGGAGCTCGCCGGCATCGTCGGCGCCTGCAACGCGACGCTGACCATCCTGTTGCCGTTCAAGCTCTTCGACACGGCGGCGCCGAACAAGTTCTTCGACGGGCTCGCCGCCGGCAAGCCCGTCGTCAGCAACATCCGCGGCTGGCTCAAGCAGCTCGTCGAGACTGAGAACGTGGGCATCGCCGTGCCGCCCGGCAGCGGCCTCGAGATCGCCGCTGCGCTCGCCGTTCTCGCGCACGATCCCGAAATGGTGGCGACGATGGGCGCCAACGCGCGGCGGCTGGCCGAGGGCCGCTTCTCGCGCGACACCACTGCCGGCCAGCTGGCGCGGGTCTTTGAGGACGTGCTTGCGGCAGACGGCGCGCGCGAGACGGCCGGCGGCGGCGGGCCCACGACGGCCGGCGACACAGCGGTGGAGTAGGATACGCACAAGCGACGAGCGCCCGCGGTGATGCTGCCGCCGGCGCCACACGGAGGCAAACATGGCGGCACGTGACGAAGGCGACATCGACCTCGGTTCGTATTTCAGGGTGCTGTGGCGCAACTGGTGGGTGATCGTGGCGCTGGCCATCATCGGCATGGTCGCCGCCGGCGTCTTCACGCTCGTTAGCAAGAAGACCTACGCGGCCACCAGCTCGGTGTATATCGGCCAGGTGACCGATGCCAACGGCAATCCGATGCCCGGCCTCAGCTCCAACGCCAGGGCGGCGACGGAGCTCGTGCAGAGCGATGCGGTGCTCAAGGCCGCCGCCGCGCAGGTGGGCAATGGTGAGACGGTGGCCCGTATCCGCAGTGGCCTCGCGATCGACACGCCGTCGCAAGCCGTCAAGGGCGCCACCACGGTCGTCAACTTCGTCAACATCACGCTGACGGACACCAAACCGCAGCGCGCCGCCGACGCCGCCAACGCGCTGGCGAACCTCCTGCTCCAGCGTCTCTCGCCGGCCACCGACGCGAAGATCGCCGCCCTCCAACAGCAGATCGCCGCCCAGAACGCCGAGCTTACAGCCGCCGCCAAGCGCACCGCGCAAGCGGAGGCGGCGATGCGGGCGATCGCCGGCGGCGGCGGTTCCGCTACAGAGAAGGCGCTCGCCAGCGCTCCCTACATCGGCATCGTCCAGTCGGCGGCCACCGAACGCGAGCCGCTTCTGGCCGCCAACCGTGAGAACCAGCTGCTGCTGCTGGTCGCGCAGAACGTCGAGAAGCCCAGCTTGCTGCATGAGGCCGCCGTGCCCGACACGCCGAGCGGCCCGAACCTGCGGCTCAACCTCGCCGCCGGCCTGTTGGCGGGCATCGTCGTCGGGATCGTGCTCGCATTCGTGCGCGGCCGGCGCTCCGCGCCGGCCGCCTAGCCGNNCGCACACGATCGACCGCCTCCAGCCCCACCTCGGCCACACAATCGCCGACTCCGGCGGAGGCGACCGCAAGCACCGTCCCCCATGGATCGACGATCATGCTGCGGCCATAGCACTCACGGTCCGGCGGGTGCAGGCCAGTCTGATCGGGAGCGACGATGAAGACGGCGTTCTCGATCGCCCGTGCCCGCAGGAGCACCTCCCAGTGCGCCTTGCCGGTGAGCGCCGTGAAGGCCGACGGCACGAGGATGAGACGCGCGCCACGCAGCACCAGCGCGCGGTAGAGCTCCGGAAAGCGCAGGTCGTAGCAGATCGTCAGGCCGACCGTGACGCCGTCGATCTCGGCCGTCACCACCTCCGAACCGGGGAGGATGTCGTCCGACTCGCGGTAGGTGGCAGCGTCGGTGACGGCGTCGAACAGGTGGATCTTGCGATAGACCGCGAGCCGCTCGCCGCCGGGGCCGAAGAGCACGGAGGTGTTGTGGTACTTGCCGACCGTGGCTGTGCGCTCGTAGATGGAGCCTGCCAGCACGTAGATGCCGCGGCGGGCGGCCAGTTCGGCGAGCGCCGTGTTGCTCGGCCCGTCGATCGCCTCCGCCTCGGTGGCGAGCGCCGCGTGGCGGCCCTTGTAGGTCCAGGTCTCGGGGAGCACGACCAGGCGCGCGCCGGCAGCCGCCAGCCGGTTCACGAGTTCAAGTGCCGCGCCCACGCTGGCGGCCTTGTCCTCCTGTGTGTTGAGCTGAACGCAGGCGACCCGCATCGAAGGCTCAGCCCGCCGGTGACCGGTTGCAGGCCACCAGCGTAAGGATCTCGTAGGCGACCGTCGCCGCAAGCGTCGCGGTCAGGCGCGAGCAGTCGAGGTCGGGAACGACCTCGACCACATCGGCGGCGGCGATGTCGAGACCGCGGCAGGCGCGCAGCAGCGCCAGCGCCTGCATCGAGCTGGGGCCGCCGACTTCGGGCGTGCCCGTGCCGGGCGCGAACGCCGGGTCGACGAAGTCGACGTCGAAGCTGAGAAACGCCTTGCCGGTGGCACGCTCGACGATCGCGGCGATCGCCTGCGTCCCGAATTGCGCGAGGTCGTCCCAGCCGAGCACCTCGAAGCCCATCGCGCGCGCCTCGTCGAGGTCGTCGGGAGAGTAGAGCCCGCCGCGCATGCCGAGCAGGGCCGAGCGCGCCGGGTCGACGAGGCCCTCCTCCACGGCGCGGCGCACGACGGTGCCGTGTGTGTAGCGCTCGCCGAAGTATTCGTCCCACGTGTCGGTGTGTGCGTCGAACTGCACGAGGGCGAGCGCGCCGTGCTGCTTCGCCGCGGCGCGCAGCTCCGCCAGCATCACGCTGTGATCGCCGCCGAAACCGATCGGCACGACGCCGGCGGCGTGGATGACGGCAAGCGTCTCTTGCATGCGCTCGAGCGAGCGCGCCACGAACCCCGGCACGACGGGCGCGTCACCGTAGTCGACGACCGAGAGGCGGTCGAAAACGGCGATGCGCTGCGCCGGATTGTAATTGGGGCGCAGCGCCAACGAGCCCTCGCGCACCGCCTTGGGCCCGAAGCGCGAGCCGGTGCGCGCGGTCACGCCGGTGTCGAACGGCAGGCCGATGGTCGCCACGTCGACACCGTCGAGGCGTGTGACATGCGGCAGTCGCAGGAAGGTCGAGATGCCGGCAAAGCGCGGCGACTGCAGCGGATCGGCGGGCCCGTGGCCTTTCATCGTCCTCCTTCGGTGGAGGCTCCATTATGTCGTAAAGAGTTGGCGATGCGGAACCGATAGTGATACAAGTACGCGGGGTCCCGGTTCATAATCGTAGGGGGATCATGCCGGAGTCGCAGATCCGCATCCTTGTCGTCGACGACCATGTCGATCTGACGACGATGGTCAAGGATGCGCTCGAGACCCAAGGCTACGAGGTGCTCACCGCCAACAGCGGCGAACGTGGTCTCGAGCTCGCTTACACCGAACACCCCCACCTCGTGCTGCTCGACGTGATGATGCCGGGCATGGACGGCTACCAGGTCTGCCGCGAGCTGCAGTTCGGCTACACCAAGGACATCCCCGTGATCTTCCTCACCGCCAAAAGCCAGCTCGCGCACATGATAGAGGCTAACCGCAGCGGCGCCTCCGCCTTCGTCACCAAGCCGTTCCGCATCGAGCACCTGCTGCAGACGGTGCGCGACGTGCTTCGCGACGCCTCCGTGTACTACGACGACATCACCGCGCTGCCGACGCTCGCACACGTGCAAGTCGAGGTGCAGCGCATGCTCTTCAACCACACGCAGCTCGGCCTCCTCTACGTAAGTCTCGACGGCATCTACCAGCTCGAGATGCAGAAGGGCTTCGAGGTCGTCGATGACGTCTTCCGCGCCGTCGGCAGCCGCTTGAGCGACGCCAAGGGCCAGCTACTGCGCGGTGACGATTTCATCTCCGTCTCGAGCCTCGGCAATGCCTTCCTCGTCGTGCTCTCGCCGGCGCGCGAGCACGCCGGGGTGGCTGAGAGCGACTTGCTCGTGATCAAGGAGCGCCTCGAGCAGAACCTGCTCGAGCAGCTCGAAGGCGAGCTCGAAGAGCAGCTGCTCGCCAAGATCAAGGTCTACGTGGGGTGCGCGCGCCTCACACGCTCGCCCAAGGTGCGCTTCCGGCGGGCGCTCCTGCAGGCGATCGACGAAGCGATGGCGGGCATCCAGATCGAGCGCAGCGAGACGCAGGCCCGCCTCATCGACGAGTTCGACCGCATCATCGCCGAAGAGCAGATCACCTGCGTCTACCAGCCGATCGTCAAGCTCGCCGACTTCAGCGTGCTTGGCTACGAGATGCTCGCCCGCGGCCCCATGCAGAGCGAGCTCCACCACCCCGAGCTGCTCTTCGAGATCGCTCGCGAGCAGGGCCGCGTGCCCGAGCTCGACCGCCTCTGCCGGCTGATGGCGACGCGCGGCAGCGCCACGCTGCCGGAGAGCCTGCTGCGCTTCATCAACACAGAGCCAATCAACCTCTTCTTCCACTCGCACAGCGACATGTTCATCCAGGAGTTCGTCAGCGGCACGCCCGAGCCGCTGCGCGCCAAAACGATCATGGAGATCACCGAGCGCAACGTGATCAACGACTTCGATCGCGCTCGCGAGGTCGTCGCCAAACTGCGCCACGCCGGTTTCCGCATCGCCATCGACGACGCCGGTGCCGGCTACTCGGGCCTGCAGACGATGGTCGAGCTTGAGCCGGACTTCATCAAGCTCGACATGAGCCTCACCCGCCATCTCGAGGAGGCGCTCGTCAAGCAGAAGCTCGTCAAGACGCTGCGCGACTTCTGCGCCGCCGCCGGCATCACGCTGATCGCCGAGGGGATCGAGACCGAGGCCCAGCTCAAGATCCTCATCGAGCTCGGCGTAACCTACGGCCAGGGCTTCTTGTTCGCCCATCCCGGCTCGCCCTACCCGATCAAGGAGATCATCGAGCCTTCGGCCGAGGCGCCCGAAGACTCCGCTGCGGCCGCGGCGGCCGTCGAATGACGGCCGCGACCGGCCGCCGCCCCGCCCTCGCTGCATCACGCGTGCATATGCTTGCACGACGGCGACGCACCTGTGGTACAATCCCGCATGCCATGGGTCTGAGCGCTACCACTTGGTTCCTGCGCTGGCGCGCCTCGCGCGCCCACTGACGACATCCCCGCGCGGGCCGCGTGCCCGCACCCCCGACGAGCACAACCCGAGCTGAAGCTCGTCCCTTCACGACCGATGAGAGGACACATGCGACCGTTCCGCATTCTTGTGTACGGCTATCCGAGAGGAGGTGCGTCATGACGAAGAAGACCGTTCTTGGCGAAGAGAGGATCCCACGTCAGTGGTACAACATCGTGGCGGACCTCCCGGATCCGCCGGCGCCACCGCTGCACCCGGGCACGATGCAGCCGGCCGGTCCGGACGACCTCGCGCCGCTCTTCCCGATGGGCCTGATCATGCAGGAGGCCTCGGGCGAGCGCTTCCACGAGATCCCCGAAGAGGTTATCGACATCTACAGGATCTGGAGACCGACGCCGCTGGTGCGCGCGACCGCCCTCGAGAAGGCGCTCGACACACCGGCGAAGATCTTCTTCAAGAATGAAAGCGTCAGCCCGTCCGGCTCACACAAGTCGAACACCGCCGTCGCCCAGGCCTACTACAACCGTGAGGAGGGCAACCACCGCATCGCCACCGAGACCGGCGCCGGCCAGTGGGGCAGCGCCCTGGCGATGGCCTGCAAGATGTTCGGCATCGACCTCACCGTGTACATGGTCAAGGTGAGCTACCACCAGAAACCGTACCGGCGCAGCATGATGCAGCTCTGGGGCGCCGAGGTGCATCCCAGCCCGAGCGAGCACACCAAGGTGGGTCGCGACGCACTGGCCAAGGACCCTGACAACAACGGCAGTCTCGGGCTGGCGATCTCCGAGGCGCTCGAGGACGTGGTCACGCACCCCGGCTCCAAGTACTCACTGGGCAGCGTGCTCAACCACGTGTTGCTGCATCAGACGATCATCGGCGAAGAGGCGATCGAGCAGTGTCAACTCGCCGACGCCTACCCCGACGTCGTGATCGGGTGCGTCGGCGGCGGTTCGAGCTTCGCCGGCATCGCCTTCCCGTTCCTGCGCGAGAAGATCGAAGGCAAGACGAAGACGCGCTTTGTCGGCGTCGAGCCGACGGCGTGCCCGTCGCTCACCAAGGGCCGTTTTGTGTACGACTTCGGCGACGTCGCGCAGATGACGCCGCTGCTCAAGATGTACACGCTCGGTCACGACTTCATGCCGGCGGGTATCCACGCCGGCGGGCTGCGCTACCACGCGATGGCGCCGCTCTTGAGCCACGTGTACTCGCTCGGCCTGATGGAGGCCGTGGCGGTGCCGCAGGTGGCCTGCTTCGAGGCGGCGCAACTCTTCGCCGCCACCGAGGGCATCGTGCCGGCGCCGGAATCGGCGCACGCGATCCGCGTCGCGATCGACGAGGCGCTCAAGGCCAAGCAGGAGGGCGTGAGCAAGAACATCCTCTTCAACCTCACCGGTCACGGCTTGCTCGACCTCGGCTCCTACGACGCCTTCCTCGCCGGCGAGCTCACCGACTACGCGTATCCGGCCGAGAAGGTCGCCGAAGCGATGAGCCACGTGCCCGTCGTCGGCTAGCCGCGGCAGCACACGGAGAAGGTGCGAAACGGCCGGGGCGCCTGTGCGCCCCGGCCGTTTCGCCGTCTCAGGACTCGTACGGCTGCCGCCGACGCGCGAAGTGGGGACGGGCGCGCCGGCCGATGCTATCGGCCGAGCGGGTCGTCACCGGCTTCATCGAGGCTGAGCTGCTCGTCGGCAAGATCCGTGCTCGCGTCGTCGCGACGCTCCCCCCGACGATCGGCCGCCGCCGCCATCACGTTGAATGCGCGGGCCAGCGTCGCGACCTCGTCGCGGCCGCGCTCGTCGAGGCGGTCCGCGCGACGGCCGCCAGTCACCTTGGCGGCGGCCGTCGCCAGCCTCCCGAGCGATCGCGTCAGGCGCTGTGTCGAGACCACGCCGACGACGATCGCGACGAAACCGGCGACCAGCGCCGCCACGATCAGGTAGCGGTCCACGGAGTGGCGCAGCGCGATGTTCGCGGGCAGCGGCCACTTCGGCTGGAAGACGAGTGCGGTGCCGATCCGGGTCCCGTTGACCGTTAACGGGATGCTGGCGCTCACGTAGATCTCGGGATCGGGAGGCAATTGCCCGAGCTGATCGGCAGCGCCCAGCGAGCCGCCGGCGGCGCTGAAGACGATCCGCCCGCGGGAGTCGTAGACCGCGACTTGCATGCCGGTCGCCTGTGCCGCCTGGCCCACGGCGAGCACCGCCGAAGCGTTCCAGCTGGTCCCTTGCTTGTACATATCCGAGACCGACCGTGCCACCGCTTGCATACGCTCCGCCCGAACGTCGGCAACGTAGCGATCGAAACGGCGCCCGGCGGCGACGTTGAAGCCCACGGCGACGATCGCGATCGCCAGCAAAGCGACGCCGACGTGACTGATCATCAAGCGGAGGCGCAGGCCGCGCTTCAAGCCGGTCCCCCGGCTCTGCCGTATCCGGCTGCCGCCGCGAGTTGGCATGCTCGAGCGCACATACGCACATCTTACTCTGAGGCGGTGCCCGCGACGCGGGCGCCGCCTCAATCTGGTAGCATCCTGGGACTCCCAAGGGAGGTCGAGCTGCCGAACCTTAAGCTATATCGCATCACGGTGCTGCTCGCTATCGTCTTCACGTTCCTGGCGCTCTTCACACTGGGCACGCCGGACACGCCGCGCCTCACCGGCGAACCGGTCGCGTTCGATGCCCAGCGATGTTTCGCCGACCTGCGCGCACTCGTCACCGGCTACACAGGCCGTATCGCCGGATCGGACGCCGACCAGCGGGCGACGCTCTGGCTCATCGCGGCCCTGAAGCAGATCGGCTTCGCCCCGCACGTCGAGCAGTTCACGGCAGCGATCAACGGACGGACCGTCACCTTGCAGAATGTCTGGGTGGAGGCTCCCGGCGACGTCGCCAACGCGATCGTCGTGATCGCCAACCGCGACTCCCCGCCAGGCGCCATCCAGGGCGCCAACAACAACGCTTCCGGCGTCGCCGTCGCACTCGAGACCGCGCGCGCGATCTCCGCCGTCGCCCACCGCCACACGATCGTCTTCCTCTTCACCGACGGCGACGCCTACGGCGCCCTGGGCGCAAGCGACTTCATGAAGCGGCATGACGCCACCGGCATCAGCGCGGCGATCGCCCTTCGCAAGGTCGGGCTCAAAGACGCGACGGGGCTCGCTCTCGACGGGTCGAGCGCCGTCGACCGCGTGGCGCCGCCGTGGACGTGGATCCTGGCCTCCCAAGTGGGGCACCTGGTGGGTGGCCTGTCGGTCCCCTTGCCGCGCTTTCCGGAGCAGATCCTGCGTCTGGCGGTGCCGTTCAGCTCCGACAGTCAGGGTCCGTTCGTCGCCGCCGGGGTCCCGGCAGTCACCCTTTCGGTAAGCGGGCCGGCACCGGCGATCGAATTCGACACGCTCGACACAATCTCTACCGAAACGCTCACGCGGGTCGGCGGCGCCGTGCAGAGCATGGTGCTCGCCCTCGACGCCGCCCCCGACACCGGGTTGCGCAGCGGCGACACGATCTTCCTCACCCGGCACCGCCAGTTGCCCGGAGCGACGCTCGTGCTCATCATCGCCGTCCTTCTCCTGCCGCTGACGGCGACCACGGTCGATCTTCTCGCCCGCGGCCGACGGCGCCATCAGCGTCTGGGGCCCGCCTGGGCACGCTGGGTGATGCACCTCGCGCCGCTGCTCTTCGTACTGACGATCGTCTACGTCGCCGGTCTGATGAACCTCTTCCCGCGTATCCCCGGAGCGGTCATTCCTCCCGACGCGGGCTTCAGTCATCACCCGCGCTACCTGCGTGTGATCGTGCTCGTCGTTCTTCTCCTCCTCGCCTATCGCTATGCCGTCGCCGTGGAGCGCCACTTGGCCCGTCGCGTCCCGACGAGCGCCGAGGCGGCAACCACCGTCGCCCACACCGTGCTGCTGGCGGTCGCTCTGTTGATGTTCCTCGCCAACCCGTTCTCGGTCATCCTCCTGCTGCCAGCCGCACTGCTCTGGCCCCTCGCCCGGCCGGGCCATTGGGCGCGCTCGCTGCTCCTCGTATGGTGCGGACTCGGCGGGGTCGCCGCGGCGCTGGTGTTCTTCGCTCTTCGCCTGCACTTCGGGATCGATGTGTGGTGGTACTTCCTCCTGTTGTTCGAGAATCGCAGCGTGCCCGTGAGTCTCGCTCTGCTCGGCGTGGCGTTCGTCGCCACATCCGGCATGTTGGCAGCGTCACTGCACGGAGCGGTGTCGCCGGCCTCCGCAGGCCAGGCGCCCGGCCCGGGATCGCCCCTGCCCGGCCCCGGGGCGTCTGAGCCGCCGGCCGCAGACCCTGGCGCCGGCGGCCCGGCCACCAGCCGCCACCAGGGACACTGAAACGCAAGCGGGCCGCCCGGAGGCGGCCCGCTCAACAGCTCTTCGGATCTGCCGGCGCGCTGCTCAGTACTCTTCTTGCGAGAGCGATTCGTCCAGCTTGCCCTCGAGCTCGTCGTCGACCTTGACGTCGACGTCGCGCGGCACGGCCTTCTCGCCGCTGTCCCGCGAGAGCAGGGCGGCCTCGCCGCTCATCATCGCGTCGAAGGCCTTAGCCTTCAGCCGCGCCCGCGTCTCCTCGATGCGGCGACGCATCTCGGCCTGGTCGATCGTCGTCTCGCCCGCAGGCTCTTCGCCGGGAGTCTCGGCGACCGATTCGGCTTCGGCGACCGGTTCGGCTTCGGCAACCGGTTCGGCTTCGGCGACCGGCTCTTCTGCGATCTCCTCAGCTACCGGAGCGGCCTCTGCGACCCATGCTTCGCGTTCATCGATGCGCGGTAAGATCTCCCCGGTCCCTTCGGCGACCGGCTCTTCGGCGACCGGCTCTTCGGCGACAGGCTCGGCTTCGGCCACAGGCTCGTCTGCAAGCGGCTCTTCGGCGACCGGCTCGGCTTCGGCGACAGGCTCTTCGGCCGCCGCCTCGCCGAACGAGGGCATCGGTACTTCGGGAATTGCCTCTTCGACTTGCGCCTGAGGCGTTTCCAGGAGCTCAGGGGCGACTTCGACGACTGGTTCGGAGACCTCGCCGACCGGCTCCTCGACTGCCTCTTCGGCGACTGGCTCGTCTTCGGCGACCGGTTCGTCTTCGGCGACCGGTTCGGGCTCATAGGCGGGAGCGGCTGCGAACGGCTCCTCGACCGCCTCCTCGGCGACCGGAGCCTCCTCGACTGCCGGCTCTTCGCCGACCTGTGGCTCCTCGACCTCGGTTGCGGGAGCAGGGACCTCGACAGCCTGGGGAGCGGTCTGGAAGGGCTGCGCGATCTCGCTCTCGATCGCCATTTTGGTCGCCTCGATGCGCTCGCGGAGGTCCTCGCCTTCGACGACCGGCGCGGCAAGAGACTCGGCGACCACGACGGAGCTCTCTGCCTGCCATTCGGGAGCCGGGGTTTCGAGATACTCGTTTTCGAGATACTCGTCGGTCCCGCTCGTGAGCAGGCCGCGCACACGGTCGCCGAGAAGCTGCTCGCGCCACTCGCGGCCGGTCTTGGGCGTCACCAGCACGGCTGCCGCCGCACCAACGGCGGCGCCGAACAGGAACTTCAATAGCCGTTTCATCGAAAGCCTCCTTGAACGCTCCCCAGCGTCTCGGCGGCCCATCCTGTCGATGGGCCAGCGAAGTGTACTTCGGAAGAAGTAGTTCCGGACTTTACTAGTCTACAACTTGGTATACGGCGGCGCACGGACTTGCCGACGCACCACCGCATCCTAGCTGATGCGGTTGACGGTCACTTTGCCGTCCTCGCGTACCGCGACGATGGCGACCCACTCGAGGCCGAACCGCTCGCTGATGCGGCTCGCCGCTTCAGTCAGCGCACCGGCGACATCCTTGCCCGCGAACAACGCGATCGGGACCATGGGTCGATTCTCGATCTGCACGCGCGTGCCGTCGAGCTGTTGCTTGACGAGGACCGGCTCGGCCGACAGCGCATGTAGCGCCTCGGCGCACTGCCCGGTGACATCCAGCGGCTCGTCGACGCCGATGCGCGACACGGGCACCCGCTCGTCGAGTTGATTCTTGGCCCGCCGCCCGTACCAGTAGACGCCGGCACTGAGGAGCAGCAGAGCAATCATCAGTGGGATGACGATCATCGCGGTGTCATTCATCCTGGTCCTGCGCCCCCCTGGTCGCTGCGTCGCCGCCGTGCCGCCCCCGCACCTTGCGTTCGCGCAGACGCTCGGCCATCGACATCTCCTCGCCGAACCGCGCCTCGAAGTACGTACGACCGACGAGCTTGTCCGGCAGGTACTGCTGCTCTACCCACCCACCGAAAGAGTGCGGGTACTTATACCCCTCGCCGTGGCCAAGTTCCTTTGCGCCACGATAGCTCGCATCGCGAAGATGCGGCGGCGGCGGCTCGTTGCCCTCGCGCTCGACGTCGGAGAAGGCGGCGTCGATCGCCTTGTAGGCGGCGTTGCTCTTGGGCGCCAGCGCCAGATAGATCACTGCCTGGCTAAGATTGATGCGACACTCGGGCATGCCGACGAACTCGACGGCGCGCGAGGCGGCGACGGCGACGAGCAGCGCCGTCGGGTCGGCATTGCCGACGTCTTCGCTGGCGAAGACGATCATCCGCCGCGCGACGAACTTGGGGTCCTCGCCGCCGGCGAGCATCGCCGCGAGATAGTACACGGCGGCGTCCGGATCGCTGCCACGCATCGACTTGATGAAGGCGGAGATGGTGTCGTAGTGGGCGTCTTCACGGTCGTAGACGACGGGGCTCTTTTGGGCGGCGTCGCGCAACTCGGCGACGGCGATGGTGGCGGGCTCGCCGCCCGCCTGCACGCCGCGCGCGCGCACCGCCGCCTCGAGCGCATTCAACGCCACACGGGCGTCGCCGTGAGCGGCCTCGACAAGGAAGTCGACGCCGCCCGGCGCGATCGTCAGAGGGAGCTCGCCGAGACCGCGCTGGGCGTCGCCGAGCGCAGTCTCGACGATCTGCGCGATGAGCTCCGGAGCAAGCGGCGCGAACCGGTAGAGCTGGCAGCGCGAGATGAGCGCCGAGTTGACCTCGAAGTAGGGGTTCTCGGTGGTCGCCCCGATGAGGAAGACGACCGCGTCCTCGATCGCCGGCAGCAGAGCGTCCTGCTGTGCCTTGTTGAAGCGGTGGATCTCGTCGATGAAAAGGATCGTGCGCGCCTTGCCCAGGGCGCGCGCCTCGCGCGCGCCCTTGATCGCGGCGCGCACATCCGCCGTGCCGGCGTTCACCGCGGAGAGCGGCACGAAGCGCGCTTTCGTCTCGGCGGCGATCACACGGGCGAGCGTCGTCTTGCCGGTGCCCGGCGGACCGAAGAAGATCATCGAGAAGAGCTCGCCACGCTCGACGGAACCGCGCAGCACCGTGCCCGGACCGATGATCTGCTGCTGTCCGACGAACTCGGCGAGAGCGCGCGGCCGCATGCGCGCCGCCAGCGGCGCGGCGGCCGCAAGTTCCTCGTCCGAGGGGGTGAACAGGTCCATGGAGGCTAGTCTACTCCTGCCTGCGGCGCGCAAGACGGCTTGAGCGCTCTGCTATGATGAGCTCGATGCGGAAGGTGCTTGTCCTCAACACCACCTACGAGCCGCTTAACGTTTGCACGCAGCGGCGCGCTGTCGTGCTGCTGCTCAAGGACAAGGCCGAAGCCGTGGAGCTCTCCACGACCGCCTTCCACTCCGAGCGTCATTCGTTCCGCGTGCCTCTCGTCATCCAATTGCGCAGCTACGTGTCGGTGCCGCGCGCGGCGTCCCAGCGCATCTCACGCCGCGCCGTGTTCGCGCGCGACAACCACCGCTGCCAGTACTGTGGCAGCGAGCGCCACCTCACCGTCGACCACATCGTCCCGCGCTCACGCGGCGGCGGCGACAGCTGGGAGAACGTCGTCACGTCGTGCGCGCCGTGCAACCTCAAGAAGGGCGACCGGCCGCTGCACACGCTCGACATGCGTCTCGCGCGCAAGCCGCGGCCGCCGGAGCCCTTCAGCTTCGTCTTCATGTACGTGGACGAGATCCACGACTCCTGGCGGCCGTACCTGAGCTACGTCGCCGCGTCGTAGGCGCGGCGAAGCCGCCACGCCGCGTTCGCGATTCCTTGTGCTGCCCGACCGAGGGTCCAGAAATGCTGACGGGCGGGCGGGCGGTGTCGCCACCGGCCGCCCGCCCGCTCGCCCGCTCGCCTCACTCAGAGAAGTGAGCCTGGTGCCGCTGCGCGGCTCAGCCTACTACCTCGCGCCGCTTGCCGCGCCGCACGATCAGCCAGACGACCACGCCGAGCACGATCAGCGCGGCGACGACGATGACGACGATGATCAACATGGTCGTGTTGCTCTTCGTCGTCTCGCCGGCGCTCAATGGATGCAAGAAGAGGTAGGAGTCCGGATAGGTGTTGAAGGCGACCGGACCCTTGCCCTCCGGCGCCTCGATCCAGGGGCCCCATGTCGTCTCGTAGCCGGAGGAATCCTTCGGGTACACGAGCACGATGTACGGCGACTGCTCATACAGGATCTGCTGCATGCGGTCGATCGTCGCCTTGCGCTGCAATGGATCGGTCTGCCCCTGCTGCTTGATGAAGTCCTGGTCGTACTCCTTGTTGGAGAAGCACGAGTCGCTCCAGTTGTTGAGACCGATCGCCTTGGTGAGGAACACCGAGAGGATGAAGTTGGGGTCGACGTCGCCGCCCCATCCCCAGAGGAACATGTCGTAGTCGGGAGCGTACCGCCCCTGGCTGTTGGTGGTCGTGTTCACGTACTTGGTGATCTGGTTGTTGGTCATCAGCGAGTAGTCGATCTGCAGACCGATCTGTTTGAACCAGCCGGCGATCTTGCGGCCGGAGCGGTCGCTGGTCTGGGAAGAGGTGCGCCCCCAGAGGCGCAGCTTGATCGGCTTGCCCTGATGGTCCTCACGGATGCCGTCGCCGTTGGTGTCCTTGTAGCCGGCGGCATCGAGCAACTGCTTAGCTTTGTTCAGGTCGAAGCCGTAGGTCTCGGCGGCCGGTGGCGTCAAGTGCCAGTCCGGGTCGTGATAGTAGCCCCTGTTGATGATCGTGTCGGCCGGTTCGCCGAAGCCGCCGTAGGCGATGGTGGCGATCGCGTTCTTGTCGACCGCCCAGTTGAGCGCCTGGCGGAACTTGACGTCGCGCAGCACGGGATTGCCTTGCGAATCCGGGCTGTTGTAGCAGTTCATGCAGAGTTCGTCGAAGCCGATCGTCTCCGGCGCCCAGGCCTTGAGGCCCGGTGTGTTGGCGACCCGCGGGAAGTCGGCTTCGGGGATGTCCCAGGCGAACTGCAGTTTGCCGGCGATCAGGTCCTCGGTCATCGACGAGGTGTTCTGGTAGGTGATCCAGAGCAGCTCGTCGACTGCCGGCCGGCCCCGCCAGTAGTCCGGGTTCGCCTCCATCTTGACGAAGTCCTGGTCATGCCAGGCGACCGTCTTGAAGGCACCCGTGCCGATCAGCGGAGGCTTGGGCGTGTAGTTGCCCTCGGCGACGGTGCCGGGGATCTTGCTCCAGATATGCTCGGGCAGGATCGGCACCCACATGCCGAGGATGTTCGCCTTGGGCTGGGTGAGGTCGAACCGCACCGTGTAGTCGTCGACGGCGACGACGTCCTTGACGAAGTTCAGGTAGTCGATGTACAGCCCCATCCGGTTCTTGAGGCAGTACTCGTAAGTAAAGACCACGTCCTTGGCCGTGAACGGCACGCCGTCCTGCCACTTGACGTTCTGACGCAGTTTGAACGTCCAGCTAAGCTGGTCGGACGATTGGCTCCACTCATAGGCGAGCCCGGTGGCCTTGTCCAGACCCTGCGGGTGCCCGAGCGTGTGGGGGTCGAACCCGACGAGGAGGTCGTAGTTCTCAGCGACAACCTCGTAGGCGGACGCATCGTACATGGTGAACGGGTTGAACGTGTCCGGGTAGCGGCTCCAGCCCAGCCGGAGCGTCAGCTTGCCTGACGCGCTCGCGGCCGGTGAGGGGCTCTGGCTCGCCGCGAGCGCGCCGCTGATCCCCCAGGCGAGGCACGCGATGACGACACCGGCGATCGCCAGTGCCACCCATCGCGTGCGATCGGCGATCCTCTTGTGCTCCACGGTGGCTCCTTCCCTGCGACTCATGGACCGAACGTAGGTCGTCACGCCGCCGTTGCCGGCGCGTGGGGATGAGGAAGCGAAACGGACAGCCGGCTCGTAGGACCCCCCAGGTCGTGCGACGGTTGCTGTGTTTCGAAGTAAATCAGGTATTCACGCGCTTGGGTAGACCCCCGGCCTGCTATAATCCGCGCGTGATCATCGACAAGACAAGAGAGCCGAGCCTGCAGGTCAACGAAGGCGAGCCGTTCGCGATCGACTCGGCCGAGGTGCAGCGCGATGTCGAGCATTCGACCCTGACCAACGTCGTGCGCGACGGCGCGCCGGTGACGTTCGCCGCCGGCGACACGGTCACCATGTGGACCGGGCCGAACGTGGTCTTCATGGGCAAAGCGGTCGACGAGCGCAGCGTTCTCGATCTCCTCTCCACGAAGGTCGACGACAAGCCCGACGACTACGAGTCGATCTAGTCTCGTCGGGCTCATGCTCGCGCCGTCCGCAGTCCGGTGGTGAAGGTATGAAGGGCCTCATTCTCAGCGGCGGCGCCGGCACCCGGTTACGCCCCATCACGCACACTTCCGCAAAGCAGCTCGTGCCGGTCGCCAACAAGCCGGTACTCTTCTACGGCCTCGAAGCGATGCGCGCCGCCGGCATCGCCGAGGTCGGCATCGTCGTCGGCGACACGCGGGCGAAGATCGAAGCGGCCGTCGGCGACGGCAGCCGCTTCGATCTTCGCGTCACCTACCTCCCGCAGGAGGCGCCGCTCGGCCTCGCGCACGCAGTGATGATCGCCGAGGACTTCCTCGGCGACAGCGCCTTCGTGATGTACCTCGGCGACAACCTGCTCAAGGAGGGCATCGCACCCTTCGTGCAACGCTTCGCCGAGACCCAGCCCGATGCCCTCATCCTTCTGCAGAAGGTCGCCGACCCGAGCGCCTACGGCATCGCCGAGCTCGAAGACGGCTGCGTCACGCGGCTCGTCGAAAAACCGGCCGAGCCGCGCAGCGATCTTGCTCTCGTCGGGGTCTACATCTTCACGCCGGCCGTCTTCGAGAGCGTCAAGGCGATCACACCGTCGCCCCGCGGCGAGCTCGAGATCACCGACGCCATCCAGCACATGATCGACCGCGGCCGGCGCGTCGAGGCGCATATCGTCAAGGGCTGGTGGAAGGACACGGGCAAGCTCGAAGATATGCTCGAGGCCAACCGCCTCATCCTGAGCACGATCGAGCGCGACGTTCGCGGTACGACCACCGAGTGCATCGTCGAGGGCCCGGTGGTCGTCGGTGCGACGTCGCGCCTCGAGCGCTGCACCGTGCGCGGCCCGGTGATCATCGGCGAGCGCTGTCACCTCGCGGGGGCGTTCATCGGACCGTACACCGCGATCAATGACGACGTCACGATCGAGGACGCCGAGATGGAGAACTCGATCATCCTCGAGGGCAGCTCCGTGTGCTCGCTGAGCGCGCGCATGACCGACAGCCTGATCGGCAAGAACGTCAGCATCCGCAGGTCCGACGCGCGCCCGGTCGCGTACAGGTTCATGGTCGGCGACTCGAGTCAGATCGGTATCCTCTAGGCAGCCGGCGGGCCGGCGCGACGCAAAGGAAGGCACCCGTGATCGACGGCGTCAAGACCAAGCGGCTCAAGGTCATCCCCGACGAGCGCGGTCGCCTGATGGAGTGCCTGCGCGCTGACGACGACCTCTTCGTCAAGTTCGGACAGTTCTACATGACGACCACGTTCCCCGGGGTCGTCAAGGGCTGGCACCTGCACCACAGGCAGCTCGACAACATCGTCTGCGTCAAGGGGATGATCAAACTGGCGCTCTACGACGGTCGCGACGGCTCGCCGACGAAGGGGCAGATCGACGAGTTCTTCATCGGCGAGCACAACCCGATGCTCGTGCGCGTTCCGGCCGGTGTCTGGCACGGCTGGAAGTGCGTCGGCTCAGAGGAGGCATACATCGTCAACGCTCCGACCGAGGTCTACGACTATCAGTCGCCCGATCAGGACGAGCTGCCGGCAGACACGCCGAAGATCCCGTACGACTGGGGTGCGCGGCTCCGTTAGCCGCCGGACGACCTTGATCCGCTGGTTCGTGACCGGCGCCGGCGGCCAGCTGGCAACCGAGTTCGAGCGCCTGCTCGAGGGTGAGGTCTACCTCATGCGCGAAGACTCGCTCGACATCCGCGACGCCGCCGGCGTCGCGGCGGCGGTCCGCGGCTTCGCGCCCGACATCGTGCTGCACACGGCGGCCTTCACGGACGTTGACGGCGCCGAGACCGACGAAGAGACGGCGTTCGCCGTCAACGCACTCGGCACGCGCACGCTCGTCGAAGCGCTGCGCGGCTCGCAGACGCCGCTGGTGACGTTCTCAACGGACTACGTATTCGACGGCGCCAAGGGCAGCCCGTACGTGGAGAGCGACGAGACGAACCCGCTCAACGCGTACGGGCGCACCAAGCTGGCCGGCGAGCGCGAAGCGCTCGCCTACGAGCGCGGCACCGTGATCCGTACGGCTTGGATGTTCTCGGCGCACGGGCGCAACTTCATCAGGTCGATCCTGTCGACTGCCGGGGAACGACTCGCCGCCGATTCCGGCGAGCCGCTGCGCGTCGTCGACGACCAGGTCGGCTCGCCGACTTTCGCCGGCCACCTCGCGGCGGCCGTGGACGAAGCAGTGCGCCTCGGCGTAGGACCGGGCATCTACCACATGGCCGGCGGCGGCTACTGCTCGTGGTTCGAGCTTGCGCAGGAGACCGTCGGGCTCGCCGGCCTCGATGTCGAGGTCGTGCCGATCGCGAGCGCCGAAGCGGGCCGGCCGGCGTGCCGGCCGGCCTTCTCGGCGCTCGTCAGTGAGCGACCCGTACCGCGACTGCCGGACTGGCTCGACGGCCTTGCCGCCGTCATCGACGAGCTCGAACGCGAAGACTGGGAGGCCCACGCGTGAGGATCGTCATCACCGGCGGCGCCGGGTTCATCGGCTCGCACTTCATCCGTCACGTACTGCAGCACCACCGCGACGACACGGTCGTCAATCTCGACAAGCTCACCTACGCCGGCAATCTCGAGAACCTCGCCGATGTCGCCGACGACCCGCGCTACAGCTTCGTCAAGGGCGACATCTGCGACGCACAGGTCGTCGATCGCGTCGTCGCCGGCGCCGACGCGATCGTCAACTTCGCCGCCGAGACCCATGTCGACCGGTCGATCAGCGGCCCGCAGGACTTCATCCGCACCGACGTGCTCGGTACGCACACGTTGCTCGAGGCCGTGCGTGCGCACGGCGTTGAGCGTTTCCTGCAAGTCTCCACCGACGAGGTCTACGGCGACATCGCCAGCGGCGCCTCGGTCGAGACCGATCCGCTGCGGCCCTCGAGCCCGTACTCGGCAAGCAAGGCTGGCGCCGACATGCTCGTGCTCGCCTACCGGCGCACCTATGACACGCCGGTGATCGTCACGCGCAGCTCCAACAACTACGGGCCGAACCAGTATCCGGAGAAGATCATCCCGTTGTTCGTCACCAACGCGCTCGACGGACAACCCCTGCCCGTGTACGGCGACGGCAGACAGGTGCGTGACTGGATCCACGTTGCCGACAACTGCGCTGGTCTCGACCAGGTGCTCCGCCAGGGCACGCTGGGCGAGATCTACAATATCGGCGGCGGCAACGAAGTGGTGAACATCGACCTGACCAAGGCCATCCTGCGCCGCCTCGGCCTGCCCGCCGATCTCGTCCGCTACGTGCACGATCGCCCCGGCCACGACCGCCGCTACGCGCTCGACTGCGCCAAGCTGCGCGCCCTCGGCTGGACACCGCGCACCGCCTTCGACGATGGCCTCGCGTCGACCGTCGCGTGGTATGCCACGAACCGGGCCTGGTGGGAGAAGATCAAGTCGGGCGAGTGGCGGCGCTACTACGAGCAGCAGTACAAGGGCCTCGGGTAGGNNGGGCAGCGCGCATACAGCCAGAGCACATCTTTGTTGTACATGCGCGCACAGCCGTGCGAGAACGGCCGCGGAAAGCGTGACAGCAGCCACGGCTCGTCGGTGCCATGGATGGCGATGCCGCCGTACATGTAGTACATGACGGCGGCGCCGAGCGCCCCGCCGGGGCTCAGCCCCTTCGAGTGGATGTAGAAGTGCCCGAGCGGCGTCGGGAACCCCGGCCTGCCAAGCACCACCGGGAAGACGCGCACGATCCGGCCGTACTCGTAGTAGTAGAGCTTGTACTCGTGCTTGACAATCACGATGTAGTGCGCGAGGTAGGTGGGCACGTGATGCGGGTTGGGATTCATCGCCACGACCGCGCGTGGCGACGACGTGAACTTCGCGTGATCGCCGTCCGACGGCATCTTCACGCGGAACCAGAACGTGCCGTAGGAGCTCGGGTTGAAAGAGACGGCGAAGCGCGAGCGGCGGTCGAGCGTCGCCTGCTTCCAGTCGGTCCACACGCCGCTCCGTTTGCGCTGCACGGTGAGGACGACGCCGGGATGAGCCGGGGCGATGCTGCCGGTGAGCATTACCGGCACGCCCTGATAGAACGGCGGCGGCGGCGTGAACGCGAGCGCGCAGCGGACCGGCACGACGACCTCGGCCGATGCCGGTCCCCACCCGGCGTTGCCGGCGAACTTGACGCGGTACGTGGTCGTCGCCGGCGGCTCGGGGTGGAAGACGAAGCCGCCCGTGAGCCCGCTGACGAACGTGCGGAGCACCACCCAGTCGGGCTCGCCGACACGCAGGCGCTCAAGCGTGAGCGGCACGCCCGGGAGCTCGATCGTGCCGCTCAGTGTCGTCGCCGAGCCGTAGATGAGGCTGACGAGCGGCGCCGTGAGTGTGATGCTCGGCATCGGCAGCGCCAGCGTGGTCGTCGCTGTGAAGTCGGCGATCAGTCCGTCGCCGTCACGGGCCTCGACCGTGACCGTCTTCGGCCCGAGGCCCGGCACCAGCGTCCACGGCAGCGTGGGCGGCGTCGGCGGCACCGTCGCCGGCACCGGCGTCCAATCGCCCCAGGTGACGCCGTCGTTGCTGAAGCGCACAGCGACGACCCCCGACTCCGGATCGCTGAGGTCAAGCGTGACGTCGACCGCGGTCGTCGTGACCACGGCCGGCAGGGACACCGTGCCGACCGGAGGAGTCGTATCGGCGGCGACGGCGACGGCGGGCACGGCGAGCGCGACGGCGGTCGCGCACAGCGTCAGGATGAGTATGATGCGGATCTGCTTCATGGACCTCGCCCAGTCTAGCCGATGTGCGTCAGGATTGGCTATGGGACGACCAGCTCCGACTTGGTGAGCAGCCGGCGGCCCCAAGCGAACGTGTTCTTCCAGTAGTCGTTCCAGTTCAGCGACGAGATCGACACCCCGTCGGCGGAGCCTGTGGAGTGGACGAACCAGCCTCTGCCGAGGTAAAGCCCCGCGTGGTAGATGGTGCTCACCACCGACTGCGGGCCGTTCGGTCCGAAGAAGATCAGGTCGCCCGGCTTGAGGTTGCTGCGCGTGATCCGCGGTTTGGCGGCGCCCGCCATCGCCGCCGCCGTACGCTGCGACACCGAGATCGGGTAGCCGAAGTGGATCTTCATCACCCACCAGTCGAAGCCCGAGCAGTCGAAGCCGCCGTGGGCCTGGTGCCCATAGGGTGAGTCGGGCGTGGGGTACTCGCCCCCCCAGATGTACGGGTAGCCGACGTACTTGAGGGCGAACGCGATGATCTGTTTCTGGCGATCGCTCAGCGGCGGCAGTTGCACGTTGTCGTAGTTCGCGAGGCTGGCGATCGTCCACAGATTGACGGTGAGCGCCTTCCAGAAAACGTAGGCGACCTCGTCGCGACCCATCAAGTCTCTGGGTGAGAGCTCCTGCGCGTCGGTGGTGGAGGAGTGGTCGTAGCGCAGGCCGAGATAGCGCGCGGCGACTTCGTACGGCAGGTAGCTCGGGGCGCCGGTCCTCCAGCCCGGCACCGGCTGCCAGACCTTGGGGTCGAGCGTGGCGACCATGCTCCAGTCGTCTTCGGGGTGCATCAACGTCAGCATGCGCACCACTGAGCGATCGACCTGCCAGGCGCAGGCCGGGTTGTCGGGGTGGAAACTGTCGCCGCTCACCGACATGAGACCGAGCGAGACGGCGATCTGGATGTCCCAGTAGTTGGGCGTGATGTCGGGAACCACGTCGGCGATGAAGATCGGCGTGACGACGTCGTCGGCGTGGCCGGAGGCGATCACGAGAGCGTGCGCAAGCTGGCTCCTCGTGATCGGCCGGTCCGGCTTGAACACCGAGCCAGAGTAGTCGTCGAGCAGCTTGCGACCGGCACCTCCCTGGGCGGTCACCCAGGAGATCGCCGCGTAAGCCCACTGACTCTTCGGCACATCGGGGAAGGTCTGGGCGACGGCCGCCGGGGCGGCGACTGCCGCCAGCGCGGCCGTCGCGACGAACGCGACGAACGCCGACCTTGCCCTGTGTCTGTGAACGCGATGCACCTGACCCTCCTGGGCAGTCTATCGACCGTCGCGGCGACCCGCTTGAGCGTGACNNGTAGAGGGAATCGTTGCCGATACAAGAAAGAGCAGGGAGCGAGCCGGACGACCGATCGACGATGCCCTCCGTTGAGGGGGCGTATCCTGGTGGGCGAAACGACAGCGTCAAAGGTGCAACGATGACCGACCTTCGCGCACGATCCCATACACACTCTTCGGCGGGCGACCGCGCTCGCCGTTTGCGCCGCGCCGCATGCCTGGCGGCAGCGGCGACGGCGCTGCTGCTCGCGAGCGCCGCGCCCGCCTTCGCCCAGGGCGACACGCTGCTCTGGATCGCCGGCCGCGGCTGGGGCCACGGCATCGGCATGAGCCAGTGGGGTGCCTACGGCTACGCCGAGCACGGCTGGACGTACGCCGCGATCATCAAGCACTACTACACCGGCGTCACCCTCGGCAAGGTGCCCAACTCGACGATCCGCGTGCTGCTCGCGCAGGGCAAGACGACGGTGAGCGTGATCTCGACCTCGAGCTACCAGGCCACCGACGGCGCGAACAAGCTGCCGATCCCGGCGAACGTGACCGCCGTGCTGAGCTGGTCGGCCGGCAAGTACCGCGTCACCGCCGGCACGGCAGTCAGGCTGTACACGGCGCCGGTGACGTTCGCGCCGGGCACGGCCAAGCTCAAGCTGCTCAACTCGAACCTCAACGGCGAGGTGCACCGCTATCGCGGCAGCTTGCGCGTGATCCACTACACCGGTGGCTTCACGGTGGTCAACAAGCTGCCGCTCGAGAGCTACCTTTACGGCGTCGTGCCACGCGAGGTGGGCAGCAGCTGGCCCGTGGAGTCGCTCAAGGCGCAGGCCGTGGCGGCACGGTCGTACGCCGCCCGCGCCGTAGGCGCTTCGGGCGCCTTCGACGTGTACTGCACCACCGCCAGCCAGATGTACGGCGGCTTCGAAGCCGAGGCGACGACCACGACCGCCGCCGTGAACGCCACCAAGGGCGTCGTGCCGCTCTACGCCGGCAAGCCGATCACCGCCTTCTTCTTCTCGACCTCGGGCGGTCACACCGAGAACATCGAGAACGTGTGGGACACGAGCCCCCAGCCGTACCTCAAGGGCGTCGCCGACCCCTACGAGCCTGGCGCCCCGCTGGTCAAGTACCACATCTGGCCCGACAACCCGATCAGGTTCACGCCGGCGCACGTGCTCGATCACCTCGGCATCTACACGATCGCCAATCCACTCGGCGTCAAGGGTCTCTTCAAGACGATCTACGTGGTCAAGCGCGGCGTCTCGCCACGCGTGGTCAAGGCCTACATCGTCGGCGACCAGGGCGTCACCGCGATCAGAGGCTCCACACTGTGCATCAAGCTCGGCTTGCGTGACTGCTGGGCGTACTTCACATCGCTGTCGATCAACCCCGCCGCGGCCGACAAGTACGCGATCACCGTCGGCGACAACTTCCCGCTCGGCGGGCGCATGTACCCCGCCGTCGCCACCGGCACCAAGGTCACGCTGCACTACTATCGCGACGGTGTGTGGCAGTCGATGGGCATGAAGACCACGCGTGGCCAGCTGGCGCTCGCCGATGGCTACACGGCAAACTACTCCAGCTATTCGTTCGCAGCGCATCCTCCGAAGACGACCGAGTACTACGTCACGTACGGCAAGTACGCGTCGCCCCACACGGTCGTCTACGTGCGGCCGGCGATCACGATCACGACCGCCTCGGCGACGGTCAAGGCCGGCGACGCGATCACGTTCGCCGGCGTCGTCGCGCCGGCGATGCCGGGCCGCACCGTCTACCTGCAGACCAAGACCGGCACCACATGGACCGACCACGGCAGCGCCACGCTCAACGACGCCGGCGCCTACAGCGTCTCCTGGACGGCGGTCGCCGGCGTCACCGCGGCGCGCACGCGCATCGCCAACGGCGCCGGGCTCGCCGCCGGCTACAGCCCGGCGCTGGCGCTCACCGTCAACTGACGCTCGCCGCGAGCCCGCCGGGCAGGAGAGCCGCCGCCGACAGCGAAGCCGCTAGTCGTACGAGGCTGGTATCTCTTCGCTCAAGGGGGTGTCCGTGTCTGCACGCAACTCCGCTTGCCGCTGGGTCCTGATCGTCCACTTCGTCGCTGCCTGGGCCTTCGCCATCCCACTGCTCTTCTTCGCGGGCAAGGTCGCGGACTGGGTCAACTGGTACCCGTTCGATCCCACGATGACGAAGCTGACGGGCGCGGCGCTGTTCGCACTCGGCGCCGGCTCGCTGCTCGCCGCGCGCGACCCCTTCCGCCATCGCGTGATCGTCCAGACGGAGATCGTGTACACGTTCCTCGGTGCGCTGACGATGCTCTACCGCGAAGTCTGGGGCGGTGGCCACACGCCCAACTTCGCGTGGGTGATCTTCGCCGTCCTGGCTGCGTTCTTCGTCCTGTTCGGCGTCGCGTATCCCAAAGCCGAGCCCTGAGAGGATGCGAAGCGGGCGGGGTGAGCCGGATGGCTCACCCCGCCCGCTTCGCATCCTCCGACCACCGCGCTTGCGCGGCGCCCACCCACGACGCAGGCCTCACGCCCGCTGCAACATAGTCGGCTTGCTCCGATGCCAGCAACTCGCGCACGTGACGCTCGATCTCGTCGCGGACCCTGCGAAACGCCTCGAGACGCTCCTCATCGCTCCCGCCGACAGCCACCGGATCGTCAAGCGGCCAGTGCAGGCGGGTGGCGACGCCGGGGAAGACGGGGCACTCCTCCGCCGCACGGTCGCAGACCGTGATCAACATGCCGAAGTGGACGCGGCCGAGGTACTCGCTGAGATCCTTCGAGCGCTGGCCGCGAATGTCGATGCCACACTCGGCCATGACCTGTTCGGTGAGAGAGTGTATCCCGGTCGCATGCAGCCCCGCGCTGTGTGGTTCGAACCGGTCGCCGCCCAGCGTCCGTAGGAATGCCTCCGCCATCTGACTGCGGGCAGAATTGCCAGTGCAGAGGAAGAGGACCCGGCGCTTGCCGGAGTCAGGCGTCTGCTCACGCCAGACGTCCTGCGCGAAGGCATCGTCCTCGAGCGCCTCGCCCTTGACAAAGGCGCTCCGCCACTGCTGACGCATCTTCGTGCGACGATTGATCATCGTTACCAGACGCTACGTCTCCAATGTTCGCGGACCGTGAGCAGACGGTCAGACAATCGTTCGGTCGAACCGCTTCATCCAATCGAGTCCTCCGGCTCACGAAATCCACACGGACACGTGCTACCAAGGTGATGTCAGTGACACGCCGACAGCATCGGAGGAGATGTGAGCGACAATCTCGAGTTCCTCTGCGACACGTGTGGCGAGGAGTTCTTCGTTCCCGAAGTGGTGTGGAAGAGCCGCGCCACGATCGTCGTCTGCCCATGTTGCGGCGGCACGTTCCTCATCAGGATCGACGACCCGGCCTGGACGGTCGGCGCCGCCTGACGCCACTCTCGGCGGCAAGCATGCGTGGGCGCGGGGCGGCCGGCGGCCGCCCCGCGCCCACTGCACTCTCGACAACGATGCGGCGAGCGAGAGGGCCCGGCCGGGCGGAGCGCCGGTTAAACGGCGACCGCCCGGCCGGCGGGGGAAGGACCTCTCCGCCTCAAGACGCGGCGAAGAGGCTCTTTTTGACGGTGGGCGAGGTGAGCCATCCGGCTCACCTCGCCCACCGTCACTGATCGACCGCGCCTTCGTTGATGGTCATCGCCTCGGCGACGGCACGCTTGAGCGAGTGCCGCGGGATCTCGCCCTCGACCATGTAGATGACGTCCTCGGCGATGCTGGTCGCGTGGTCGGCGATGCGCTCGACGAATCGCGAGAGCTGCAGCAAGTGGACGATCGGATCCGCCGCCTCGGGGTGCTCGGCGAGCACGGCCTTGAGCTTGGTCGTGTACTCGGTGTCCATGTTGTCGATCTCGTCGTCGGCAGCCAGCACGACCCTTGCCAGCTCGGTGTCGGCGCGCACGAGGGCGTCCAGCGAATGACTCACCATCCGCTGCGCCTTGTCGGCGAACCGCGGCATGTCGAACGGCACCGCGGGCCGCTCCTGCCCGCTCAGCATGAGCGCGCGTTCGCCGATGTTCACCGCCAGATCGCCGATCCGTTCGAGCGTGGTGTTGATCTTGATGGTGGCGATGATGAACCGCAGGTCGCCGGCGACCGGCTGGTAGAGCGCCAGGGCCTTGAGACACTCCTCCTCGATTTCCACTTCCTTGAGGTCGATCTCGAAATCGCGGTCGATCGCATCCGCAGCCAGCGTTTCGTCGTCCCGTTCGATCGCGGTCAGGGCGCGTCTGAGACTGTCCTCGACGAGCGCGCCCAGCCCGAGGATGCTCTTCTTGAGCTGTTTGATCTCGCGTTGCAGGTGCGTGGCCATATAGGGGTCTCCTAGCTGAAACGTCCGGTGATGTAGTCCTCGGTCTGTTTGCGCTGCGGGTTCTCGAAGATCTGCGTCGTCAGGCCCGCTTCGACGATGCGGCCCTCGAAGAAGAAGGCCGTGTAGTCCGACACGCGCGCCGCTTGCTGCATGTTGTGTGTCACGATGACGATGGTGTAGGCCGAGCTGAGCTGAGCGATCAGTTCCTCGATCTTGGCCGTTGCGACCGGATCGATGGCCGAGCAGGGCTCGTCCATGAGGATCACTTCGGGCTCGGCCGCAATGGCGCGTGCGATGCTGAGGCGCTGCTGCTGGCCGCCCGACAGTGCCAGACCAGGCTCCTTGAGCTTGTGCTTGACCTCGTCCCAGAGGGCGGCGCGCTTGAGCGCGTCTTCGACGTGATCGGCGAGCTCGGAGCGGCTGAGCTTGAAGTGCAGGCGCAGACCGTACGCGATGTTGTCGAAGACCGTCATCGGAAACGGGCTGGGCTTCTGGAAGATCATGCCGATTCGCCGGCGCAGGTCGAGTAGATCGGTCCCCGACGCCAGGATGTTACGGCCGTCGAACCAGATCTCGCCGGTCGCGCGCTGATTGCGGTAAAGCTCATATATGCGGTTGAAGGTGCGGATGTGGGTCGACTTGCCGCAGCCAGATGGCCCGATGATCGCGGTGACCCTCTTCTCCTTGATCTCGAGCGTGTTGCCGAACAGCGCCTGCTCCTTGCCGTAGAAGAAGTCCAGGCCGCGCACCGACAGCTTGCTCGGCAGGGCATCGAACTCGACCGCCCGTTGACCCGTTGCCACCTCGATGCGAGGCGCGACCGCTGCGGACCTATCTGTGGTCGTCTCGGTCACGGTCCCTCCCACGTCCTGCGTTGCTGAGATGGTCTCTTGCATCACTTACCCCGCTGGAAGACGAGCCGCACCAGCACGTTGGTGCCAAGTACGGCGACAATGATCACGAGTGCGCCGCCCCAGGCGAGCTGCTGCAGGTGCTGGTACGGCGAGGTGCTGTAGTCGTAGATGGTCTTAGTCAAGTTGGCGACTGGGCCGCCGAAGAAGCCCGACGGTCCGAACAGACCATTCAGCCAGTATGGGCTGCTCAGAGCGGTGAACAACAGGGGCGCCGTCTCGCCGGCGACACGCACGACGGCGAGGATGGTGCTCGTGATGAGGCCGGCGCGTGCCGAGCGGACGATGACGCCGAGCGTCGCCCGCCACCGCGGTGCTCCCATCGCCAGTGCCGACTCGCGCAATTCGTTGGGGACGAGGTTGAGCACGTCCTCGGCCGCGCGCGTCATCACCGGCAGCATAATGAACGCGAGCGCCACCGAGCCGGCGAAGCCGGAATAGTGGTGCAGCGGCTTGACGAGGATCGCGTAGGCGAAAAGTCCCGCGATGATCGAGGGCACCCCGAGCACGACGTTGGTGATCGTGCGAATCGCGGTCGCGATGCGGCCGGTGCGCCCGAACTCGGACAGGTAGACGGCTCCAAAGAAGCCGATCGGGATGCCGATCACCGCTGCAAACCCCGTGAGAACGATCGTCCCGACGATGCATGGGCCAAGGCCGCCGCCGAGGTCGGCGCCGGCCGGCGGCGATTGAGTGAAGAACGCCCAGTTGATGGCGCCGATGCCGCGCCCGACGACCGTCACGACGATCCAGCCCATGATGAACACTCCGAACGCGGCCGCCAGCCACGCCAGAGAGGTGACCAACCTGTCGACGACGCGGCGGCGAGCGACCGAGCGGGGTCGGAGAGGCACGGCGGAAAGTGGGCCGGGCATAGTGTCGGCGCTCATGCCCGGCTCCCCGTCATCCGCCGCGCCCTCGCCAGCCAGACCTGAGCGACGAGCTGGAACACCATCGTGATCAGAAAGAGGATCAGTCCGAGCTCGATCAACGCGCTCACGTCGAGCGGCTTCGTCGCCTCACCGAACTGCAGGGCGATCGTGGCCGAGATCGACGTGCCCTGGTCGAGCAACGAGTGCGGCAGCCTGTCGAACACGCCGCCGAGCAGAAAGGCGACCGCCATCGTCTCCCCAAGGGCGCGCCCGAGACCGAGGAACACGGCGCCGGCGATCCCCGACAAGGCGTAGCGGAAGCTGATCCGCCGCGTCACCTCGAAGGTCGTCGAGCCCATCCCGAACCCGGCCTCCTTGACCACGGTCGGCACCATACCCAGCACGTCGCGCGACACTGCCGTGATGAACGGCAGGACCATCAGTGCCAGGATGATGCCCGCAGGCAGGATGCCGATGCCGATCGGCGGCCCGCTGAACAGTCCGAGCCTGCCGAGCGGCGTCGACTGAATCCAGGGTTCGACCTTCTGCAAGATCGGCACGACGACGAAGATGCCCCACATGCCGAAGATGATGCTGGGGATCGCGGCCAGCATCTCGATCGTCGTGCCGATAACGCGCGAGAGCACGGGATGCACCAGCTCGACGAGAAGCAGGGCCACGGCGAGCGCCAGCGGAACGGCGATGACCATCGCGATGAGCGTGGTCACGAATGTACCGAACAGGCTCGAAAGCGCCCCGTAGCTGCCGATGCTCGGCGCCCATGCCACTGTGTGCAGAGGCTTCAGTCCGAGCTTGGTGATCGCCAGCCACGAGTTGCCGACGAGCACGCCGGTCAGGGCGATCATCGCCAGGGCGACCGCTGCGGCGCACAGAATCGTCAGCCAGCGGAACGCCGGGTCGGCGAGCTTGAGGTGCGAGCGGCGGAGGCGAGCTCCCGCCCGCCCGCCGCCGCTCGCACCGGCGATGTCTGCTTCTCTCGTTCTCACAGTTCCTTCCCCCGAAGGACCGCCAGCCGCCGCCGACGGTATCGCTACCTCACTGCGGCCAAACGGACGTCCCGCTGACGGTGACCTGCTGCTGCCAGACCTTCTCAACGAGCTTGTAGACCTTGGCCGGGATCGGCACGTAGTCGAGGCTGCTCGCCGTCTGCGCGCCGTTCGTGTAGGCCCAGTCGAAGAACTTGAGCGCCATGCCGGCGCGAGCCGCGTCTTGCTGGTCCTTCTGCATGAGAATGTATGACGCCCCGGTGATCGGCCACGACTCTGCACCGGGCTCGTTGACGAGCGGCAGGGCGAAGCCCTCGGACGGCTTCCAGCTCGCCATCGTAGCGGCCGCGGCGAATGCCGACAGGCTCGGCTTCACGAACACGCCGTCGGCGTTCTCAAGCTGCGCGCTGTTCATGCCGTTCTGTTTCGCGTAGGTGTACTCGACGTATCCGATGGAGCCGTCGATCTGTTGCACCAACGCGGCCACGCCGGAGCTGCCCTTGGCGCCCGTGCCGACCGGCCACGTGGGTGTGGTGTTGGCGCCGACCTGGCTGTTCCACGCCGGCGAGACGGCTGAGAGATAACTCGTGAACATCCACGAGGTACCGGAGCCGTCGGAGCGGTGCACCACGTTGATCGCTGTCGAGGGGAGCTTCATCCCGGGGTTCAGCTTGGCAATCGCGGGGTCGTTCCAGGTGGTGATCTTGCCGAGGAAGATGTCGGCCAGCGTGGGCCCGTCGAGCTTGAGAACACCCGACGCGATGCCACTCACGTTGAGGACCGGAACCGCCCCGCCGATCATGGTCGGGAACTGCACGAGGCCGTTGCTCTGCAGGTCGGCGGCGCTGAGGGGCGCGTCGGTGGCGCCGAAATCGACGGTCTTGGCCTCGATCGCGGCGATGCCCGCGCTCGAACCCACGGCCTGGTAGTTCAGCTTGACGCCGGCGACACCCTGGTAGTCGCTCGCCCACTTGGTGTAGAGCGGGGCGGCGAAGGTCGAGCCGGCGCCAAGCATGGTATCCGCCGACGGCGCCGAGCCGCCCGAAGCGCTGCTGCCACAGGCGGCGAGCGTGAGCCCCACTGCTATGAGCGCTAGCCCGCCGATCGCCAGGAGCGCACCCCGGCCGTAGATCATCTTCAGACTTCTCATCTAGGTCTCCTTGGTCCTTTCCCTGGACTTTGCCGGATGGTCGACGACCACCCGAGACCGCAACATACCCGACCGTTGTTAGCGAACGGTGAGGATTCGGTGTCCGCAAGGTAACGCATGACGGGGCCCACCCGACCCGGGCGTCGATCGTCAGAACGCCTCGGTCCCGACTGCACCCGTCGGGTATGCGGAGAGGATGAGCCTGGGATCAGGCAGAGGATAGATGTCGGTTGCGTGTCGGCGAGGAGGAGATGCGGACTGCGTTCAGGCGGGCAGGACGATGCGGAAGGTGCTACCCACTCCAAGCGTGCTTTCGACAGCGACGCTTCCGCCGTGAGACGCCGCGACGTGCTTGACGATCGCGAGTCCCAGACCAGTGCCACCCATGTCCCGACTGCGGGCCTTGTCGACCCGGTAGAAACGCTCGAAAAGGCGCGGGAGGTGTTCGCGAGCAATCCCGATGCCGTGGTCGATGACCGAGATCACCACCGTGTCTCCGTCCTGCTCAGCCCCGATCTCGACGCTCGAGCCCTCGGGACTGTACTTGATCGCGTTGTCGATCAGGTTCACGACCGCCTGCTCCAGCAGCGGCGGGTTGATGTCGAGGAAAACCTCTGCGGGACAGGACGGCACCAGCGTGATCGATCTGGCTTCGGCTTTGGGTTGACAGACTTCGGCCGCCACTTGCAACACATCGCACACGCTGCCGCGCTCCATGACGATGCCGCCGTCGCTGCCGGGCTCGCGCTCGAGCACCGAGAGCGCGAGCAGGTCTTCGACGATCGCGCTCAGCCGATCGGCCTGACCAGCGATGATGCGCAGGAACCGCTCCGCATCCGCGCGGTCGTCGAGGGCGCCGTCGAGGAGGGTCTCGGCGAACCCCTTGATCGAGGTCACGGGGGTCTTGATCTCGTGCGAAACGTTGGCGACGAAGTCGCGGCGTACTGTCTCGAAGCGACGCAGGCGCGTAATGTCGTTGAGCACCACGACCGCACCGAGACCCGCGCCGTCTGCGCCGATAAGACGCGAGCCGTGCGCCTGGATCGAGCGCGAATCGGCGCCGACGTGGAAGGTGAGATCGCCCTCGATCGGCGTGTCGGCAGCGAGCGCCGCGACAACGAACTGCTGCAGCTCCGGATTGCGCACGACCTGCTGGATGGCGCGGCCCTCGGCCTGGTCTTGCGTCACGCCCAGCAGCGCGGCGGCGGCGCGGTTGATCGTAATCAGGCGCTCAGCATCGTCGACAGCTACGACCCCCTCGACCATGCCGGACAGGATCGCTTCCCGCTCGTTGCGCTGCTGCGTGATCGCCTTGATCGTGTCGTCGAGCTGCCGCCCCATCCGGTTGAGGCTCGCGGCGACGCTGCCGATGTCATCGGAGGACGAGACGTGGACCTCGTGCGAGAAATCGCCGGCAGCAAAGCGTTCGGCTCCTCGTTTGATGTCGTTCATATGGCGGGCGATCCGCCGGCTGACAATCAATCCTACCGCGGCGACAAGCACGGCCAGGATGACCGCTGCGAGCACGATCCTGCGAAGGAGAGAGTTCAGAGAGTGGTTGACCATCGTCAGCGGCAGCGCAGTGCGGATCACGCCGATGACGGTGCCGTCGCTGCCGCTCACGGGCAGCGCGACGTAGAGCATGTCTTCTTTGAGGGTCGCGCTGTTGCGGATCGCTTTGCCCACTCCGCCGAGCAGCGCGGTCGCGACCTCAGGTCTGCCGGCGTGGTTCTCGAGTGTGCTGGCCGGAACCTCCGAGTCGGCCAGCACCTTGCCCTCGACGTAGCCGGAGAGTCCCGGCCCCGCGATCACGGTGATGCGCGTGCCCGACGACCAGCCAAGGTTGTGGACGTCGGTCTGCAGCTGGTCGAGTTTGACGATGCCGATGAGCCCGCCGATCTGCTGCTCGATCAACTGGGCGCGTGAGAGCAGGTCCTGCTCGGCCTGGTTGTGGTAGAGGGTCCCGGCTGAGCTGATCGCAAACCAACCGACGGCCACCGCGCACAGCGCGACGGTGAGGAGATACGTGAGATAGAGCTTCCAGAACAGCCGCATGCGGCTCAACGACCTACTCGTCTTTGAGCCTGTATCCTACACCTCTGACGGTGTCGATGTAGCGGCCGTAGGCGCCGAGCTTGCGGCGCAGGGAGACGATGTGGACGTCGACGGAGCGGTCGGTAACGAAGCGTTCGCTCACGTACACATCGTCTCCCTGTGCCGCGTCGACGATCTGTTGTCGTGTGAACACCCACCCCGGCCGGCGCGCCATGAACACGAGGATGCGGAACTCGGAAGCAGTCAGGCTCACCGGTCGGTCCTCGACCAGAACCTGGTGGCGGCCGGGATGGATCATCAGATCGCCGATCCGGATTGACGCGGACTCGTCGCTCTCATCCCCGTTGCGGCGCAGCACGGATTTGATCCTGGCAATCAGCACGCGCGGGCTGAACGGCTTGGTCACGTAGTCGGTCGCGCCGAGCTCGAGCCCGGCGACGATGTCGGCTTCGCCGCCCTTCGCCGTGAGCATGATGATCGGGATGCCACTGGTCTTCTCGTCGGCCCTGAGCTTGCGGCAGACTTCAAGTCCGTCGATGCCGGGCAGCATCAGATCGAGCAATACGACGTCCGGCATCTTCAGGCGCGCCGCCGATAGGGCCTCCTCGCCCGTTTCGACACAGACGGCGGTGAAGCCCTCCTTGCCCAGGTTATACTTCACGAGTTCGAGAATCTCCGGCTCGTCATCGACGACGAGAATGGTCTCTCTTGCCATCACACCCCTCGCAGAGATATGTCGGAGCCAGTATAGACGCCAACTGTTAGGGGTTTGTGAGGGGAGTACGTTCTCGCTCCGCTAGGCAAGCACCGCCGCGATCGCCGCCCGCCAGTCCGACAGATCGTCGAACAAGTGGTCGGGCGCGTGCGCGGCGAGCTCGTCGCGTGTGTGCTTGCCGGTCGCCACGGCGATCGCCTTGACGCCGAGATGCACACCGCAGGTGATGTCGGCCGGCGAGTCGCCGACGATCACAATCTGCTTGCCGGCGAAGCGACGACCAGTGAGCTCCTCCGCACGACGCAGGGCGATCGCCGGCAGGTCGGGCCGGTGCGCCGAGTCGGAGCCGTAGGCAGCGACGACGAAGCGGTCGCCGAAGCCGGTCGGCGCAAGCTTGACCTCCGCGCCACCGATGACGTTGCCGGTGAGCAGACCGAGCACGACCCGGTCGTCGTCGGCGAGGGTCGTGACGAGCTCACGCACACCGGGCAGCACTTCGACCGCACCGGCGGCGACCTCCGCTCGCAGACAGCGCACGTAGGTGTCGAAGCACGCCTCCATGCCAGCCTCGATCTCGGCCGGCGGCACCCCGCCGGCCGCCGCCAGGTCGCGCACGATCTGCGGGTCGGTGCGGCCGTGGTAGGTGTAGCCGTCGGACTGCTGCCAGCGGCCGTAGGTCTCGGTCAGCGCGTGCCGGATGGCGCGGCCGCCGGCGCCGTGGGCGTCGAGCAGCGTGCAGTCGATGTCGAAGAGCGCCAGCCGCCTCATGCGTCAAGCTTGCCGCGACGGCTCACTCGCCAAACCGGGCGGCGGCGGTCTTGGGCCGCGCCCCGCCACGGCCCATCGACGATCATCCGCCCCCGGTCGGGGCGCTGCCACCGTGACACGGGCAGCTGGCCTTTTGGCCGAAGCCGGTCGCGTGACAGGCGCTACACTGCAGCCGCTCGTCGCCGTTGGGCACGTGCGGGCCCTCCTGCGGATGCTTGAACGTGCTCGGGATCCAGGCCGCGAGCAGGTGGCACGTGTCGCAGAGGCGCAGGCCGTTGTGCTGGTCGCCGTGGCACGTGATGCAGCCGTCCGGCTTCACGCTGACGCCCTGCGTGTGGCACGTCTCGCAGGGCGTCGCCGCGTGCGTGCCCACGAGCGGCTGCGGATGAGCGAAGTTCTTGCCGCCGACCCACGCCCACAGGTTGTGGCAGTTCTGGCATGGTCCGCGACTGTCGTGCGGACCGGAGTGGCAGTAGGTGCAGGTCTTGGTGCCGTTGGGATGGCAGGTGAAGCACGACGCCATCGAGATCGCCGGCGGACTCGTCACGCCGGGAGCGCCGGCGTGCACGAGCGACGCGTGGCACGAGATGCAATTCAACTTGCCGTGCCCGGCGCTCGTATGACTGAAGGTGACCGGCGCCGGACTGCCCAACGAGTTCGGCACGGATATCTGCGATCTCGTGTGACAGCCGCCTCGCTCGCAGGCGCCGTTGGGGATGTGGCGCGTGACCTTGATCGGCGCCTTGACTTGGCCGGTGACATGCACCCATACCTCGCGCATGGCGAAGAACTTGGTCTCGACGAGGCTGATGAAGCCGGGCGCGATGTGGCACTGAACACAGTTGACGCCCTTGTGTGTCGAGATCGCCCAAGTGTCTCGGTACGCCCACATCTCGTGGCAGTCGCTGCCGCAGAACTTGTTGCTCTCGGTGAATTGGGCAGCGACGGCGGTACTGGCGATGCCGAGCAATATCAGCGCGGCGACAGCGAAGACTAGCTTGCCCCACCAGTGCCGCCAGAACGAGCGCACACCCTCTGCCACGATCACCGTCCTCTCCGGCTCGTGCCGATCGACCCTGAGGTGAGCCTATCACGACCCGCCATGGACGCTGTAATCAGTCGCCTCCGGAGGGCGGACCGCCGCCATGGCACGGGCAGCTATGCGTGCCGTAGCCACTCGGATGGCAACGCGAGCACGCGAGGGGCTCGTCACCCGACGGGATGTGCGGCCCCTCCTGCGGGTGGTGGAACGTCGACGGGCTCCACGCGCTCGTGGTGTGGCAGCTCTGGCAGTTGGGAAGACCGCCGTGGTGGTCACCGTGGCAGCCGACACACGCCTGTGGCAGACCACCGCCGAAGCCGTTCGTGTGGCAGCGGCTGCAGTCGAGACTGGCGTGCGCGCCGGTGAGCGCGAATGGGTGGTTGAAGCTCGCCGGGATCCAGTAGCTCGTGTTGTGGCACTTCTGGCAGTCGGTGAGACCCGCGTGGTGCGACCCGTGGCAGCCGACACACGTTTGTGGGAGACCGCCGCTGAAGCCGTTCTTGTGGCACTTCTCGCAGGCGAGCCGCGCATGTGCACCGACAAGCGGCCAGGGATGCTTGAAGTGCGAGATCCAGTTGCGCGTGTCGTGGCACTTCGTGCAGGTGCCGCGGTTGGGGTGCGCGGCCTTGTGGCAGTCCTGGCAGCCCGCCTGCGGGTGATCGAAGGTCGACGGCTTGAAGCGCGTCAGCGTGTGGCACTGCGCGCAGTCCGGGAGCTTGGGCCCGTGCTTCTTCTTGTGACAGCTCGTGCAGCCGGTCGGCAGACTGGTGAAGTCCTTGACGTGACAACGCTCGCAGACGACCTTGACGTGGCGTACGCCGAGAAGCACCGGATGCACGTACTTGGCGGTCCACGAGGCGAGCACGTGGCAGGCGCCGCACGGTCCGCGGTCGGCGTGCGGCGCCGTGTGGCAGTAGGCGCAGTCGTTGGGCTGCTGCTTGCCGTCGTGGCAAGCGAAACAGGCCGCCATCGACTGCGGCGCGACGTACGTCCAGCCGGGAACGTTCTGGTGGACCACGCGCGAGTGACAGGCGATGCAGAGCTGACCGGCGTGACCGCTGTGCGAGAAGGTCGACGTACCGAGGCTGATCTCCGGGATGGGCGTGCTGGCGGGATGGCAGCCGCTCTTCTGACAGGTCGCGTTGACGATGTGGCGCGTCACCGAGATCGGCGCCTTGACCTCGCCGGTGACGTGCACGTACACCTCGCGCAGCGCATAGAACTTGGCTTTGACGAGGTTCCAGACGCCGGGCTGGATGTGGCAGGTCACGCAGTCGACCTGGTGATGTTTCGACTGCGCCCATGACATGCCGTAGGGCACCATCTCGTGACAGGTAGTGCTGCAGAACTTGTTGCTCTCGGTGTAGCGCGCCGCCGCCGCGGTCGCGATGACGAGGACGAGCACGAGCGCGGCAAATACCATCATGAGCCGCGCCCACCAGCGTTTGTAGGCCGGTTTCTTACCGTCCGCCACGCACACCCGCCGCGGGTTTGCCGCCTACCGTATCACGGCGCAGCTCGTCTCGAACTTCGAGCTCATGTTTCGTCGGCAGGCGGCGCCTTGACGAGCAGCAAGGGCACGGATGTGGCGTGACGCACGCCCTCGGCGACGCTGCCGTAGATCTTGCGCGGCAGCCAGCTGTGGCCGTGCGTCGCCATCGCGATCAGGTCGGCGCCGACGATCTCGGCCTGTTCGACGATCGCCGCCGCCGGCTCACCGTGGCCGACGACCATGCGCACGGTCAGGCCACGCCCAGCGATGCGCCGCTCCGCCTTGTCGAGGCACGCCTGCGCGTCTGCCACTTCGTGCGCCATCTCGTCGCGAGTATGGAAGTGGGCGATACGCAGCAAGACGATCTCGGCGCCGAGCTCCGCGGCCAGCACGGCGACGTGATCGAGTACGGCATCGTCGACCGGCGACCCGTCGAGCGGCACGAGGACACGATTATAGAGAGCCATCGTCACAAACCTCCGATCATCTGAAAGAAGAGGAACACGTTGAGCGCGATCACGATCGCCGCGATGAGGACGCCGGTCGCCGAGGAGATCGTGCCGCTGCGGTACTCGCGCATCACGGCGCGCCGCCGCACAAGCAGCAGCAGCGGCACGATCGTCAGCGGGAGCTGAATGCTCAGCACCACCTGGCTGATGATCAGCACCCGATAAGGATTCAGTCCGGTGGCGATGATGATCAGCGCCGGGATCGGCACGACGACGAGACTCAGCCGGTAGAGCCGGCTGTGTGTGTCCTCGGGCCGGCCCAGGTAGCCCGTGACGATGTTCGCCGTCGCCAACGACGACGTGACCGACGACGAGAGCCCCGCCGCGAGCAGAGCGATGCCGAAGAGCACCTGCGCCAGTGGCCCGGCGAGCGGCCGCAGCGTCTGTGACGCCTGCGCGATGCTCGAGACGACGACGCCGTTGTGGAAGAAGACCTCCGCAGCGACGATGATCATCGCCGAGTTCACAAGCCAGCCCAGGATCATCGCCAGCGTGGTGTCGGCCAGCTCGAAGTGCATCAGACGCTCGCGTTGCCGCGGGTCGATGTCCCACTCGCGCGAGAGGATCACGTCGGAGTGCAGGTAGAGGTTGTGCGGCATCACGATCGCGCCGAGGATCGCGAGCGCCACGAGGATGCTCTTGCCCGAGAGATCGGGCACGACCCAGTGGGGCGCGGCGCTCGCCATGTCGGCGTGTACGAGCAGCAGCTCGATGATGTAGCAGACGGCGATCACGGCGAGGAAGACGACGATCACCCGCTCGACCCTGTGGTACTGCTGCCCGAGGATGAGCGCGGCGACGGCGATCAATGTCAGCGGCGCGCCGACGTAGACCGGTATGTGGAGCAGCAGGGCGAAGCCGAGGGCTGCTCCCAGATACTCCGCCAGCTCGGTGGCGGCGCAGGCGAGCACGATCGTCACGCCGAAGATCCACACCCACGCCGGCGCGAAGTGGGCGCGCACGTTCGCCGCCAGTGAATGCCCTGTGACGATGCCGAGCTTCGCCGCCAGATGCTGCAGGAAGATCAGCATCAGGGTGCTGACGGAGATCACCCAGAGCAACCCGAAGCCGAACTCCGAACCGCCGGCGATGTTGGTCGCCCAGTTGCCGGGGTCGATGAAGCCGATCGTGACGACGAAGCCCGGACCGAGGTAGCGCAGCAGCTCACGCGAGAAGAGGTCACGCGCAAAGCTGCTGCGCCTAGTTGTTCCGCCGGCGTCCCGACTCATGGTCGAGACTCTACCTCAGTGAAACGTCACCTGGCCGAGACCGGGGAGGTAGAAGGCGGGTTGCCAGTTGTGCGAGAGCTTCACGTGCAGGCCCTTCATCACGTAGATGCGATCGTAGCAGCGGTTCTTCGTCGCCGACCCGCCGGCCTGCCCGGCGAACGTGATCCCCTCGATGCTGCCCTTCGTCGTGTTTTGCACGAGGGTGGCGCGCGCGGAACCTGTGACCAGGATGCCCGACGTCGTGTCGCTCAAGCACTTGTTGTCGCGCGCCGTCACCGTCGAAGTCCCCTCGACGCGGATCCCGCCGAGGCGGTCGTGTGAGCACGTGTTGCCGATCAGCTTCACCTGCGAATGCCCGATGATGTAGATACCGAGCTTGTTGTTGGTGACGGTGTTGCCGGTCGCCACGACGGTGCCGTTCATGACGCCGATACCGGTGCCGTTGCCCTGGACGGTGCACGAGTCCATCGTCACCCCGGTGCTCGAGTTGACGAGCACGCCGAGGCTCTTGTTGCCGGTCACCTGGCAGTTGCGCACAGTACCGCCGGCGCCTTCGCCGAAGCTGAGTCCCATGCCGCCCTTGTGGCCGCCGGGTATTCCGCCACTGAACCGACAGTCCGTGAAGTCGACGCGGGAGCCGCTGTCGAAGACCGCGTCACCGGCGCCGGCACCGGTATGGACGAAGGCGACATTGTCCACGGCGCACGTGAGGCCGCTGCCGAACGCCACCACATACTCGCCCACCCCGCACTGGATGATCGTCTTGCCGCCGCCGATGATGTGCACCGATTTAGCGATCTGCAGGGGCTCGCGGAGACGGTAGGTGCCCGCGCCGAGCCTGATCGTGCCGCCGTCTTTGACCTTGCCCAAGGCGTCGCTGAGTGACTTGGAGTCGTCGCCGCTCGGGGCCACGCGGACCGTCGCGGGTTTGGACCACGGTGCGCTGCAGGCGCCTGCGGCGATCGTGAGGAGCGCAACGGAAACGAGCCCGAACGCGACGCGCCGCAGCCTGAGCACCAACTTCCTCCTCACTTCGACCCTTTTGGCGGTCAGACCGTAGCACCGAAGCCGCGACCTGTGAAGGGCAGCGCGGCACAACGGTTGCGGCAGATGAGGGCAGCGGGTAACATATGAACGTCCGTTCATATGTAACAGTGAGGCGAGGCGGAAACCATGGTCGAACCGGTGCTCTGCGCCAAGGGCGAGGTCGACGACACGGACCGTTGCGATGTCGTCGTCGTCGATCCGCAACGGGTCAAGGCGGTGCGCGACCGCCTCATCGGCGCCGCCGACGCCGAGGCGGTCGCGGACGTGTTCAAGGTGCTCGGCGATCCCAGCCGTTGCCGCCTCGTCTACGCACTGCTCGAAGCGGGCGAGATCTGTGTCTGCGATCTCGCCGCGACGCTCGCCATGAGCGAGTCCAACGTGTCGCATCACCTGCGCGTCCTGCGCGCGCACCGGCTCGTGCGCCACCGCCGCGACGGCAAGATGGTCTTCTACTCCCCCGACGACGAACACATCCGCCTGCTTCTCGACCTCACCCGCGAGCACGTGCGTCACCGCGAGGGCGCCGAATGACCACGCGCGCCCTCGACCTGCCCGTGCTGCTGCCGCGCGGCGCCGAGTGCGCCTCATGCGTGGACGAGCTCGGCCGCGAGCTGGGCCGGCTCGACGGCATCGAGACGGTCGAACCGGATGTCGCTCGCGGCCTCCTGCACGTGCGCTTCGACACCGACACGCTGCCGTTCGACGAGCTCACGCGCACCGCCCGCCGTATCGGCGCGCAGTCGCACTGCGCTACCCACTGCCCCGACGACGTGCACGAGCACGGACCGATCGATCTGACGCTCGAGATGCCGGATGAAGACCGGCTCGAGCGTCGCGTCGCGCACGTCAGCGGCCTCGACTGCGCCGATTGTGCGCTCAAGCTCGAAGGCGCGCTGCGCGGCTCCACCGGCGTCGTCGATGCCGGTGTCAACTTCGGCGCGGCGACGATGAAGGTGACCTTCGACGCGGCGGAGGTGAGCTTCGACGAGATCCTCGAGCGCGTCCACCGCCATGGTTACGACACACTCGAGGCGCAGGCCACGGAGACGCGCACCGAGGTCTTCGCCGTCGAGGGCATGGACTGCGCCGACTGCGCCGCCGACCTGGAGAAGCGCATCGCCGGGCTAGCGGGCGTGCGTGAGGCGCGCGTCGATTCCGGCCTCGCGCGCCTCACGGTGACGTTCGCGCCGGCGCGCACGCCGGAGGCGGCGCTGCGCGCCGCCGCGAGCGAGATGGGTTACCGGCTCGCGACCCGGGCGCAGCGCCGCGGCTTCTGGCTCCGCGATCGACGGGCGCTGCAGACGCTCGCGTCGGGTACGCTCGTCGGCGCCGGCTTCGCCACGCAGCAGGTCGCCCCGGCGGTGGCGCCGTTCCTCTTCGCCGCCGCGATGCTCGCCGGCGGCAGCTTCGTCGCGCGCGCCGCCTTCTACTCGCTGCGCGCGCGCTCCGTCGACATGAACGTGCTCATGACGCTCGCCATCGTCGGCGCCGCCGCCATCGGCCAGTGGTCCGAGGCCGGCCTCGTCACCTTCCTCTTCGCGCTCGGCAACGTGCTGCAGGCGGCAACGCTCGAACGCACTCGTCGGGCGATCCGCGGCCTCGTCGAACTGGCGCCGCCGGAGGCGACCGTCGTGCGCGACGGCGAGGAGCGCACGGTGCCGGTCGAGGCCGTCGCCGTCGACGATACGGTGCTCGCCCGGCCCGGCGAGCGGCTCGCCGTCGACGGCGTCGTCGTCGCCGGCAGCGCCGCCGTGAACCAGGCGGCGATCACCGGCGAGTCGCTCGCCGTCGCCAAGCAACCCGGTGACCAGGTGTTCGCCGGGTCGATCGTCGAGGGCGGCTCGCTGCAGGTGCGCGCCACCTCCACGGCCGCCGACAACACGATCGCCAAGATCGTCCATCTCGTCGAAGAGGCACAAGCGCAGCGCGCGCCGGCGCAGAGCGTCGTCGACCGCTTCGCGGCGAGGTACACACCGGTCGTCGTCGGCGGCGCGGCGATCGTCGCCTTCCTGCCGCCGCTGCTCGGCGCACCCTTCGGCACGTGGTTCTACCGCGGCCTCGCCCTGCTGATCATTTCCTGTCCGTGCGCGCTCGTGATCTCGACGCCGGTGAGCATCCTCGCCGGACTCGGCAACGCCACGCGCCGTGGTGTGCTCGTCAAGGGCGGTGCCTACCTCGAGCA
>PKYG01000110.1:87385-111726 GCA_003132585.1 Actinomycetota bacterium
GAACGCTTCAGCGAACACCCGCTGGCACGCGCGATCGTGGCGCACGCGGCTGCCCACGACCGCGCGCAGGACGCAACCGCTCTAGGCCGCATTAAGAGCGGCGCGCTCGGTGACGCTCGAGCGGACGTAGGCGCGGCGCTCGTCGCCACCCGCTTTCGCACGATCACCGGCCTGGGCGTGCGCGCCGACGTCGACGGCCGCACGTACTTCGTCGGCCGGCCGGAGCTCTTCGGCGCGCATGCCTCCGACCCCACCCTGACCAACGCGCTCACGCGTCTCGAGCGCGAGGGCAAGACCGCCGTCGCCGTCGGCACCGCCGATGGCGCCCTCGGCGTGCTCGCGATCGCCGACCCCGTACGGGCGGGCGCTCGCGACGCCCTGAGCGCGCTGCGCGCCGCGGGCGTCGCCCATCTCACCCTTCTCACCGGCGACAACGAGCCGACGGCGCAGGCCGTGGGCCGCGCCGCCGGCATCGACGACGTGCGCGCCGGCTTGCTGCCGGCCGAGAAGGTCGACGCGATCCGCGAGCTCCAACAGCGCTATGACGCCGTGGCGATGATCGGCGACGGCGTCAACGACGCGCCGGCGCTGGCGGCGGCCACGCTCGGGATCGCGATGGGTGCCGCCGGCACCGACGCAGCGCTGGAGACGGCCGACATCGCGCTCATGGGCGACGACCTCTCCGCCGTCGCCGCAGTCGTGGCCCTCTCGCGGCGCACCAACCGTGTGATCCGCCAGAACATCGCCGTGGCGATCGCGATCAAGACGGCGTTCCTCGTGCTCGCGCCGCTCGGCCTCGTCACCCTGTGGATGGCGGTCTTCGCCGATATGGGCACCTCGCTGGCCGTGATCGGCAACGGGCTGCGCCTGCAACGCTGACCGCAGTCTGCGCGGCCGACACGCGCGCTCTCTAGAGCGCTCAACCACCGACCCCAGATGGCCGATACCGTTGCCGACGGAGCTTGCAGCGACTACGGTAGTCACCGGACGGCCGCTGGATGGACCAGACCGGCGCGCACGACGCGCTCCCCACCTCGTTGGAGGTCGATGTGAGACGGGCGATCACCCTCATCGTCATCTTCGTGCTCATCGGCGTCGGCGCCGTCACCTTGTACAAAGTGCTCAACAAGGCGAGCAAGAAGGCGACCGGGGCGGTGCCGACCAAGCAGATCGACAAGGCAAACGACATCGCCGTGCAGGCGGGCATCCGCGCCATCCAGATCGGCATCGACACCTATACGGCCACCAATGGTGCGGCACCGATGACAGCCGATCAGGCCACACTCGGGTCGATGATCAGCCCATGGCCGAAGAATCCCTTTACCGGGGCGCCGATGGCGCCGGGACCCGGAAAGGGTGACTACGGCTACTCGAGCCTCGGCGGCACACAGTATTCGCTCGTCGCGCATCTCTCCGCCGGAACGGACTACACGGCCCACTGAGAGTCGCGGCCGGAGGCCGCGGCGAGCGCGCGGGTGCGGCCGATCGCGCCGCGTGCCTGCATGCCTCTAGGCCGCGAACGGCAATCCGCGGCGGCGCCAGCCGATGGTGCCGCCGCGCACGTTGTAGACCTGTTTGACCCCGCGCGCGGCGAGCATGCGCACGGCAACCATGCTGCGACTGCCGGTGTGACAGATGACGAGCACCGGCGCGCTGTGGTCGAGCTCGCCGATGCGCTGTGAGAGCCCGCTCAGCGGCATGTTGATCGAGCCCGGAACGTGCCCGTGGTCCCACTCGACAGTCTCACGCACGTCCACGAGCAGCGCCCCCTCGCGGAACAGGCGCTCTGCGTCGTCTGGGTCGATCGCCGCGTGGCGGCCCCTGTCCGGATTGGTCCTAGAGTGCCACACCGCTGCGCTCACCATCTGCGACGAGCGCCTCGTACAGGACCTCAAACGGGCCGCTCGTCAAGATCGACGAGAGCAACCCGTAGGCCTGCTGCAGGCCGTTGCTCAAGTAGAACTCATCGTGCAGCCGGTTCGACTCCCACTCCGTCTGGATGACGAAGTGCACATCGTCAAGCGCCGCCTCGCGCTCTTCGTCGTGCAGGGCGCTCGCCAGCGGTGACATGCCCACCGACCGCAGGATCCGGTGGCCGAGATGGCCCGGAGCCGAAGTGAGCAGCGCGCTGAGTTCATGAAGCGTGCGCTCGGCACGATGTTCGGTGCCCTTGCGCACGCTGAAGACTGTCTGTCCAACGATCATCGACGCTCGCTCCTTGTGTAGTGATGCCTTTCTGTTGTGCCCGGAAGCACCACACTTGGAACAGGGCAGGCGAGGAAGGCGGCCGATCGAACGCGGGCACAAGGGGCCGCGTGGGGAGCTGGCGACGATCGGGCGGCTGGGCCGGCGGCGAGCCGCAGGCCGCGGGCCTAACGAGCAGAGAGCTTGAAGGCCTCGAGCAACGCTGCGGGCTTGAGCGCCGCCGCGCCCTCGCCGGCCCAGACGATCTTGCCGGACTTGTCGACGATGCATACAAGCGGGACGACCGTCTTCTTGGCGGCGCTCCAGGCGCTGTAAGCGCGGGCCACCTTGGCGTCGGGATCGGCGATCAGCGGAAAGGCCGCGCCGCCGGCCTCGGCGGCCAGCTTGGTGACGGCATCGGCGCCGGCGGCGACGATGCCGACGAGCTGGCCGCGCATGCCCCATAGCTGCCCCGCGGCGGCGCTCAGCGCGCCGATCTGCTTCGCCGTCTCCCGCGCGCCGTTGGGGAAGAACGCGATGACCGGCATCCAGTCGCCGCGATACTGCCGGAGCGTGATCGCGTTGCCGTCCTGATCTTCCAGCGAAAAGCCCGGCGCCTCACGCCCGACACCAAATGTGTACCCCACGTCTGCGACCTCCTCGGATTGTACGCAGAAGTCTACATCACGCGAGAATTGGGGCGGGTCGCGCGCCGACCGGCGCGCGACCCGCCCCACGTCACTCGGGCCGCTGTCAGAACATCCTGTATGCAGCGCGCGATGCCGCGCACACCGGGCACTTGTCGGGCACGTCGCCGATCACCGTGTGCCCGCAGACCAGGCACACGCTCACCGGCTGGTCGGCGATGTCCTTGCCCTTCAGCGCCCGTTCGCGTGCCTCGGCGTACATGCGCTTGTGGTCCATCTCCGCCTTGAGCGCATAGCGGATCGAGCGCTGGGCCTGCTTGTCGCCCTGCAGCACGGCGATCTCCTGGTAGGCCGGGTACATCTCGTCGATCTCGAACGACTCACCTTCGAAGGCGACCTGCAGGTTGTCGGCGGTCGCATTGATGCCGCCGAGAACGCGGTAGTGGTTGCGTGCGTGGCGTGTCTCGGCGAACGAAATCGCCGTGAACAGGCGGGCGATGTTCAGCAAGCCCTCGTCCTCAGCCCGCGCCGCGAACACGAGGTACTTCTCCGCTGCCTGACTCTCGCCGGCGAACGCCGCGTGCAGGCTCTGGTCGGTCATCGCATGGAGCTGCTCGGCGTTGGGCAGCCGATGTTCGAACTCGTCGTCCATTTTTCGCTTGCCTCCTTCACGGGCTGCCGTCGGCAGCGGCGGCGCGGCCACCGGCAGCAGCGGCGCAATCGGTTGTCGCGCTTATGGTACAGGCAGGTGAACGGAGAGGCGGGGAGGCAAAGGTGCGGGGCGTGCTCTCGCACGTCCCGCACCCCAGAAACCTCTCCTCCGCACTCAGAACGTGCGGAAGTGCTCCTTGGCAGTGCCACAAACAGGGCACTCCTCGGGAGCATCGCCGATCACGGTGTGCCCGCAGATCGGGCAGACGCGCACCGGCGTCGCATCGCGGTCGTGGCCACCGGCGACCGAGGTGCCGGTGGCATCGTAGATCTTCTGGTGGTCCTTCTCGGCCGAGAGAGCGTAGCGGACGGTCGTCGCCGCCTCCTTGTTGCCCTGCATCCTGGCGACGGCGTCGTAGGCCGGGTACATCTCGTCGATCTCAAAGGTCTCGCCGCCGAATGCCGCCTTGAGGTTCTCGCCCGTGTTGCCGATGCCGCCGAGCACGCTAAGGTGGTTGCGTGCATGCGTGCTCTCGGCGTAGGCGACGGCCTCGAACAGGCGCGCGACGTTGGCATAGCCCTCTTCGCGCGCCCTGGCGGAGAAAGCGAGGTACTTCTGCGATGCCTGGCTCTCGCCGGCCAGCGCGGCCTTGAGGTTCTCGGCCGTCATCGCGCCGAGCTTCTCGGGTTTGGGAGGGGTGTTGATGAAGCCGTCAGCCATGTTGTGCGAACCTCCTTGTGGTGGACCATGTTCGAGCGCCGGCAGCTACTGTGCTCACGCGGCCACTCTCTGCCCCGAGAGCGCCGGCACGAGGCGCTGCAGCACACGCGTGACCTGCTGTGCGCTGAGGTAGTCGAAGAGCACGTAGTACGTGCCGGGAGTCGAATCGCTGCGGACGAACTGGGAGAGATCGATGAGGACGCCTTTGCGGAGCACCTCGTGAGCCTGCTCCTTGTCGATCGACAGGAGCGCGGCGGTCGCCGGGTAGGCGGCGTCGCCGCAGAGCTCGGCGATGTCGGTGGGTTGCGTCCAGAGAGAGAAGACGATCGGCGTGTGCTCGACCTCTTTGAGAATGAGCTTGACGCTGGGCGCGACTTCGCGCGTGAAGTCGAAGTAGCCGCGCTCGGAGCTGCGTGCGATCTCGACGGCTGTCTTCACCAGCCGGACTTTGTCGAGGAATCGAATCGGTGCATGGCGTGCCATGGCTGACCTCCTGCGATGGTTCAGTCGTCATCTTCCCGTGGGTCTGCGGCGGCAAACGCCGCGCGGAGCGGCGGCGAGGGGGCGGCGCGGCTCGTCAGGCGCTACTTGAGCGCGCGCCGCGCCGCAGCCTGGCCTTTGATCGCGCCGACCGTGAACGGCACGAAGCCGGCGAGAACGAGCACGGCGGCGGCGAAGCGCGCTGGTGCCAGCGTCACCCAGCCGGCGAAGCGAGCGCCGATGACGAGCAGAGCGGCGGCGAGCTCGACGTAGCCGCCGCCAGTCAACCACGGCGCAGCGGCACGATGCGCCGCGAACCACGTTTCGTCGTTGACCAGCGTGACCTGCATGCGAATGCCCGCCCACGTGTTGCGCGGCAGTCTGTCACGGGCGCCCAGGTACCCGGTCAACCAGAGGACCACGCCAATGATCAACGGGGCGACGAGCAACCACACGCCGGGGGAACCTCCTGGAGACGCGGATGGATGGCCTCATCTCATCCCAAGCCGGCGACCGGCGCAAGACCGTGGTCGCCCAGTGATCGCTGCGGTGGGTGGCGGACCTGTGCGGTGCGGCGGCACGCAGGTCGCCGCGCCGCGCCGCCGGACCGATAATGGTGCCGTGGGAGGTGCATCGCCGTCATTGTGTCGGGGAACATGAGATCGCGGCTCGCGGTGCTCCGCGAGCGCAACTTCAGACAGCTCTACATCGGCCAGTCGGTGTCGGTGCTCGGCGACGGGCTCACGCCGATAGCACTGACGTTCGCCGTGCTCGGTCTCACGGGGTCGGCGACCGACCTGGGGCGGGCGCTCGCGCGCCCGCCCGCCTCTGCGCTACACTCGGCCAGCCCACGTCTCAGGAGGAGAGTGCCGATGACCCCCAACGAAGTCCCCGCTTCACTGTCGCCGCTCGATGACGCCGGCATGGCCGAGGCTGGTTCGCTCAGCCCCGAGCAGGCGCAGCTCGCGATCCGCCACTTGCCCCTCAACGTGTCGCTCGCCGACGAGCACGGCACCCTCGTATTCTGGCACGGTCAGATCTTCGCCGACTGCGCTGCCGCGTTCATCGGCCGCCACGTCGACGACTGTCATGCGCCGCAGTCCCGGGCAGCGATCGACCGCATGACCGTCGCCTTCCGCGCCGGCGCGAAGGACGAGGAGTTGTTCTGGTACGTGGAGGACGGCCGTCAGCTGCTGGCACGCTACACCGCGGTTCGCGACCGGGACGGCACGTACCGCGGCCTCCTCGAGACGGTGCAGGACATCACCGACCTGCGCGGGCTCGAGGGCAAGGGGAACACGCTCGACATGGCGAAGTAGGCCGCGTGCGTCGCAAACTCTTCACGATCGGCAGAGTCGGATTCGGGCTGCTCTACTTGGCCGCGGCCATCGGCAACCTGGTGATGGCCTTCACCGATCCCGAGGTCTACCGCACGTTCACCGAGAAGACCTACCTCCCCTTCTATGAGACGCTCTGGAAGCGGTTCGTCGACCCTCACCTCGCGACCTGGATCGTCGCGCTTGCCGCACTTGAGTTCGTGCTCGCCGGGCTGCTGTTGACGCGGCGAGCCTATGTGCGCGTGGGCCTCGCCGGCGGCATCATCTTCACGCTGCTGCTCGTGCCGTCGAACCCGTTCACGCTGCTCAACCTGATCCTTGTCGTCGTGCAGATGCTGCTCTTCGCCTACGATCTACGCACGCGGCACAGCGATATGGGGGCCAAGATCTAGGCTGTGCCGCCGCCCCGGGGCCGGGCACCACGCCCGAACCGCCGCCACCGGGGCTGCGCATCGCGGTACCGGGCGGCGCGCTCCGCGCGCCGCGTCGCGTTCTCGAGGCGCTGCCTCGTGTAGTCAATTCCGAGCGTTGAGAACATCGTCGCCTCCTCCATTCAGTCGATTCCTCAGTGAGCCGGCTTCGTGGCGCGCACGAACCCGCTCACGAGGTCGATCCCAGCCGGTACCTTGAAGCTGTCGCAGCAGCTCTCGATCGTCGCGTCGTAGGTCTGCGTGACCTCGATCGCGGCGTTTTTGAAGCCGGCTTTGCGCAACCGCCCCAGGTAGTCCTGCTCCTCGAGCGCGCCGGCGACGCAGCCCGCCCAAGCCTGGACGTTCGCCTTCACGCGCTCGGGCACCAGCGCGAGATCACCGCGGAAGACCATGTCGGAGACCGCGAGGCGGCCGCCCGGCTTCAGCACCCTGAACGCCTCAGCGAACACGCGGTCCTTGTCGGTCGACAGGTTGATCACGCAGTTGCTGATGATCACGTCGACCGAGTCGTTGGGGAGTGGCATGCTCTCGATCTCCCCCCTGAGGAACTCGACGTTCTCGATGCCCGCCTTGCGCTGGTTCTCGCGGGCGAGCGCGAGCATCTCGTCGGTCATGTCGAGGCCGTACGCCTTGCCCTCCGGGCCGACGCGACGAGCCGAGAGCAACACGTCGATACCGCCGCCGCTGCCGAGGTCGAGCACGACCTCGCCAGGGGCGAGGTGCGCGAGCGCCGTGGGATTGCCGCAGCCGAGGCTGGCCAACACCGCGGTGTCGGGTAGCTCCCCGAGCTCGTCGAGGGCGTAGAGACCGCGCGCCAGTTCGTCCTGCGGTTGCGGCACGCTGTCGGCCGCGCTCGAGCAGCAGCACGCCTTGCGCGCCGTCGCCGCTGCGACCGCGCGCTCGGCGTAGTGCTCGCGGATCTGTTGCCTGAGCTGATCGCCACCTTTGGTCTCTGTCATGACAGCCTCCCGTCAATATCTCATATCAAGTCTCACTGCTGTGAGGATACATCAAGAAAAGTTGGTGTCAATACCAAATCAACAGAACTTGTGGTAAGGTTTAATTGATGACGGGAAACACCACCAAGTCGATGCGGCAACCGGACTGCTGCGCCCCGCTCACGGCCGCCGGCGACCTCGAGCGCCTGGCCGCTGTCGCCAAGGCGCTCTCCGACCCCACCCGCCTGCGCATGCTCGAGCTCATGGTCCAGGGGCGCGGCTGCTGCGGCCTGCCGGTCCCAGCCGCGCGCGGCGTGCCCGGTGCGAACGACCCCGCCGGCATCTGCGTCTGCGAATTCCAGGAGCAGTTCGGCCTCGCCCAGTCGAAGACCTCGTACCACCTGCGCGTACTGCGCGACGCCGGCCTCGTCGGCGAAGAGACGCGCGGCAAGTGGACCTTCTACGACCTCGATCGCGAAGCCGCCGAGAATGCCTTGCGCGGGATCGGCGGCCTTCTCGGAACGTGATGGGGGCGACGATCGGCGTGGGCCGGGCGGCCGTGGACGTCCGCCCGCCCACGTACTAGGCTGGCGTCTATGAAGGAGCCCCAATCGGTCTTTCAGCGCAGCCCCCTCCAACGGCTCGGCACGATCGACCCGCACTACTTCGCCGCGCTGCTCGCTCTCGTCTTCACCGTCGCCGTACTGCTCACGCTGCTGGCACGCGCCGGCAATCCAGTAGTCTCGCGCCACGAGGACACATCGGGGACGCCGTCGTGGACCCCGCCACAGGGAGGTAAACCATGTCCAGCAATCGCGCCGTGAAGCACGACCGCATGACGCCGCGCCGGCGCGGCGGCCGTGTCGCCGTCGCCACGTTGGCGCTCGCCGTGATCATCCTCACCGGCGGCATCTGGTCGGCGAGCGCGCAAGCGCGCGCGCCGCTGGCGACCGCGTTCGCCGGCGCGCCGGCGGTCACCGTCCACTCCGCGCCAGTCGGCTCGTCGGACGGCGGCGTCACCGTCAAGCTCGGCAGCGACGCGATCGTGCGCCAGGGCGAAAAGGCCGACAGCGTCGTCGCCGTCGGCGGCAACGTGATCGTCTACGGCACCGTCGCCCACACCGTCGTCGCGATCGGCGGCGACGTTCAGCTCAAGTCGACCGCCGTCGTGGGCTCGACCATGGGGTCTAACGACACGTCGATCGTCACTATCGGCGGCGACGTGAGTATGGAGCCTGGCGCGGTCGTCATCGGCAAGACGACAGAGATCTCGGGCAACTGGTTCGGCACTGTGCTCAGCCGCGGCGTCTGGCGACCGATCGTGCATCCGTTCCGCGTGTATTCGGTCGTCGGCTGGTTCGCGCAGACGATCATGTTCGCATTGGTCGCGCTGATCGTCGTCGCCGTGGCGCCGCGTCAGGTGCGCGCGATCAAGGATCAGATCAAGCGGCGGCCGCTGCCGGCTCTGGGCTGGGGAGCGCTGACGACGCTGATCGTCGTTCCCGTGACGTCGATCATATTGCTGATCACGATCATCGGCATACTGCTCCTGATCCCGGCCTGGTTCATCGTCCTGCCGATCATCGGCTTGCTGTGTTTCGTCGGCGTCGCCAGCCTGATCGGCGAGATGGTGATCTCGAGCAAGGACACGACGCGCGACAACCTCATGGTCACGGCTGTGCTCGGCATGCTGCTCATCAGCATCGTCCGTTTCCTGCCGATCGCCGGCTTCATCCTCTTCATCGCGCTCGGCATGGTCGGCATCGGCGCCGGGCTGCTCGCCTGGGACGAATGGCGGCGCGCGCGCAAGTCGGCGCCGGCGATTGGAGCCGCCGCGCCGCCGCCGGGCGAAGGGCCGCAAGGCGACGAGCCCAAGCCGCAGACCTAGTCCGCCGAGCGACCCCGCCGCGCGCGGTCGGGGGCGGCCCGGCCCGTGCCGAGCGTCGCGGCGAGCCCGGGACGCTGATGGACGACGCGCTGCACGAGATCTTGGCGTCATGAGAGAGGGCGAGGGCGGGCCGGCACTGCCGGCCCGCCCTCGCTTGATGGCGGTCTACATCCCGGGCGGCTGGGGGGCCGGTTGCCCGGGATGCCGTTCATAGGCAGCAGGTGGGGCGCCTGTTGATCTGCCGAACCAGACGGTGGGGGCCGCCGCCGCCACTCTTGTATTCCCACATTTCGAGACTGTCTACCGCTTGGAGCGACAGTCCACGCCGTTACTGGTCGCGCCGGTCGGCGCGCCAGAAACCATACTTACATCGCAAGTGTGATGACTGTGTGAAGTCTTCGTGAAGGATTGGCGAAGGAGCGACCGCACCTGTGCCGGTCGCGTCGCGGCTCAGGCCGCCTGGATGTCGGCGGCGGCGAGCAACGCGCTCGGGCCGTCGCCCAACCACTCGAGATCGACGCACCCGCAGCGGGGACAACAAAGCGGCCGCGTGTGCGTGCGGACCTGGCTCTCGGGCAATGCGAACTGCTCTTCGCACTCTGAGCATTCGAAATACATCGCTGTGACCACGACCCCTTCTTTCACGCACGCATCGCTGTTTCTTACACCCGTAGTCCCCAGGAAGCGCCGTCGTTGAAACCCGCCGACTGCGGTGCGCTGAGCAACGGCCTCGGATCCGGCGCGCTGCTACACTCCGCTTTGACATGCAGAGCGAGGCGCCACAGTGGGAGTCGTGGAATCCCGTCACCGGGTGCACGCACGTGTCCGACGGCTGCCGGCACTGCTACGCCGAGCGTTTCGCCGAGCGCTGGCGCGGTATCGCCGGCCATCACTACGAGCACGGCTTCGACCTGCGATTGTGGCCGGATCGACTTGCGCTTCCGCTACGCTGGAAGAAACCGCGACGGGTCTTCGTGACCTCGATGAGCGACCTCTTCCATGAGGCGATCCCCGACGACTACGTGCGCCGTGTCTTCGCCGTGATGGAGCAGGCGAACTGGCACGACTTCCACGTGCTCACCAAGCGCGAGCGGCGCATGCTGGATCTCGCGCCCACCTTGCCGTGGCCGCCCAACGTGCACATGGGCGTGACGATCGAGAGCGACAAGTACGTGCGGCGGGCGGACGCGCTACGCGCCGTGCCCGCCGCCGTCAGGCACATCAGCGCCGAGCCCCTGCTCGGCCCGCTCGAGAGGCTCGATCTCACCGTCATCGACTTCGTGATCGCCGGCGGCGAGTCGGGTCCGCAGCGTCGGCCGCCGCGCGCCGAGTGGCTACGCGACCTGCGCGACCGCTGCGTCGCCGCCAACGTCGCTTTCGCCTTCAAGGGTTGGGGCGGGCGGACTCAGGGTGAGGGCGGGCGCCAGCTCGACGGCCGCGAGTGGAACGAGCAGCCGCCGCGGCGCGCCCGCCCTCCGGCGTCCGCGTCCGACCCCGCCGCCGACCAGGCGTCCGCTCAGCAGCGGCTGTGGTAGCCTCGGCCGGACGATGCGCACGACCGAGGACGATCGATTGACTGACGACCCCTACAAGCAGAAGTCCCAGGCGGCCTACAACCGCTATGCGCCGCAGTACGACACGGGCGTCAGCGGCCGTCACGCCCGATGGTTGCACGCTCCGGTCCTGGCCGCCCTCGAGGAGCTCGACTTCGCCTCCGTGCTCGACGTCGGCTGCGGCACCGGCGTGCTGCTGGAGAAGATCATCGCCGTGCGGCCGGCGACGGCCGCGCACGGCATCGACCTTTCGCCCGGCATGCTCGCCGTCGCGCGCGAGCGGCTAGGTGAGTCGGCGGACGTGCGCGTCGCCGACGCAGAAGCACTGCCGCTCGCCGACGACGCTGTCGACGCGGTCGTCTGCGTCGACTCGTTCCACCATTATCCGCTACCAGGCGTGGCGCTCATCGAGATGCGCCGCGTGCTGCGCGCCGGCGGTGCGCTCGTGCTCGGCGAGTGGCGCGTACCCGCGCCGATCAGGCGACTGATGAACGCGGTCATCGGCAGGATGCCGGACGGCGATGTACGCATCTACTCGCGCACAGAGATCGTGGGGTTGGCGCTGGCGGCCGGCTTCGACGTCGTGCACTGGTCCAAGTCCGGCCGCCGCGGCCAACTCCTCGTCTGCCGACGGCCCGCGGGCTAACTTCGCCGGACCGCCGGCCCGATCAGGCTCGCGGCACTGCCGGCCTCTCGTGTACGGCGGTGAAGTAGCGGACGACGAGGAACGCCTTGCCCCCGCTCAGCGCTCATGTTGGCGTTGCCTCCAGCCAAGAACTGAGACAAGGTACGTCTCGAATCAAGGGGAGGACCGGATGAAGCGGCAGTCGCTCGCCGTGCGCACGCGGCTCGCATCGTGCACACTCGTCTTCGCGACGATCCTGATGCTCGGCGTGGCGGCGACCGTGGCGAGCGCCACGCCGGCGCCCCAGGTGGGGCCGCTCAACCCCGACTTCGTCAAGTACCAGCAGCAACTCCTGCAACCGTTCGCCACGCCGTTCTGGGCCGCGCCCACTGGCTCCGCCGGGCGCGGCCTGACACCGGCTCCCGCGGATATGCGCATCGCCCGCAGGACGCCGCTCGAGCTAACGAACTATGCGTATCCGGCGAGCTACGACCTGCGCACGCTTGGCAAGGTCACGCCAGTGCGCAGCCAGGGCTCGTTCAACACCTGCTGGGCGTTCGCGACGTTCGGTTCGCTGGAGTCCACACTCCTGCCGGTCGAGTCGCTGAACTTCAGCGAGGACAACGTCGCCGTGAACACCGGTTTCGACTTCGGCGTATATGGCGGCGGCAACGAGTTCATGTCCGCCGCCTACTTGAGCGCCTGGAACGGCCCCGTATACGAGACCGACGACCCGTACGGCGACGGCACGTCGCCGGCCGGCCTGGCGCCGCGCGAGCACGTGCAGAACGTCCTCATGCTGCCGAACCGCGCCGGTCCGACAGACAACGACACGATCAAGTGGGCGCTCAGCACCTACGGCGCCGTCTACAGCGTCCTTCGCTGGGCGGACGCCAATTTCGACTCTTCGAGCAACGCCTTCTACTACTCGGGGACGGGGGCTTACAACCACGCGATCGCGATCGTCGGCTGGGACGACAGCTACAGCCGCTACAACTTCGTCGGCACTCCTCCCGGCAACGGTGCCTTCATCGTGCGCAACAGCTGGGGCAGCGGCTGGGGCGACGGCGGCTACTTCTACGTGTCGTACTACGACACGCTCATCGGCCAGGAGAACACCATCTTCACCGCCGAGGCGACCGGCGACTACACCGGGATCTACCAGTACGACAAGTACGGGTTCGTTACCAGCATCGGTTGGTCCCCCTCCACCACGGCCTGGATGGCCAACGCCTTCACAGCGCGCGGCAACGAGGCGCTCGCCGCCGTGAGCTTCTACGCGCAGGTGCCGAACACCACCTACTCGATCTACCTCGGCTCGAGTCTGAGCAACCGAACGCTGCTCGATTCGGGCACGATCGCCGTGGCCGGCTATCGCACGATCGCGCTGCCGACACAGCCGCTGGTCAATACCGGCGACAAGTTCTACGTGATCGTTCGGCTGACGACGCCGGGACTCGGCTACCCGATCGCCATCGAAAGTCCCGAGAACGGCTACTCGAGCGCCGCCACTTCGGCCGCCGGCCAGAGCTACGCGAGCGCGGACGGTTCGGCCTGGTCCGACATGGGCGCCGCCGGCTCATGGTACAAGTCCAACGTGTGTCTCAAGGCGTTCACCGTCCCGGCGGCGCCCGACACGACGCCGCCGACGACCACCGTGAGCGGTGTCCCCGCCGGCTGGTCGCCGACCGCCGTCAAGGCGACGTTCAAGGCGACCGACAGCGGCGGCTCGGGCGTCGGCATGACCCTGTACAGCGTCGACGGCGGCACCACGAAGCAGGGCTCCGTCGCGACGGTGACGAGCGACGGCACGCACACGCTGCTCTTCCACTCGATCGACCTGGCGGGTAACCCCGAGAGCGACAACAGCACCACGGTGCGGATCGACACGCATCACCCGACGACCAGGGCGCTGGTCGCCGCGAGCGCGAGCTATCGCGGTTACGCGACGCTCAAGTACCAGGTCGTGGACGCGGCGCCCAACGGCGGCACGGCGACCGTGACGATCAAGGTCAAGACACTCGCCGGCAAGGTCATCAAGACCTACTCGCTGGGCAAGAAGGCAGTGAACACGACGCTCTCGCTGCGGATGCTCTGTGCGATTCCGCGGGGCACGTACCGGTACTACGTGTACGCCAAGGATTGCGCCGGCAACGCGCAGGCGAGGGCCGGCTACAACAAGCTCGTCGTCAAGTGAGCGTGCGGCCGGTTGCGCAAGCAAGCCGCGATCGATCGTGAGATAGAGCTGGGCGGGGGTGACGGTGGGATTCGGCCGTCGCCCCCGCCCACAGATCTTAGTCCGGCGGCGGGGGGAGCCGCCGGGGGGTACCAGCGGCTATTTCGCCGCCGCCACGCCGCTCTCCTTCCCGCCCCCGCCGCCCCCGATGTGAGATAGTCCGCACATGAGCGGCCGGCTGCGTCCGACACGATCGACGAGGCGCCCCTCCACGACGAGCGGAAGCGTTCTGCTGCGCACGCTCGTCGTGATCGTATTCGTGCTCGCGATCGCGACCGTGGCTCTCGGCTGGCTGGCGATCCACGGCAGTCAAGGCAAGCCCGCGCTGCTGCCCACAACTCCTCCCCCCGGAACCGCGCATCCGTCGGCGACGAATCCGTCCTCGTCGCCNNCGGCGACGAAGGCGAAGGTCCTCGACGAAGTCGACACGGACTGGTGGCATTCGCGCGCCGATGGCTCCCTCCAGCCCGAGTCCGTCGATCCGGCCTTCGTCGCGATGGCGCACGCGCGCCACCTCGCCGTGTTCGCGACGATCACCAACCGGCCCGACAGTAACTCGCCGTTCGACCCGAAGATCGCCGAAACGATCCTTGCCGCCGGCGCCTCGCGAGAGCATCACGCGGAAGTGCTCGTCGATCTCTGCCGCACACAAGGCTACGACGGCATCGACCTCGACTGGGAGTCGCTGCGCGCCGCCGACCGGACCGATTTCAGCGCTTTCGTCAAACTCCTCGCTACCCGGCTGCACGAGGCCGGCAAGCGGCTGAGCATCGCCGTGTACGACAAGACGAGCGACTACCCGACCGGCCCCGAGGCGGGAGCGCGCGCGGCCGAGGACTATGCTTCACTCGGCCGCGCCGTCGATGAGTTCAAGATCATGACCTTCGGCGAGCACGGCTCGTTCACGGGTCCGGGCGCGCTTTCGTCGCCGGGCTGGATGTCGGCCGTGCTCGCCTACGCCGAGGCAAGGGTCGACCCGGCGAAGATCTACCTCGGCGTGCCCTTCTACGGCTTCGACTGGGGGCAGGGACGGCCGCGCTATCTCTTATGGTCGGACACGCAAGCGCTGATTGCCACGTACCACCCCACCATTTTGCGCTCGCCGTCCGGCGAACCCTTCTTCCACTACACCGACGCCGCGGGCGTCGTGCACACGGTGTACTTTCAGGACCGCAAGGCGATCGCCGCCAAGTTCAGGTACGCACGCAGCCGGCGTACCGCGATCGCCGGCATCGCGATATGGGTGATGGGCGGCGAGGACCCGGGGTTCTGGCCGCTGCTGAAGCAGAGTCCCTGACTCGCCGCTTCGCCAATCCCCCTTGACCCTGACGTAGCGTGATAGTTTACGCTCTTTCGGCCAGTAGATTCTCCGGCGCAGGAGTGAGCAGGATGACGTGGACGGTGGGCGCGGTCGCCAAGTTGGCGAAAGTCACCGTACGCACGCTGCATCACTACGACGCAATCGATCTGCTGCGGCCCACGGGTCGCAGCGACACCGGCTACCGCCGGTACACGGACGCCGACCTGGAGCAGCTGCAGCAGATCCTCTTCTTCCGCGAGCTGGGCTTCGCGCTCGGCGAGATCCGCCGGATCATGATCGACCCCGGATTCGACCGGCGGCGTGCACTGCTCGCCCAACGCTCACTGCTGGGCGACAAGGCACGCCGCACAGAGGCCATGCTCGCAGCGATCGACAGGGCGCTGGACGCGCTCGATGAAGGAGTGGACATGGATGCCAACGAGATGTTCGCGGTCTTCGGCGATTTCAAGCCCGAGGACTACGAAGCAGAAGTCGAGCAACGCTGGGGCCACACGGACGCGTATGCCGAGAGCGCGCGACGCACGTCCAGGTACACAAAGGCCGACTGGGAGCGCATCAAGGCGGAGGGCGACGCGATCACCGCCGCCTTCGTCGATGCGCTCGACCAAGGCCTTCCGCCGGAGGACCCAGCAGTGCAGGCCATCGCCGAGCGTCACTGGCAGCACCTCGCGCACTGGTTCTACACGCCGAGGGCGGAGATGTACGCGGGGCTCGGCGACCTCTACGTCGACGACCCCCGCTTCACCAGGAACATCGACAGAGCGCGCGCCGGCCTGGCGGCATATCAGCGCGCCGCGATGCGCGCGTACGCCGAGACGATGGGTGCTTAGCGTCGCCGGCCATCGACGAAGGGCGGCAGGCGTAGTGCGTTTCGTGGGTGGCAACCGAGGCGAGGCCCGAAAGGAGTCATCGTGGAACCCACGTCCGAGCCAGACACCGGCAGCCCGCCCGCGGGCGAGAGGCGACCGCGCATCCTCGTGGTCTGCGCGACCCGGCACGGGTCCACCGTCGAGGTGGCCGCCGCGATCGCCGAGGAGCTGCGCGGCGCCGGAGCCGACGCAGACGTACGACCGGCGCCGCTGGGCGCCGATCCCGCCGCCTACGACGCCGTCATCGTCGGCGGCCCGATGATCATGGGCTGGCACAAGGACGCGCTGCGCTATCTGGCCAGGAACCGCGAGAAGCTCGCGGCGGTGCCGACCGCCTACTTCATCACCGCCGCCGCGCTCACCGGCACCGGCGACGACCAGGTCGACGGCGTGCCGATCGTCACGGACACGTGGCTGGCCAAGGCGCCGCGCGACCCGAAGAAGCTCCGCTACAAGGAGCGCCACGCCCGGCCGGCACACTACCTCGAGAAGCCGCTCAAAGCGGCGCCGCAGGTGCGTCCGCTCTCGGTCGCCTTCTTTGCCGGGTCTCTAGATCTGACGACGATGAGCATCTTCGAGAAGCTCTTCGTGATGCTCGTCGTCGGCGCCACGCCGGGAGACGGCAGGCATTGGGATGCGATAAGGGAGTGGGCGCGGGGTCTGCCGGCTCTGCTCACCCCGCGCACACCCTAAGCGCGCGAGGTGAACCGCGGCGCGGCGGCGTGCGTCTCTCGTGGTGCAGACCAAAACGAGGGAGGACTCCATGCGCCGTGTCATCGTGCTGGCGGCTGTGCTGCTCATCGGCGTCGCCGCGATCATCACCATCGTCGCCCCGCGCAACTCGCCACCACGCGCCTTCGCCGCGCCGCTCAACCCGCTCAAAGGCAAGGCCGTCGCGTCGATCGACGCGCGCGCCCTTGCCGCACCGCTCGACCGCTTCGGCCTGACGCTACTCGCCCAGGAAGCTCAAAGCACGACCGGCAACGTGGTGATCTCGCCCCTGTCCGTCCACGACGTGCTCTCGATGATCCTCAACGGCGCCAACGGCGAGACCGCCGCACAGATGCGCCACGTCCTCGGCCTCGGCACGCTGCCGCTGGGCGCCGTGAACCAGGGTTGGGCCGACCTGATCAGCGCCGCTCAGGCCGGCAAGACACCGGCGATCGAGATCGCGAACTCACTCTGGCTGCGCGACGGGATCCCCTTCAACGACGCCTTTCTCGCTGCGAACCGCGACTTCTATGCCGCCGGCATCAACACTCTGCCCGGCGATCCGGCCAAGGCGGCAGCTGACATCAACGCCTGGGTGGGTGACCACACCGCCGGGCTGATCAAGCAGATCGTCGAGCCCAGCTACTTCGACAGCCAAACCATCCTCGCGCTCGTCAATACCGTGCACCTCAAAGCTGCGTGGACGACGGCCTTCGATCCCAACAAGACGGGCGATGAACCGTTCACGCTCGAGGACGGCAGCAAAGTGCGGGTGCCGATGATGAACGCGGAAGTCAGCGCGCCCATCGCGCAGACGCGGACCTTCGACGCCATCGCGCTCCAGAGTAAGGGGCCGGTGACTGCCTGGGTGATCGTGCCCAAGGGCGACCAGACGCCGGAGACGGTCGTCGCCCAGTTCGCGCGGCGCGGCCTCGGCACGCTGTATCGCGCCGCGCGCCCGCAATCGGCGATGCTCGCCTTGCCGCGATTCAAGACCGAGTTCTCATCGCCCGACCTCAAGCCCGCGCTTACGACGATGGGGATGCCCCTCGCGTTCTCACCCGATCAAGCGGAGCTGCAGGGCATCGTCGCATCGGGCACCCTGGGGCCGGGTCGCGTCTACATCCAGCGCGTGGTGCACAAGGCAGTGCTCAGTGTGAACGAGAACGGCTTCGAGGCCGCGGCAGCGACGGTCGCCCTCGTCGGTGCCACTGGGATGCCGTTCGCACCGATCTCGATCCGCGCCGACCGCCCGTTCCTGATGGTGCTGACCGAGAAGGGCACGTCGGCGCCGCTCTTCATGGCGATCATCCGCGACCCCGCGCACTGACACCGCGCCCGACTGGCCGTCACCTCAGAAGTGCGCCTGGGTCTAGGACTCGGCGCTCCGCGACTCGCAGTGCGCGCAACCGCAGTCGATGAGGTGGTGCCAGCCAACGGGGCGCACATCCTGCTCGGACCGAGGGACGAAGCTCACGTCACCCGGTGCGCCATTCGCCGACGGTGCGGCCTTGAGCACGGCGGCAACGAACCCGACGTGGGGCAGGTAAAGGTTCATGAACTCATCCCACGCGAAGCGGCCGGCCTTGCGCACCTGCTCGACCGTCAGCATGCCGGCCGCCATCTCCGGCGCGTCCCATGTGCCGGAGGAGGCCGACGTGATGAATGCGGCCGCCTGCGCGAAGGACTGCGCGCGAACAGTCTCATGCTCGTCGCCGACCCGCCTCTCGTCGACAAGCATCGACGCGTCCGCCACCCGCTCATCGACGGATCCGTCGAGATCGGAGTCCGCCGTACGCGCGGGCTTATGCGCGGGCGGCTCGAAATCCTCGTCCAGCGAGTCGATGACGGCCTTGAGCATCGCCGCCCGGTCCGCCGACGGTTTCGGCGGCTCCGGCCGGGCCGACGTCAGGTCCCCGACCTCGGCCGTCAGGGACCGCTTGCCCCCGCTCCCTTGCGGCGGTCTAGCCGCGGCTGCCGCCGCCTCTTGTGCCGCGACCCCTGCGATCCATTCGGCCAAGGCGTTGGCGGCCGACTTCTCCCTCGCGGGCCCGGCCGCCGCGGGTTCAGCAGCCACGGATTCGGCCACCGCGGGATCGGCCGCGATCGGATCGGCCGCCGCAGCGACTGCCTCCACCGCAGTCTCACTCACGGGCGATTCCTCCGCCGCCGATGGTGCGTCTTGCGCGCATTTTGGCTCGTGCCCCGGCCTGAACTCCACCTGGTAGAAGACGCCATCCATCTCGACGATGTGACCGAATGGCGGGCAGGTATCGATCTCGCCGACGACCGACGCACCGCAGGCGTTCAGCTTGACGAGCGTCTCGTACTCCCCGCGGTCGCCGAAGGTGCTGACGGTAGTGCCACCCGTCGCCAGCCGGTTCTCGATCTGCGACGCGTCACGCGTGATCCGGCGGGCGCCGACGATCTCCCACTCGACCGGCAGCTCGGTCATCTGAAAGACGCGTCGCGGCATCAGATGGTGGGTGTGGGCGATCTGGTCGACGGGTTTGCCTTTGCGGTCGAGACGCACGAACTGCGCATCGTCCCAAGTGCGCACCACGTCGGTCACGATCCCCGACTCGTCGATGACCGGCCACACGTCTTCGATCGCCGCGGGCAACCGCGACACGTGGTGACCGATAACGTTGACCGGTATGTCCGCCATGGTCCTCTCAGCTCGTCAGGGAGGCGCGTGCCCCTCGGCGCGAAACGATTCCCCGTCTCATTGGTCGGACGTTCGCGTCTCGTACTTGAGTCCCGGATGCGGCCGGCGGGGCGGGGAAGTCCTCAGGCGCGCCCGACGGGGCGGGCCGCGAAGAGCCGCGCCCCGCTGAATCGTACGCGCGGCTCGCTAATCGGCTCGAGCCCCGCCGAGCGCGCCAGCTTCACCGTTTCACCGAACGCCGCCTTGGACACGTGCTCCTTGGGCTCGACCAGCAGCAGGCGGCCGCCGTCGCGCAGCGCGCCTGAAGCCTCGCCTAGAAAGCGCGCCGAGTCGGGGGCTTCGTAGACCATGTAGAAGGCGAGCGCGAAGTCCACGGGCGGCAGGTCGCCGAGGCTGCCGCGCTCGCCGCCCCCCGCCATGACTCCCGGTCAGGATGCACCGCGCTCGAGAGCGAGCAGCCGAGCCTTCACGGGCAGGCCGGCCGCGTAGCCGGTGAGCTGACCGCTTGAGCCCACGACTCGGTGGCACGGCACCACGATGGGGAGCGGGTTGAGGCCGATGGTGCGGCCGACCGCGCGCGGCGCGGTCGGCCGTCCGACCTCACAGGCGATGTCTGCGTACGACACCGTCTCACCGTAGGCGATCCCGGCGACGGCGCGCCAGACGGCTAGCTGAAACGGGGTCCCTTCGAGATGTAGCGGCAGGTCGAAGGTCCGCAGGGTCCCCCCGAAGTAGGCGGCGAGCTGGTTCGCCGTCTCAGAGAGCACGTCGTCGTCCGTGTCGCAGTCAGCCAGCGCCGCCAGCGCGCCACTGATGTCGCCGTCGGCCTGCGCCTTTGACGACCATTCCTCGTCGAGCATGTCGATCGCCACCAGTCCGCGGTCCTCGACCACAAGCGTCAGCGGGCCGACCGGCGAGACTATCCGGCGCCAGCGGACTCCCGGGCCTGGCCTAATAGGCAGCCTATCCTTGCGAGGACGGCGCCATGTCATCGTCTGCATGATGGTCCTCCTTGGGTCTCCATCTTGCGTCTCCATCTTGCGTCTCTATCGAGACCGATGGTGCGCCATCCTGCCAGCCGTTTCTGGCGGCTTTCGGCCAGGGCGCGGCGGTAGGTCATGACCGATTCCCGCTAGTCTCAGCGGCGGTGGCGGGTACACTACGGAGCATGACGATGCCGGACCCGGACAACTGTTACCGCGCGATGCTGAGTCGCGACGCGCGCTTCGACGGCTGGTTCTTCGTCGCCGTGTCGTCGACCGGCATCTACTGCCGGCCGAGCTGCCCGGCGATGACGCCGCGCCGCGAGCGCGTAAGCTTCTACCCCACCGCCGCGGCGGCGCAGGCCGCGGGCTACCGCGCCTGCCTGCGCTGCCGCCCCGACGCCTCGCCTGGGTCGCCGCAGTGGAACCTGCGCGCCGACGCGGCAGGCCGCGCGATGCGCCTGATCGCCGACGGCGTCGTGGACCGTGACGGAGTCGAGGGGCTGGCGCGGCAGCTAGCCTACAGCCCGCGCCAGCTCCGCCGCCTGCTGCAGAGCGAACTGGGCGCCGGTCCGCTGGCCCTGGCGCGAGCGCAGCGCACGCAGACGGCGCGACTGCTGATCGAGACCACCGACCTGCCGTTCGCCGACATCGCCTTCGCCGCCGGCTTTACCAGCCTGCGGCAGTTCAACGACACGGTGCGCGAGATCTTCGCGCGTCCGCCACGCGAGCTACGGCGGCGCGCGCGGCAGCGCCGGCCGGGGCGCGACCGCGGCGAGTGTGGGCAAGGCTTCGGGGGCAATGTCCAGCCACAGCCCGGGGCCATCACCCTGCGGCTACCGTACCGGACGCCCTTCGACGCGGCCGGACTCCTGCGCTTCTTCGCGGACCGGGCCGTCACCGGCGTGGAGGACGCCGACGGCGGCGGTCTGCGGCGGACGCTGCGACTGCCACACGGCGTCGCGGATCGCGCGGCTGACCCCCCGCGACGGTCACGTGGAGGCCGAGCTGCGGCTTGCCGACCTGCGTGACCTCGCGGCTGCCGTCGGTCGTTGCCGCGCCCTGCTCGACCTGGACGCGGACCCACACGCAGATCGACGACATCCTCGGTCAGGACCCGTTGCTGGCGCCGCTGATCCGTCGAGCGCCCGGAAAGCGAGTGCCCGGCGCGGGCGACGGCGCCGAGATCGCCGTCCGCGCTGTGCTCGGTCAGCAGGTGTCGCTGGCCTCGGCGCGGGCCACCGCGACGCGGCTCGTCGAGCGGTTCGGCGAGCCGCTGGCGCAGCGGGTCGGCTCGCTCGCGGCAGCGTTTCCCTCCGCGGAGGCGCTCGCCGAACGCCGATCCGGCTGGCCTGCCGATACCCGTCGCGCGAGCGACCGCGATCTGCTCGCTCAGTCGCGCCGTGGCCGAGGGCTGCATCGACCTCAGTCCCGGCGCGGACCGCGACGAGACGCGGCGCCTTCTTCTGAAGATCCCGGGCATCGGACCGTGGACGGCCGAGTACGTCGCCATGCGCGCGCTTGCGGACACCGACGCGTTTCCCGCGTCGGATCTCGGGGTCCGCCGCGGCCTCGCCACCCTCAGCGAGCCGGGGAGCGCAAACGCGGCCGGCGAGCTGTCGCAGCGCTGGCGGCCCTGGCGGGCCTACGCGGTGCAACACCTCTGGAGTCTGCCGGCGATCCAGGGGCAACGGGACGGGCGGCGCGTCCCCCGCTAAAGCGGTAGGATGCCGCTGACGAACGGCTGAAGAGAACCCCCCCCTGTGGGAATCGTACGGCAGAGTTCAGCCGCAATCCACGGCGCCAAACGCCGCAACCACGAGCACGAGGTCGACAATGTCCGGCATGCTTCCGCAAGACGTCTTGCGGCTCAACGGCGTCGCCGACCCGCGCATCTCGCCCGACGGCACGATGGTCGCCTACTTGGTGACCGGCCTCGACAGCCAGGCCAACGAGTACCGCGGGGCGATCTGGATGGCGCCGCTCGACGGCTCCCCGGCGCCGCGACAGCTCACCGCAGGCACCAGGCGCGACGCCGATCCCAGATGGTCGCCCGACGGCTCGCAGCTCGCCTTCACCTCCAATCGCGACGGCGACATCATGCAGCTCTACGTGCTGCCGGTGGGCGGCGGTGAGCCGCGCAAGCTCACCGACCTCAAGCAAGACGTGACCCAGGCGGCTTGGTCGCCGGACGGATCGACCATTGCGTTCGTCTCGCGGGTGCGCGAGGCGGCCTACGAAGAGGACGACGACAAGCGGCGGTCGCCCCGCAGGCTCGGCCGCCTGCAGTACAAGCTCGAGCACGTCGGCTGGACGGCCGACCGGCCGCAGCACCTGTTCACGGTGAAGGCGGATGGGGCGGGCGAGGCGTCCCAGATCACCGCAGGTGACGCTGAGGACACCTCGCCCGCCTGGTCGCCCGACGGCGGCACGATGGCCTTCGTCTCGGCGCGGCACCCCGACTGGGACACCGAGCCGGTGACCGACATCTATCTCGTCGCTGCGGGCGGCGGCGACACGCTGCGGCTCACGCAGGGAGGCGGCACGGTCGACCTCCCCTCGTGGTCGCCCCAGGGCGACCGGATCGCCGTGCTCCGTTACCCCGGGGTGTTCGACGATCCGAAGCACACGCAGGTAGCGGTTATCGACGCGGCCAGCGGCGACATGCGGCTGCTCACGCAGGTGCTCGACCGCAACTGCGGCACCTACCCGAACGTGCGCGAGCCCATCTGGGATGGCGACGACCTCATCTTCATCGCCGAGGACCACGGCAACGTGCACATCTACCGCGTGGCGGCCGACGGCGCCGGGGCGCCTGAGCTAGTGGCCGACGGGGAGCGCGTGGTGACGGGGTACGACGTCGTTGACGGACGGGTGGCGTTTACGGCGACCGAGCCGACGATGCTGCCCGAGTTGTTCGCCGACGGAGGGGGCGGCCGGCGGGCTTCGCCTGCCGCGCGCGCGCGCCGCCTCACCCGCGTCGGCGACGCCTTCGCGGCGGGCCGCGCGCTCGTCGCCCCCGAGCGCTTCACGGCAACCTCGTCCGACGGCGCCGAGGTCGAGGCCTGGGTCATGAAGCCTTCGGACTTTGAGCCCAGCGTGCAGTACCCAACGCTGTTCAACATCCACGGGGGGCCGTTCACTCAGTACGGCAACACGTTCTTCGACGAGTTCCAGGTCTACGCCGGCGGCGGGTACGCGGTCGTCTTCTCAAACCCGCGCGGCTCGTCCGGTTACAGCGAGGAATGGGGCCGAGCCATCCGTGGCCCCGGCCCAGCCGGCCCGGGCTGGGGGTCGGTCGACTACGACGACTGCATGGCGGTCGCCGAGCAGGCCGTGCGCCAGTTCGACTTCATCGACGGCGAGCGGCTGGGCGTGATCGGCGGCTCGTACGGCGGCTTCATGACCTCCTGGATCGTAGGCCACACCGACCGCTTCAAGGCCGCCGTCTCGGAACGGGCAGTCAACAGCTTCGTCTCCATGTGGGGCTCGAGCGACTTCGGCTGGGACATGAAGGGCTATCTCGGCACCTTCCTCTTCGAGGACGTCGAGACCTACCTCAAGGTCTCGCCGCTCACCTACGCCGAGCACATCCACACCCCGCTGCTGATCCTGCACTCCGAGAACGACCTGCGTTGCCCCATCGAGCAGGGAGAGCAGCTCTTCGTGACCCTCCGCCTGCTCAAGCGACCGGTCGAGATGGTCCGGTTCCCGGCGGAGTCGCACGAGCTCACGCGCTCCGGCAACCCGGTCCATCGCGTGCAGCGCTTCGAGCTCGTGCTGGAGTGGTTCGACCGGTACCTCAAGGACTGAGGGGCCGGTACAGCACCTAGTGTCGCCGCGGCACCCGCCGAGCAGGCGGCGTCACGCGAGTATCGCCTTCCGGACTGGCAAGCCGCCGCTCGAGATCGACGAACGCGTCGATCAGCTCGCGCGCTTCGAAGGCGCGGTTGCGCTCCCGACCGTCACCTGGGTCATTGCGCCCGCGTCTGTCAGCCTGCGCACCGCCTCGTTGACTGCCACCTTGCTTCGCCCGACCAAGCTCTCGGCGCTCTTGACGGTCAGGATCGGCGCGCCGGGCAGGGCACGAAGCAGCAA
>PKYG01000110.1:111777-112402 GCA_003132585.1 Actinomycetota bacterium
AGCTCCATGATCTGGCGGATCTCGATCTCGACGCCGCCGCCGAAGGGAGCGCGCTTGAGCCACTCGATCGCCTCTTCCTTCGAGTTCACCTGCCACAGCCAGAAGCCGGCGACCAGCTCGTTCGCCCCGGGGAAGGGCCCGTCGATCACGGTCCGTCTGTCTCCCTCGAACCGGACGCGCGCCCCGCTCGAGCTCGGCGCAAGTCCCTCTGCCGCGAGCATCACGCCGGCCTTCACCAGCTCCTCGTTGTACTTGTTCATCTCGACGAATGAGCTCTCGTCGGGCAGAGCGCCCGCCTCTGTCGATGCGTCGGACTTGACCAGGATCATGAATCGCATCGCGGCATCTCCTTGTCGTTTGTCGTTCTGAGCCGCGCGCGCCGGTTCAACGGCCGATCTCGCGCTCCCGACTACGCCACCTCTGCCACCTCGCACGTGCCCAGCGCCTCGTCGCACGAGGGCTCGCGGTCGTGCACGGCCGAGCTCAGACGCAGACGCCCCGGCGTCCAGGTTGTGACGAGCGCGACCACGAACGACGTGAAGAGCACGCCGGCGGCGACCCGCAGGCCGGTCGAGAAGCCCGTCGTGAGGGCGTGGGCGTAGATACTCGCGGGCAGGCCGGCGCT
>PKYG01000110.1:112462-147505 GCA_003132585.1 Actinomycetota bacterium
CCGATGTTCAGCATGCTCGAGGCGGCGCCCGCCTCCTGGTGGTCGACGTGGGAGACGACCATCAGGGTAAGCGGCACGAACATCACCCCGAGGCCGGCGCTGAGGACCAGCACCGGAGGCAGTATGTGCGTCCAGTAGGCGCTGGTCTCGCTAAGCCGCGAGAGCCAGAGGAGCCCCGAGCCGGCCAGCACCGGCCCGGCCAGCAGGAGCGGTCGCACGCCGACGCTTGTCACAAGCACGCGGGCGACCACCACGCTGACAACGATGATCATGATCGGGAACGGCAGCCACGCCACGCCCGCCTTGACCGGGCTGAAACCCCACACCGTCTGGACGTACAGCGTCAGGAAGAAGAACACCGAGAAGAGCGCCGTGCCGTTCAGCAGCATCATGACGTAGGCGCCGGAGCGGCGGCGTGATCCGAGCAGGTGAAGCGGCAACTGGGGGTGACGGGTGCGCAACTCGATCAGCACGAAGCCAACGAGCAGCACCACCGCGCTCGCCAGCGAGGCGAGCGTGACGGGGCTACCCCAATGCGACACGCCGTCGCTGCCGGCGGCGGCGTGGGTCAGGCCGTAGACCAGGAACGCGAGCCCGGCCGTGCTCGTGACCACACCGGGGATGTCGAGGCGGCGGTGCAGCCGCGGCGAAGGAACCAGTGCGATCGGCGCCAGCGCAATGACCAGCGCGCCGATCGGCACGTTGACGAACATCACCCAACGCCACGAGACGTAGGTAGTGAGGATCCCGCCGAGCAACAGACCGATGGCGCCGCCGGCGCCACTCATGCCGGAGTACACGCCGAGGGCCTTGTTGCGCTCGCGACCCATCGGGAAGGTCGTCGCGATCAGCGCCAGCGCGGTCGGCGCAGCCATCGCGGCGCCGGCGCCCTGCACCGTGCGCGCCGCGAGCAGCCACCACTCGTGAGTGGCGAACCCGCCGAGGAGCGAGCCGACCGAGAAGACCGCCACGCCGGCGATGAACACGCGGCGGCGGCCGTAAATGTCTCCCAGACGGCCGCCGAGCAGCAGCAGGCTGCCAAAGGCGAGAGAGTAGGCGGTGACCATCCACTCGAGGCCGGATCCGCTGAAGCCGAGCGCGCGCTGGATGTGCGGCAGGGCGACGTTCACGATCGTGGCGTCGAGCACGATCATGAGCTGGGCCGCGGCGATGACGACCAACGCGAGGCCGAGGTGACGCGGAACGCGCGCCTTGACGGCCGATGATGGTTCGATCGAAGTTGCGATGAGCTCTGAAGCCATTGGACCACTCCCGGAAACGAAGCGGCCGGCGAAGACGAAGACTCTACGACGGCCGCCGATAACGGACTGAAAGACTCCGGCTTGTCCTACCGCATGGCCGCGCGGGCGAAACCCGATTGGCCGGTGGCCTAGCCCGCTGCGCTGGAGTGTTCGGGAAGTGTGGCCGAGCGGAGAGGCGGGGGAGGCGGTCCGACGGCCGCCTCCCCCGCCTCATAAAGAGAGGGGCGGGGCCTTGCGGCCCCGCCCCTCGTCGTTTCTGGTGCAGTGGTGAAATGCACCTACATTTTACGCCGTCCGGGCGGCGACTCCTGCGACATTCCCCGCGGCGACATCCGCCGTGGCAGCCCGCACCAGGTCACCGCGTCCGCGATAGACTTCGCTCGTGGAAGAAGAAGGCCGAACCATCCAGGGAGGTCCGCAACGTGATCATGCTCAGCGACAAAGACACAGGCGCCTACATCGGCACCATAACCTCCGACCAGCTTCAGTTCCTCATCGACCAGCTCGAGGAGGAGACCGACGACGACCGCGACTACTGGCTCAACCGCGACATGCTGGCGACCTTCCGGGAGGTCGGCGCCGACCCGGTCCTGGTCGACCTCCTCGAGGGCGCGATGGGCGAGCGCGACGAGATGGAGATCGTCTGGCAAGGGGGCGCGGCGGACGAAGCTTGATATGTGACCGGTCCTACGCCGTCGCCCGGGCCGACTCCTTCGCCCTTGCGTTCTTCCCGCGCAGGTGCGCGATCATCGGGTCGGTCACCAGCGGCACGACGTCGCCGATCATGTGCGCCATCAGGTTGTCCATGATGCCGGGCATCATGCCGGGCATCTGCTCGGCCATGTAGTCGGGCATCGGCACGCGCTCGGCGATGCGCTCGAGCATCGTCGGCAGCACCTTGGGCATCATCATCGGCAGCAGCCGCGGGAAGAGGATCGGGAACATCGGCTTCATCAGCATCAGTGCCCCCGGCACCCTGCCCATCGCCTTCATCATCGGACCCATGCCGAACGGCATCGCGTCGATCAGCTCCGGCCACATCGTGCCCATCAGGTCGGCGAAGCCCTGCGGTGTCATCAGCGCGATCATCGCCTCGAACACCGCCCACTGCTTCTGTACCTCGGGGTTGGGGTCGGGCAGCTCGTAGCCCAGCGCCTCGCAGCTGAAGCGCGCCAGGTCGACGACCGGGATGTCCTTGCCCTTGGTGCTGGCGCTCACGCGCAGCTGGAACTCACAGCAGGGGCAGAGCGCGAGGATCTGCTCGGCGCCGACCTCCTCGGCCTCCTTCAGCTTGAAGTCGCCGATGTCGGCCGCCACCGCCGGGTCTTTGAGCAGCGTGAGCACGCTGCCGCAGCAGTGCGCCTCCTGGCGATTGAACGGCAGCTCGACGAACTCCGCGTTGGGGTTGGCCTTGATGAGGTCGCGCGGCGGCTCGTAGACGCCCGACGCGCGACCGATGTGACACGAATCGTGCCACGTGACGCGCGTCTTCTCTTTGCCGTTGACGCGCGCCTTGCGGCCCTTGCTCGCGTCGGCCTCGACGCGCTCGGGGAAGGCGAACTCGCCGGCGGCGATCTTCGCGCTCACGAGTTCGCTATAGTGCTTCACCGTGATCGGGTAGTCGATGCCGAGCTTCTTTGCCCAGTCGGGGTACACGGAGCGCCACATCATGTCGCAGGCGGGGCAACTGGTCGTGACCGTCGTCGCCCCGCTCGCGAGCACGTTGGCGATGTTCGTGCGCATCACGCTCTCGAACTGCTCCCACTTGCCGGCGACGAGCATCGGCGTGGCGCAGCACAGCTCCTTCTCGCCGAGGTAGGTGAAGTCGACGCCGGCCTCGTCGAGCAGCCGCACGCCGGCGATGCCGATGTCGTTCTCGACGTAGCTCGCCGTGCAGCCGGCGAAGTAGACGACGTCGCTCTTCTTCGCCGGCCCGTGCTTCTCCCACAGGTCCTCGGGGAACCAGTCGGTACGGTTCTTGCGATAACCGGCCCAGATGTCGCCCTCGTCGCGCAGCGCGGCACTCATCATCTCGAACGGCGGCAAGGTCATCTTGCCGCGCTTCTCGATCAGCTCGCCGCGCAGCGTCATCCATGCCGGCTCGATCGGCAGCGCCGCCGAGCAGCGCGTGTCGCACATCTCGCAGGTCGTGCAGACGATCATCGTGTCGACCATCCGCTGGCTCCAGTCCTCGCGACCCTCCATGAACTCGCGCAGCCAGTACCACTTGCCACGCGGGCTTTGGCTCTCCCAGCCGCGCCCGTAGAACTGGTCGCACTGGTCCACACAGTAGCCGCACTGCGAGCAGGAGTAGGCGTACCAGGCGATCTCCGCCGGGATGCCGCGCACCGGCGCCTCGGGCAGCTCGCCGACGCGCGTGATCACGCGATTGCCGAACGGCCGGATCAGCGGCTCGAACACACCGGCCAGCGCCAGCGCCTTGCCCAGCGCGCCGCTGCCGATCACCTTCTGCGGGTTGAGCAGGCCGTTCGGGTCGACTTCGCGCTTGAAGTTCTTCATCCGCTTCACGCGCTCCGTGCCCATGATCTCCTCCGCCTTGCTGGCGAAGTACATGCCGGTCGAGTACGGGCGGCCGCCGTTGCGCTCGGCGATCTTCATGATCGTCAGCACGAGGCCGAAGACGAAGTTGTAGTTGAACTTGCGCTGGTCGGAGGGGATGAAGCCGAGGATCACCGCCTCGGGCTTGCCGTGCACGCCCTGGCGGATGATCACGCCCTCCTTGACGACCGGCTGGTCGACCTTGAGCTCGATCTCCTCCATCGCCTTGCCGAGGTTCTCGAGCGGCACGACGACTTCGCTCGGCACGAGCGACGGTCCGAGCCGCTTGACGACCATCAGCTGGAAGCGGTGCTCCCACTCGTGCTCGGCGATGCGGTCGCTGAGGATCTCCGCCTGGCAGGGCCGGATCAGCTCANNCAGCACGCGCTCCTCGGCCGGACGATCATGGTGCTCGCGCAGCGGCGCCCGGTTCTTCATCTCCGCCATGCGCGGGTTGATGTACACCATCGACCAGATCGGCAGGTCGGCGGCGATCAGGCTTTCGATGAGGTTCTGCAAATCGTGCGCGTCGGCGCAGGCGATGGCGGTGATCGCCTCCGCCTCGAGCGGACGCACGCGCACGGTCACCCGGCTGATGATGCCGGTCGTGCCCTCGGCGTCGGCGATCAGACCGAGGTCGACGCCGCTGAGCTCGCGTACTTCTCCCGAAGCGAGCACGACGCGAGCCGATACCACGTTGTCGCGGAACCAGCCGTACTCGTACGAGCCGATGCCGGCGCCGCCCTGCGCCAGCCAGCCGCCGACCGACGACGACGGGTAGCTCGTCGGGTAGAGACGCAGTGTCAAGCCCTGTTTCATGATCTGGCGGTCGAGCTGCTCCCAGGTGATGCCCGGCTCGACCGTGACGGTGAGGCCGTCCTTGTCGACGGCGAGGATCTCCTTCATGAAGTAGAAGTCGACGACGACGCCGTTCTTGACGGGGATCGCGCCGCCGTAGCCGGCCGAGCCCTTGCCCCGCGGCGTCAGCGGCACGTTGCGCGCGGCCGCCCATTTGACGAACTCGACGAGCTGGTCTTCGCTCGTCGGCTGCACGACGGCGTCCGGTGTCGTGTCGCCGACGAGCGGCTTGACCATGCTCGGGATGGCGGCGATGTCGTGCCCATAGAGCTTGCGCTCGAGGCGCTCGAAGGTGACGCGCGGCCCGAAGAGCGCACTGAGCTGCTCCTGCTCTCTGGTGTTGAGTGAAGACACTGTGGATCCTTTCGTGCGCGGGGGCCTACGCGAGGCTCTGGGCGAGGTGGGCTTGCTGGGCGAGCGCGCTCACCAGCACGGCGCGCATCAGGTCGAGCGCTTCAACGACGCGCGCGTCGGCGAGGGAGTACTGCACGTTGGCGCCGGTGCGCACTGGGTCGACGAGCGAGCGGTCGCGCAAGACCTTGAGATGCCGCGACACCGTCGACTGCGGCATCTCCAGCATCTCCGCCAGCTCGGTCACATGCTTGGGCCCTTCGCTGAGGGCGTAGAGGATGAGGATGCGCTTGGGGTCGGCGATCGCCTGGCACAGGTTGGCATGCAGCAGGTTGACCTCGGCTTTGAGCTTGGCGTCCACGCGAACGGCTCCTTCCGGCAGGTGGTTCCAGTGATGGTCGTATGTATCCGGATGAGCGGATATGCGGATACTACCGAAATGTACCGCCGAAGCGAGCTTGTGTCAACCGGCACAAGGGCGAGTTGGGGTCGAGCGGTTGCGGGGCTATCGGCGCGGGTAGAAGCGCACCATGATCGACGACTTCCGCTTTTCACCGCGTGCCAACAACGCTCACGAGATCGCCTGGCGACCGTGGGGCAANNGCCGTGTGGTGCCACTGGTGCCACGTGATGGACGAGACCACCTACTCCGATGCGCGGATCATCGCGATGGTCAATGACAGCTGCATCCCCGTGCGCGTCGACAACGACCGCCGCCCCGACGTGAACCGGCGCTACAACATGGGCGGCTGGCCGACGACGGCGTTCCTCACGGCGCGCGGGGAGATCATTGACGGCGCCACCTACCTGAACCCGGAGCAGATGGCGGAGGCGTTGCCGAAGGTCGCGGCGTTCTATGCTTCGCGTCGCGACGATCTGCTGCAGCGCCGTCCGGCAGCGGCAGCGAACGACGCGAACGCGGTGGCAGAGCCGGCCGACGAGCCCGACGCCGACATCGTCGCCGAGATGGTCGAGACGATCACCGACGCCTTCGACCCGGTGCACGGCGGCTTCGGCACCGAGCCCAAGTTCCCGCAGGTCGACGCCCTTTCACTGCTGCTCGTCCGGCACGCGCTCAACCACGACGGCCGCGCCGGCGAGATCGTCTCCGAGACGCTCCGAGAGATGGCCGGCGGCGAGATCCACGACCGCATCGGCCACGGGTTCTTCCGCTACGCCACGCACCGCGACTGGTCGGTGCCGCACTACGAGAAGATGCTCGAGGACAACGCCAAGCTCGCGGCGCTCTACCTCGACGCATCACTGTTCCTCGATAGCGAAGACCACGCTGCCGCCGCCGGTGACGTGATCGACTACCTGGTCGACACACTTTGGCTCGACGATCCTCCCGCTTTCGCCGGCAGCCAGGACGCCGACGAGCGCTACTACAAGCTCGATGCGGCGGACCGCACCGCGATGCCCGCCCCCGAGATCGATCGCACCGTGTATGTCGACTGGAACGCGCTCGCCGCGAGCGCCCTGCTTCGCGGCTCGTATCTGCTCGACCGGCCGGAACTCGTCGACACGGCCTTGGCGACGCTCGATCACCTGTGGGACACCTGCCGCGCCGCCAACGGCATGCAGCACTACGCCGGCGGATCTGTCGACGGTCTGCTCGGCGACCAGGCGCACATGGCGGCGGCGCTGCTCGACGCCTATGAGGTCACGGCCGAGAAAGCGTACCTCGCACGCGCCGAGACGCTCGCCGATCAGACCGACATGAACTTGTCGCTGCCGGACGGCCGACTTGCCGACCGACGCCACGGTACGGACGACGCCGGCCTGCTCGCCGTCTCCGTGCCGGCACTCGACGACAATGCGGTGATGGCCGACGTACTGCAACGCCTCACCGCATACTCGGGCAAGGAGCACTTCGGCCAGCGCGCACTGGGCGTGCTCGGAGCTTGGGCGGCGGACGCCTCCAACTATGGAATCGCCGCCGCCCGGTATGCTCTCACCCTCCTGCGCCTGCACGCGCACCCGGCGCACATCGTCGTCGTCGGCGAGCCCGAAGACGAGCAGGCGCGGGCGCTGCTCCGGGCGGCCCTGCGGGCCGCCGCCCCGCAGCGCACCGTCCAGTTGCTCGACCTTGACGCCGATGCCGAGGACATCACCCGTGCCAGATATAGCGTCGAAGCAGCGCCGGCAGCTTACGTCTGCGCCGGCGTCACCTGTCTGGAGCCGACCGCCGACCCGGAGGCGATCGCCGCGCTCCTTGACGATCTGCTCGGCGACCGCCCGTGACCGAGAGGAGGCCAACATGATCACGCTCTACCAGGCAGAGTGGTGCCCCTGGTGTCACCGCGTCCGCCAGGTGCTCTCCGAGCTCGGTCTGACCTATACGACCGTCAACGTGCCGGTGGAGCGCGCGAAACGCAAGCAGGTGGAGGATGTCTCCGGCCAGGATGGCGTTCCCGTGCTCGTCGACGGCGACAAGGTCCTGACCGACTCCGGTGAGATCGTCGACTACCTGCGCGCGACGTACCCTCCGGCCGAAGATGTCGACGATCATGCCGAAGTGGGTGGCTTTCGCTGGGTGATCGAGTTCGACGACCCGCCGAGCAAGGTACTCAAACGGGTCAAGGAAGCGCTTGCCGCCGAGGGGTTCGCGATCGTCGGTCAGGTGCGCGGCGACAAGCTCTCCCACCACCTGCGGAGCACGTATGTGCTGCTGCACGTCGCCGTGCCGGCGGCGGCGATCGATACGATCGCGACGGACCCGACGGTCGCCGCCGCCGTGACCACGCCGCTCGTCGTCTTCCCGGTGAAGGGCGGCACCGTCGTGGCGATCACCAAGCCCGGCGGCGGCCCCTGGCTGTACGGCAACCCCAAACTGCTGTCGATCGCATCGATGGTCGCCGAGCGCATGCTGAAGGTCGTCGCGGCGCTGGCGGACCAAGGCTAGCGCGGCCGGTCGGCGGCACCGGCCGTCCCGCCGCTCACTCCCAGCGGAACACGCGGGCCGCGATCAGCGCCGCCAACGCACCGACCGCCCACACGACGAGCAGCTCCAGCGTCTCCGTTCCGTGACCTTGCCAGGGGCCTTCAAGGCTCTTCTGGACGTGGTACAGGGGAAGAGCCTCGCCGACCTTCTTCATCCATCCGGGCAACACGTGCAGCGGCGCCGACGTACCCGAGACGAAGAGCATCACGAACCAGAGCAGCAGCCCCACCGCCTGCGCCGAGCGCGCGTTGGGCAGCACCGAGGCGAGCAGCACGCCGATCGCCGTGAAGGCGAACACGCCGAGCACGAAGGCGAGGATCAGGCCACCGACTTGCTCAGGGGCGGAGACGCCGTAGGCGGCGAAGCCCAGACCGGCGATGAGCACGCCGCCGACGAGGCCGATCATGAGGCTCACGAAGGCCTGCGCGCCGAGCAGCGCCGGCTCCGGCACGCCCGAGGCGCGCAGCCGGCGCAGCACGCCGTGCTCGCGGTAGTTGGCCAGGTGCACCGGCAGCGAGATGAGACCGATCGAGGCGACGACGAGGGCGATGTAGCCGGGCACGTAATAGTTCATCATCCTCACCCCGGCGAAGTCGCCATCGATGACGGTCCTGGCGCCGAAGATGCCGCCGAGCAGCACGAGCACGAGGATCGGAAAGGCGAACGAGAAGATCATCGTGATCGGCTCACGCATAAAGAGCTTGATCTCGGTCCACGCCAGCTTCCAGAGCGCCCTCATCTCAGGTCAGTCCCGCTGCGCGTGGCCGGTAAGGTGCAGGTACGCGTCTTCGAGCGTCGGCTGCTCGAGATGGAGGTCCTCTGGCACGATGCCGTGCTCGACCAGAGCGGCGGCGACCAGCACCAGCACCGGGCCGCTGCCCTCGACCTCGACGCGGCGGCCGTGCCGCTGCACGCTGTCGACGCAGCCTATACCGCCGATCCAGCTCACGTCGTCGGCATCGGTCGTGAACGCGATGCAGACACCGCAGGCATGGTTCTCGATAAGGCCTCGCGGCGTGTCGATGGCGACGATGCGACCGCCTTCCATCACGGCGATGCGGTCGCAGAGCTTCTCCGCTTCGTCCATAAAGTGAGTCACGAGCACGACGGTGGTGCCGCGGTCGCGGATCTCGCGGATCAGCTCCCAGGCGAGGCGTCGCGCCGCCGGATCGAGACCGGTCGTCATCTCGTCGAGGAACACGATCTGCGGATCGTTGACCAGCGCCAGCGCGACGAAGAGCCGCTGGCGCTGCCCCCCCGAGAGGCTGTGGAAGGTCGCCTTGCGCTTGCTCTCAAGGTCCCACTGCCGCATGAGCACGCGCCAATCATGGCCGCCGGGGATGAACGAGGAGAAGAGGTCGAGCGCCTCCCACACCCTCATGTGCTCGGGCAGCGCCGACTGCTGCAGCTGGCCGCCGATGCGCCGGCGCAGCGCGGTGGCGTGCCGGCGCGGGTCGAAGCCGAGCACGTTGATCGACCCGCGCTCGGCGATGCGCAGCCCCTGCAGGCACTCGACCGTCGTCGTCTTGCCGGCGCCATTGGGGCCGAGCAGCCCGAAGATCTCGCCGCGCGCCACGGTGAAGCTGGCGTTGTCTACGGCGACCGTGTCGCCGTAGACCTTGAGCAGGCCTTCGACGGCGATCACGACTTCGGGGGCGGGGGCCCGTACTTCCACGAACAGAGCCTTACCCGCGCGCCTCCGATATGCAACCCTGCGGCAGGCGGCGCGCGCAGCCGCGCCGCCTGCCTACTACGGTATGATTCCGGCATGGCACTCCTGCAAGCGCCCCTCCCCGCGAGCTGCGACGTCGTCGTCGTCGGCGGCGGGGCGAGCGGCGCGTCGATCGCGTACCAGCTCGCCAAACGTGGCGTCGACGTGCTCCTGCTTGAGGCCACCGTGCTCGCTCGCGGAGCGAGCGGCCGCAACGGCGGTCTCGTCGACGCCGCCCTCGACCCGGCCTCCCCCCTGATGGAGTTCTACCTCCGCGCCTCAGCCTCGTTCGCCGCTCTCGCGGAAGAGCTCGAGACCGATATCGAGTACGTCCAGGACGGCAGCCTGCAGATCCTCCTCGACAGCGACATCGACATCGAGGAGACGCACGCCGACTTCCGCGCGCACCTCGACCGCGGCTATCCGGTGCGCTGGTGCGATCGTGACGAGGTCCTCGCCATGTCCAAGCTGTTCCCGGAGAACGTGATCGGCGGTTGGCTGCGCTATGAAGACGGTCAGGTCAACCCGCTGCTGCTCACCTACGCGCTCGCCGAGGCAGCGGCACGGCGCGGCGCCAAGGTCCGCCAGCACACGCCGGCGCGCGGCCTCGTCGTCTCCGGCGAGCGCGTCACCGCCGTGCAGACGGACGCCGGCGACGTGACCTGCGAGCAGGTCGTCGTCGCGATCGAGCCCTGGAGCCGGCCTTTCCTCGCCGCGCTGGGGCTGGACGTGCCCGTCACGCCCCAGCGCGGCCAGATCTTCGTCACCGAGCCGCTGCCGCCGCTGATGACCATCGCCTGTCTCTACGGCAACTCGCCCAACCCGTACATCTACTGGCGCCAGACCAGGCACGGCAGCCTCACTATCGGTGGCTGCCGCACCGTCGACACGCACGGAGACTGGTTGCTCGGCAGCCCGGGGCCGGCGAACAGCCTCGATATTCAGAAGATGATCCTCGAAACGATCGTCAAGGTGCATCCGGGCATCGCCGACGTCAGCCTGATCCGCTGGTGGGCAGGCGTGATGGGCTTCACGCCCGACCGCCTGCCCATCCTCGGCCGCACTGAACGCTATCCGAACCTCGTCAGCGCGTTCGGCTTCTGCCCCAACGGCATCCTCTGCGCGCCGCTCACCGGTCGCGTGATTGCCGACGTCGTCACCGGCGCCGAGGCCGAGGTCACGCTCGAGCCGTACCGGCTCGAGCGCTTCGCCGCCACCAAGCGACGGCGCGCCAGCTAGAAGTCGCGCTGCGGTCGCGGGCTGAGCGACGGCAGCGCATTGATCACAGCGCCGGCGACGCTGCCCTCGCTGAAGGCGCCGAGCTTGCGAAAGCGTTCGCGTCGCTGCGCGCGGCGGGCCGCCGGGTCGATCGCCACGAGCTCGGCGAGCGTCTCGCGCAGCGCCTGTCGAACCTCGTTCGCGGCGTTCTCCGGGTTGTTCTGGGCGCCGCCGCGCGGCTCCTTAACGACGCGCTCGATCACGTTGAGCGCGAGTAACTGAGACGCTGTCGGGCGCAATGCCTCGGCCGCCTGTGGCGCGAATTCGGCGTCGCGCCAGAGGATCGCCGCGCACCCTTCAGGCGAGATGACCGAGTAGGTCGCGTTCTCCTGCATCAGCACGCGGTCGGCAACGGCGAGGGCGAGCGCTCCTCCGGAGCCGCCCTCGCCGATGACCGTCGCAATCACGGGCACGCTGAGGCGGGCCATGTTGCGCATCGTCTCCGCGATCGCCCGCGCCTGACCGCCCTCCTCGGCGGCGATGCCGGGGTAGGCGCCGGGAGTGTCGACGAACGTGAAGATCGGCAGTTTGTGCCGCTCGGCGAGCCTGAACAGGCGCTGTGCCTTGCGGTAGCCTTCCGGCCGCGCCATGCCGAAGTTGTGCATCTGTTGTTCGTCGAGCGTGCGCCCCTTCTGGTGGCCGATCACGACCACCGCCTGACCCTCGAACCAGCCGAGACCGCCGACGATCGCCCGGTCGTCGGCACGCAAGCGGTCGCCCTTGAGCTCCTCGAAGCCCTCGATCAGCAGCGCGATGTACTCGCGCGTCCGCGGGCGATCCTTCTCGCGAGCGATCTGGACGGTCAGCCAGGCGTCGTGGCGTCGTTTCTCATGCCTCAATGTCTTGAGGCGTGTAGACAGCCTCTCGATCTCCTCGCCCAAATGGACGCCGGGCATGAGCGGCAAGCGCTTTAGCTCTTCGAGCCGTCGCGTCAACCAGCCCTCGCGGGCTTCGGCTTCGCGCTCGTCGTGCTCGGATTCGTTCAGGGGTACCACCTCCTTCCAGCAATCGGAGATAGTTAGCGAGCTTGTCGCGCAGCTCGGTGCGCGCGACGACTGCATCGAGATGACCGAGCGCGAGGTTGCGCTCGGCCGTGCCGAAGTCGGCCGGCAGCTCCTCTTTGGTCGTCTCGGCGATCACGCGCGGACCGGAGAAGTAGAGCAACGCTCCCGGTTCAGCGACGCAGATGTCGGCGAGCGTCGCGAAGCTCGCGACGACGCCGCCAGTGCAGGGGTCGGCGAGGACGGCGACGAAGGGCACGCCGGCCTCGTTGATGACGTCGACCGCGCAAGTCGTCTTGGCCATCTGCATGAGCGAGAGGATGCCCTCCTGCATGCGCGCGCCGCCGGAGGTGCAGACGGCGACGAGCGGCAAGCCCTCCGTCGCCGCCATCTCGGCGGCGCGCCACAGCTTCTCGCCGACGACGCTGCCCATGCTGCCACCCATGAAACCGAAGTCCATGACGGCGAGCACGCATTGGACCGAGGCGATCGTCGCCGTGCCGGCGACGATCGCCTCGGTCAGACCGGTCTTTGCCTGCGCCTCCCGCAACCGCTCGGGATAGGTCTCGAGATCGGTGAACTCGAGCGGATCGAGCGTCTTGAGCGCTGCCCAGCGCTCGCGGAAGCCGCCTTGGTCGACCAGCTGAGCTATGCGCTCCCGGGCGCCGATGCGCAGGTGGTAGCCACATGCCGGGCACACCTGGAGATTGGCCCTCACGGCCGCCGGGTCGGCCGGCTGGTGGCACTTCGGGCACGACCAGCCGGCGCCGCCCGGCGGCACCGGTGGACGGTCGTCGCGACGGCCGATCTCGACTGTGACGCTCATTCGCTCCTACCGCTCGAAACGCTTGAAGATCAGTGTGACGTTGTGGCCGCCGAAGCCGAAGGAGTTGGAGGCGGCCACAGCGACCGTCACCGCACGCGCCGTCAGCGGCACGTAGTCGAGATCGCACTCCGGATCGGGATCGACCAGGTTGATCGTCGGCGGGATCACGCCGCGCTCGATGGCGAGCACGGCGATCGCCGCTTCGATGGCGCCGGAAGCGCCCAGGCAGTGGCCGATCATCGACTTCGTCGACGAGATCGCCACCTTGGCGGCGTGCTCGCCGAGAGCGAGCTTCATCGCTTTCGTCTCGGCGATGTCGCCGACATCGGTCGACGTGCCGTGCGCGTTGATGTAGTCGATCGCCTCGGGACCGATGCCCGCCTGGCGCATCGCGTTGGTCATCGCCCGCGCCTGCGACTCGCCGGTCTCGTCGGGCGCCGTCATGTGGAACGAGTCCGAGCTCATGCCGTAGCCGACCATCTCGGCGTGGATCGTCGCACCGCGCGCCAGCGCGTGTTCGAGCTCCTCGAGCAGCAGGATGCCGGCGCCCTCGCCCATGACGAAGCCGTCGCGGCCGATGTCGAAGGGGCGCGACGCCTCCGTCGGCGCGTCGTTGCGCGTCGAGAGCGCGCGCAGCGAGGCGAATCCGGCCACACCGATGGTGCAGATCGGCGCCTCGCTGCCGCCCGCGAACATCGCCACGGCGTCGCCGCGGCGGATCGCTTCGAAAGCGTCGCCGATGGCGTTCGAGCCCGCCGCGCAGGCAGTGCAGGTCGCGCTCAGCGGGCCCTTGGTGCCCAGCTCCAGCGAGACGTGCGCCGCACCCATGTTCGGGATGATCATCGGGATCAGCAGCGGATTGACCCGTTCGGGACCCTTGTCGATCATCTTCTCGACTTCGGCCTGAAACGTCGTCAGACCGCCGATGCCGCTCGCGACCAGAGCGCCGATGCGCTCGGCTTCGGGCGCGATCGGCATGCCGGCGGCGTCGCGGGCCATGATCGCCGCGGCGGCGGCATACGCGGCGAAGGCATCCATGCGCCGCGCCGTGCGCTTGTCCATGTAGTCGGTGGGGTCGAAGTCCTTGACCTCGGCGGCGATGTGAACGGAGAGGCGGGAGTGATCGAACTTGGTGATCCCGGCGACCGCCGACGTGCCGGCGGTGAGCTTGTTCCAGAACTCGTCGACCGCGCAGCCGAGCGGGGTGACGAGCCCCATGCCGCTGACGACGACGCGTCTGGTCGGCAGCACCATTCCGCCTCCTGCCATCAGATGCCCAGACCGCCGTCGACCGGCAGCACGCATCCCGTAATGAACTTGGCGAGCGGCGATGCGAGGAAGAGCACCGCTGCGGCGACGTCGCCGGGCTGGCCGATGCCGCGCAGCGGTGTGGCCTCGACGATCGCCTTCTTCACCTCGTCGGGGAGGCTCTGCGTCATCGGCGTGTCGATGTACCCAGGGGCGATGGCGTTGACGCGCACGCCGCGGGCGCCCAGTTCCTTGGCCAGCGACTTGGTCAGGCCGATGATTCCGGCCTTGGCGGCGGCATAGTTCGCCTGGCCGGCATTGCCCCGCCGCCCGACCACGCTCGAGATATTGACGATGCAGCCCTCGCGGCGGCGGAACATCTTGCGCGCCGCCGCCTTCGACACGAGGAACGTGCCGCGCAGGTGCGTGCGGATCACGGCATCGAAGTCGGCGGGGTCCATCATCATCACGACCTGGTCGCGCGTGATGCCGGCGTTGTTGACGACGACCGCCAGCGGCCCGAGCTCGCTCTCGACCCGCTCGACCATACCGTTCACCGCCTCATCGTCACCGACATCGCCCATCACGCAGATGGACGTGCGCCCAAGGCCGATGATCTCGCCGACGACGGCCGCGCACGCGGGCTCGTCGGCGAAGTCGTTGATCGCCACGTCGGCGCCGGCCGCGGCCAGCGCCAACGCGATCTCGCGGCCGATGCCGCGACCGGCGCCGGTGACCAGCGCCACTCTTCCACTCAAATCGATATCGACACTCACTGCAAACCCCCCTCGATGGCCACCGCGAGCGTGGCCGCGTCGGCGACGCGCGCCGTCACGGCGCCCGGCTCGATGCGCCGGATCAGGCCGCTCAGGACGCTGCCGGGACCGATCTCCAGAAACGAATCGTACCCCTTACCGAACAGGTAGCGGATCGATTGCGCGAAGCGCACCGGCGAGACGATCTGGCGGGCGAGCAGATCGGCGAAGCCGGAGCTCTCGAAAGCGACGCTGCACACGGAGAAGAACGGTTGCTCCGGCGCGGCCCAGTCGGCTTCGCCCAATGGGCCGCGCATCGCCTCGACGGCGGGCGCGACCAGCGGCGAGTGGAAGGCGCCGCTCACAGCCAGCGGCACGACCTTGCGGGCGCCGCTCTGCGGCGCCCGCTCGGCGAATGTCGCCAGCGCCTCCCGCGAGCCACTCACCACCACCTGCCCGGGAGCGTTGTAGTTGGCCGGCCATACACCGCCGATCTCGGCGCACAGCGCCTCGACGGCGGCGTCGTCGATGCCGAGCACTGCCGTCATGCCGCCCGACGCCTCCTCCGCCGCGCTGAGCATCGCCGCGCCGCGCCGCGCAACGAGTCGTAACGCGTCGGCGAAGGGCAGCGCGCCGGTGGCCACCAGCGCGCTGTACTCGCCAAGGCTGTGGCCCAGCGCGGCATCGAACTCCAGCCCGCGCTCTCGAAGCTCTCTCAGGAGCGCGATCGAGTTCGTGAGCAGCGCCGGCTGCGTGATGTCGGTGCGCGAGAGCGTCTCTGCCGGACCTTCAAAGCTCAGTGCGGCGATGTCGTAGCCGAGGACGGCGTTTGCCTCGTCGTAAGTGCGGCGCACGGCGGCGTGCAGGTCGTAAACGTCTTTGCCCATGCCCACGGTCTGCGCGCCCTGGCCGGGGAAGACGAGTGTCGGCCGCCCGGCCATCAGAGATCCCACTCCGTCAGGCATGAGCCCCAGGTGAGTCCGGCACCGAAGCCGGCCATGAGCAGGGTGTCGCCCTTCTTCAGGCGACCGCCCGCCACAGCCTCGGCGAGACAGAGCGGGATCGACGCGCACGAGGTGTTGCCGTAGTGGTCGAGATTGTGGAAGACCTGGTCGGACTTGAAGCCGAGCCGCTTGGCGGCCGCCTCGATGATGCGGATGTTGGCCTGGTGCGGCACGAAGAGGTCGACGTCGGCGACGGTGACCTCGGCGTCGGCTAGCACCTTCTCGCACGATTCGACGATCACGCGCGTGGCGAACTTGTAGACCTCGGACCCGAGCATGTGCATGAAGTGCTCGTGCCGGTCGACCGTCTCGTGCGTTGCCGGCAGACGCGAGCCGCCGGCCGGCAGGGAGAGGTGCTCGGCGCCGGAGCCGTCGTTTCCGAGGTCGAAAGAGAAGATCCCGCCGTTGTCGCTTGCCGTGACGACCACGGCGCCGGCGCCGTCGCCGAAGAGCACGCAGGTGCGGCGGTCCTCCCAGTCCAGACTGCGCGAGAGCACCTCGGCGCCGATCACGAGGATGTTGTGGTAGATGCCGGCGGAGACAAAGGCCGTCGCCGCGGCGAGGCCGTAGATGAAGCCGGTACAGCCGGCTTCGAGGTCGAACGCGCCCGCCCGGGTGGCGCCGATCTTGTCGGCGACGATCGAGGCGGTGGCCGGGAAGAACATGTCGGGCGTGATCGTCGCGACGATCACGAGGTCGATATCGTGCGCGGCGAGCCCGCCGGCGGCGAGGGCGCGCCGCGCCGCCTCGACCGCCAGGTCCGACGAGGCCTGGTCGGCGCGTGCGATGCGCCGCTCGCGGATACCCGTGCGCGACGCGATCCACTCGTCGGACGTGTCGAGCGTCCGCGACAGCTCGTCGTTGGTGAGCACGCGCTCGGGTACATAGACGCCGAGCGCAGCGATGCGGGCGCCCTTGACGAGGCCGCGGCGCAAGCCAATCACGAGCGGCCCCGATCGCCCGTGGGGCCGCTCATCGTCGGCTGACCCTGCGCCGCGGCCTCGGCATCGGCGAGCGCGAACATCACTTCGCCGCGGCAAACCATCTCGCCGTCCACCGTGGCGACGATCTTCGCCTTGCCAACGGTCGCCCGCGCCATCATCACTTCTACCTTGAGGTCGAGCGTGTCGCCGGGACGCACGACACGTTTGAACCGCACCTTGTCGATGCCGGCGAAGAGCACGACCTTGCCCTTGTTCTCCTCCTCGGCGAGCGCTGTGACGACGCCGGCCTGTGCAAGCGCCTCGACGATCAGCACGCCGGGCATGACGGGATTGCCCGGAAAGTGCCCGGCGAACCAGAACTCATCCGCGCGCAGCGTGCGCCGCGCGTGGCAGCGCACGCCCGGCTCGAGCTCGACGACCTCGTCGAGCAACAGGAAGGGCGGGCGATGCGGGATCAGCGCTTCGATCTGCGCGCGGTCGAGCCTCATCCCACGTTCACCTCCCGGGAGCGCCGCAGGTGCCTGGTCTCGAGACCGATGGCGACCGCGGCGAGAGCCAGGGCCGAGTAAGCGAGCGTGCGCGTCGGCGGCGACAGCCGCCGCGGCAACCGCGCCCTCCCGGTAACGCCGGCGAGCCGCTCGGCGAGCGTCGCCGCCGGATGCAAGGCGATCGCGCCGAGCACCCGGTCGGCGAAGCCGGCCGGGGCCGCCTGCGCGATCCCCGGCAGAGCGCCGAGACGCATGTGCACGGCAGCAAGCTCCTTCAGCTCCAGAGCACACTCGGGGCAGAATCCCACATGGCCCTGGAACTCGGCCACGTCGCGCCCGCCGAGCTCGGCGTCGATGTAGCGGTGGATCACCTCGCGACACTGGCTGCAGTCCATCGTCACTCCTTTTCCGTGGCGCCGGCGGCGCGCAGCCGCAGGCGCAGCGCGTTACGGCCGCGGTGGACCATCGCCTTGACGGTGCCCAGCGGACGGTCGAGCTCGCGCGAGATCTCGCGGTAGCTGAGACCATAGACATCGCGCAGCACGAGCGGCGCGCGATAGTCGAGCGGCAAGTCACCGAGCGCGGCCATCACTTCGCCGTAGGCGACGCGGTCGAGGGCTTCGCCCTCCGCGTCGCCCGTCGGCTCGCCCGCATCGACCGGCGGCGGCGCGTCCGCCACCCGGAGATGGCGCTGGCGGCGCTGGTGGTCGATGACCGCGTTCAGCGCGAAGCGGTAGAACCACGTCGAGAAGCTCGAGCTGCCGGCGAATCGCGACAGCTTGCGGTAGAGGCGCAGGAACACCTCCTGCGCCGCATCCTCGGCGTCGGCCCGGTTGCCGAACACGTTGTACGCGATCGAGTAGACCATGCTCTGGTAGCGCTCCACGACCTGACGGAATGCCTCGGCGTCGCCGGCCGCGGCCCGGGCGAGCTCGGCCGGGGTAGGATCGGGCGGCGTCTGCCACTTGTGAGGGTTAGACGGCATTCCCGGTCAGGAAGTTACAGTCCGCTGTGGTCGTCAGGGACGGGCGCGCCGTTGCCTTCGGGGACGGGCGCGCCGTGGTCGTGCTCGTGCGGCAGCGGTTCGCCGTGCTCGAGCGCTTCGTCGTCGACGTGACCGTGCGGGTGTGAGTGCAGCACCTCGCCGTGATAGTGCGCGTGCTCGTGGATGAGATTGGCGGCGAGCAGCAGGCCGCGGTCGGCGAGGAGCTCGGCGACGGGGCCGACCGCGGCCACCGTGTGGTCCTCGGCGAGGATCAGGGCCCGGTCGGCGATGCGCCCGAGCTCGTCCAGCCTGTGGGTGGCGATGATGATCGTCTTGCCGGCGCCGTGCAGCCGCGCGAGCAGTTCCAGCAGCCACTGCTGTGTGCGCGGATCGAGCCCGGCGGCCGGCTCGTCGAACATCAACACCTCGGGGTTGATCGAGAGCACGGCGGCGAGCGCGACCTTCTTCTTCTCGCCGCCACTCAGGTTGTAGGGCGCACGCTCGGCCAGATCGTCGAGACCGAGCATGCGCAGCGTGTCCTCGACGCGCGCGAGCACCTGGTCGCGCGGCAGCTCGAGATGCAGTGGGCCGAAGGCGATCTCGTCGCGCACGGTCGGCGTGAAGAGCTGCGCGTCGGCACTCTGGAAGACGATGCCGACGCGCCGCCGGAACTCGTGCGCGGCGGCGGTGTCCCGAAGCAGGTCGGCGGCGAGCGGGGCGCCGAAGGCGCTGATCGCACCGCCGGTCGGCGCGGCCAGACCGGCCATGATCTTGAGCAGCGTCGACTTGCCCGAGCCGTTGGCGCCGAGCAGGGCGAGGCGCTCACCGCGCTGCACGCTGAAACTGACGGCGCGCAGCGCGACGACGCCGTGGCCGTACTCGAAGCTCACCTCACGGAGGTCGAACACGGGGGTGGACGTCGCGGTCAAGCCACCCGTCCGAGGACGATGTCGAGAGCGATGACCGCCGCCGCGACGAGCATCGCGGTCATCGCCCAGCCCAGATCGATCGGCCGCAACCGCCACCGGTCGAGAGAGCGCGCCTCCCCCACGTAGCCGCGCGCGACCATGGCGCCGTAGACCTCCTCGCTCATCGCCTGCGACTTGCCGAAGAGCGCGCCGGCCGCGGCCCCGGCGAAGCGTCGGTCCTCGGCGGCGCTGACGCGGCCGACGGTGCGGCTGCGCCGCGCCAGGACCAGATCCTGCGCGGCACGCAGCAGCACGAAGACGTAGCGATAGGCGATCGCCAACACGAAGACGAAGAGTCGCGGCACGCGCACCGCGCGCAGCGCCGCCAGCAGGTCGTTCCAGCGTGTCGTCAACGCGAGCAGCACGCTGAAGGAGACGGCAGCGCTGACGCGCAGCAGCATGCGTGCCGCCGTCGCGACGCCGGCCGTGGTGATCGCCAGTGTCTGCGGTAAGTGCCAGGGACCGATCGCGATGCGCTGGTCACGCCACAGCGTGACCAGCGCATCGCCCGGTGTGACCCAGCTCGTCATCGCCGGCAGAACGATCGCCGCGGTGAAGAGCGGCACCACGAGCCACGCACGCACGGCGAAGCGGCGCAACGGGATGCGCGACAGGACGACAAGGACGATGGCGAAGGCGAGCAGCGCCGCCAGCGACGGCAGGCGGGTGACGAACACGCTGACGAGGACGAGCCCGAGCAGCGTCAGCAGCTTGACGCGTGGATCGACGCGCTGGAGCAGCCCCGGCTGCGCGCTCGCCGCATCGGCGGCGAAGGCACGCTCGACGAAGTGCCCGAGCCCGCCGGCGAAGCGGCCGAGAAACGAGCGCCGCGTGCCTCCGGCGCGCGGCGCCACCTGCGGCTCGAGCAACCAGGCGGGCACGACGTCGCCCTCCGGTGCGCGAGTGCCGGGAATGTCGGCGAGCGGGTGTTGGGCGTTTTCCGGTGGCGACATGACGGGCGGTCGCGGCGCGGGGCCTGCGGCCCGCTGCGACCGCCCAAGTGTACACCCACCCTCACGGCGCGCCGCCCCGCCACAGCCGACGACTGCAGGCAGAGCGCCGTCGAGTGCGTCGCGGGCGGCCGTCGAGTGAGCGAAGATCCGTCCTGGTTATCGACGGGGTATCCTTGGAATCGATGAAGACGTTCTGGCGCATCAGCAAGCTCATCGGAGCGTACAAGTGGCTCATGGCCGCCGGCTTTGCGCTGGCCCTCGTGCAGTTGAGCCTCAGCCTCACCATCCCGGCGATCACCCGGCAAGTCATCAACAAGGCGCTGATCGGCGGTGACCATCGGCTGCTGATCGTGTACGGCGTCGCGCTGATCGGCGTCGGTGTCGTCCGCTTCGGCGCATCGGTCGGTCGGCGCATGACCACCGGCAAGGTGAGCTTGGGCGTGGAGTACGACCTGCGCAACCGAGTCTGGGGTCATCTGCTTCGTCAGCCGTTCGGGTACTTTGACCGCTGGCAGACCGGCCAGCTCATGTCGCGCGTCGTCGCCGACATCAGCAACGTGCGCATGTTCCTCGGCTACGGGCTCATCTTCTTCACGGTCAACGTCTTTCAGATGGGCGCCGTGACGGTGCTGCTCTTTCTACTGAACTGGAAGCTCGCGATCATCGCTCTCGCCTTCTTCCCGTTGCTGCTCGGCGTGGCGCTGCGCTTCAGCCGCCGGCTGCACCCCGTGCTCCGCGACGTGCAGCAGAAGATCGCCGACGTGACCACCGTCGCCGAGGAGAACGTGACCGGCTCGCGGATCGTCAAGATCTTCGCCCGCGAAGAGGACGAGCTCGCCAAGTTCAGCGAGCGCAGCACGGCGGTGTTCGACGCAAGCATCAGCGCCGCCCGGCTGCGCGCGTTCTACATCCCGCTGATCGGCTTCCTGCCGAGCATCGCCGTCGCCGTGCTGCTCTGGTACGGCGGCCGACAGGTGATCGGCGGCCACCTCAGCCTCGGCTCCCTGGTCGCCTTCTACTCGTACCTGATGATGCTCGTCTACCCCGCCCAGATGCTCGGCTGGCTCACCGGTCTGGCGCAGCGCGCGATCGCCTCCGGCGAGCGAGTCTACGAGATTCTCGACGCGCCGCTCGAGATGACGGAGAGCGCCGATGCGCAGCCGCTGGCCGATCCGCGCGGCGCCGTGCGTTTCGAGCGCGTCAGCTTCGCGTACCCGGGCCGGCCGGTGCTGGTCGACGTGGATCTCGACGTGCCGGCCGGCAAGACGCTCGCCCTGGTCGGTCATACCGGCTGCGGCAAGACGACGCTCACCAACCTGATCCCGCGCTTCTACGACGTCAGCGGCGGGCGCGTGCTGGTCGACGGCGAGGATGTGCGCGCGCTCACGTTCGCCAGCCTGCGCACACACATCGGCATCGTCAATCAGGACCCGTTCCTCTTCTCCGCGACGATCGCCGAGAACATCCGCTTCGGCCGACCCGAGGCGACCGACGCCGAGGTGCACGAGGCGGCCGGGCGCGCCCAGGCCGCCGCGTTCATCGACGTCTTGCCCGAGGGCTACGACACGATCATCGGCGAGCGCGGGCTGACGCTCTCGGGCGGGCAGCGGCAGCGCATCGCCATCGCCCGCGCGCTCGTGATGAACCCGCGCATCCTGATCCTCGACGACGCCACCTCGAGCGTCGATGTCGAGACCGAGTTCAAGATCCGCGTCGCGCTCGCCGAAGTGATGCGCGGCCGCACGACGTTCATCATCGCCCACCGACCCTCGACGATCTCACTCGCGGAGGAGATCGTCGTCCTCGACCACGGCCGCGTCGTCGAGCACGGCACGCACGGCGAGCTGATTGCCGGCGACACACTCTACGCGCGCATGTTCGGCCGCGCCGAGGCGGCGAGCTGCACGCTCGACGTGGTCGACGTCGAGGAAGTCGTCTGAGATGGCCTGGCGAGGTGGTAGCGGCCCTCACGGCAGCGGCGCCGAGCTGCAGGACTTTCGCGGCTGGCGAGCATTCGTGCACCTTGCGCGCGAGCTCAAACTCTCACGGCTCGCGCGCTTCGCCTACCCCTACCGTCTCCGCGCCGCCCTGGGCATCGTCGCGATGATCGTCGTCACCGTCAGCGGTCTCGCCGTTCCCTACCTCGTCAAGATCGCCATCGACTCCGGCATCACCAAGCACGACTTGCACGTCGTCGACGTGGTCATCGTGCTCTTCGTTGGCGTCGGCGTGGTCAACCTCGTCGCCAGCTACCTGCAGACCTATCTCGTGAGCTGGGTCGGGGAGCGGGTCGTGCTCGACCTGCGGCGCACGCTGTTCGCACACATCCAGAAGCTCTCGCTCGACTTCTTCAGCCGGCAGAAGACCGGCTGGATCGTCTCGCGCCTGACGAACGACATCGATGCGCTCGACCAGCTCGTCACCGACGGCGTCACGACGCTTGTCACCAACAGCCTCACGCTGATCGGCGCCGTGGTCGTGCTCTTCACGCTGGAACCGCGCCTCGCCGCGGCGACGCTGACGATCCTCCCCGCGCTGATCACCGCGACGCTCGTCTTCCGCACCCACTCGGCGCGCTCGTATGCGCTGCTCCGCGACAAGGTCGCCAACGTCAACGCCCATCTGCAGGAATCTATTTCCGGCGCGCGTGTGCTGTTCGCGTTCCGCCGCGAAGCGGCGAACTACGAACAGCTCCGCGCGCGCAACGCCGAGTACCGTGACGTGAACATGCAGACCGTCGTGCAGAGTGGCCTCTACTTTCCGTTCGTCGAGTTCCTCTCGGCGCTCGGCGTCGTCGTCGTCCTCTGGTACGGCGGCTACCTGGTGACGCAGACGACGCTGCAGATCGGCGTGCTCGTCGCCTTCACCGCTTACCTGAGCAGCTTCTTCGACCCGGTGCAACAGCTCTCGCAGCTCTACAACACCTTCCAGGCGTCGATGGCGGCCGTACAGAAGATCTTCACGGTGCTCGACACCGAGCCCGACATGGTCGATGTGCCCGACGCCGTGCCGCTGCCCGACACCCGCGGCGAGGTTGGGTTCACGCACGTGACCTTCGCCTACGACGAAGGTGTCGACGTGCTCCACGACATCAGCTTCCACATTCCCCCGGGCGGCACCGTCGCTCTCGTCGGCACGACGGGCGCCGGCAAGTCGACGATCGTCAAGCTCCTGGCCCGCTTCTACGACCCAGGCCGGGGCGACGTGACGATCGACGGCTACGACCTTCGAAAGGTGACCATGGCGAGCCTGCGGGAGCAGCTTGCCGTCGTCCCGCAGGAGGCTCACCTCTTCAGCGGCTCAGTGCTCGACAACATCCGCTTCCCGCGCCCCGACGCCAGCCTCGAAGAGGTCAAGCGCGTGGCGCGCATCGTCGGCGCGCACGACTTCATCGAGACGATGGCGGACGGCTACGACAGCGAGGTCCAGGAGGGCGGCAGCGGTCTCTCCACGGGTCAACGGCAGCTGATCTCGTTCGCCCGGGCGTTGCTCGCCGACCCGCAGATCCTCATCCTCGACGAGGCGACCTCGAGCGTCGACGCCGAGAGCGAGCGCAAGATCGAGCGCGCGATGCAGGTGCTGCTCAGCGGCCGCACCTCGATCATCGTCGCCCACAGGCTGAGCACCGTGCGCTACGCCGACGAGACACTGGTCGTCGAAGGCGGCCGCATCGTCGAGCGCGGCACGCACGAAGAGTTGATCGCCGCGCGCGGCCGCTACGCCGAGCTCTACGCCCAGTGGGAGGAGACTGGGCAAGCGATCTGAGGCGACGATGAGCACCCCCGGGAACAGCCTCGAAGGCATGCTGACCGACGGCCGTGTGATCGTCCGCCCCCTGCGCGACGGCGACGCGCGCGACATGGCCGCTGCCGTCGGCGACGGCGAGTACGCCGTCTGGGAGCCGGCGCCGGGGCCGTACACGGTCGCGCGCGCCCTCGACGTCGTGCATGAGTACGAGCAGGGCCTGCGCAAGATGGAGAAGGCCGCGTTCGCGATCGTGGAGGCTGCGACCGGCGAGTTCGTCGGCTCCGCCGTGCTGCTCGCCGGCCCTCCACCGATGGCCACCGGCGACGATCCCCTGCCCGTTTGGCTGGCGGTGCCGGATGCGGTCGAGATCGCCTACTGGGTGCGGCAGGAGGCCCGCGGACGGGGCTTCGCAAGCCGGGCCGTCCGGCTGCTCGCACTCTGGGCGCTCGACCAGCTCGGCCTGCGCTGCGTCTGGCTCGAAGCCGATCCGAACAACATTGCCTCGCTGCGCGTCGCCGAGAAGGCGGGTTTCGTGCGCGAGGTGGTACTCCCGGACCACTGCCGCGACGCCGCCTCCGGCGAGCCCCACGACTGTGTCATTTTCGCTCGCCTCCTCGGCGAGCAGTGGCCGGCGGCGGACGTCGAGCAAGGCGGGTCCATCTGACGGTCGCCGCGCGCGCCGACATCCACCGTCGTGTACTCGGACCTGGAGGAATCAGCCCACACCGCGTGAGCGCGAAGAGCGCGGGGGCACGTTGCGTCAGATCTATCGCTTCGCCGACACACCAGAGTTGGCCGACGTGCGCGTCAGCGTCGAGAACCGCGGCCGATCCCCGCGGGAACCGCGCTGCCGTTCCCGATCGCGGAGCTCGATCGAAGCTAGATCGCGAACGGCGCGTCAGGCCTCGCCGAGGCGCGGCACATCGTCCTCCCGGGACGCGCTCGGCAACCACCAGTTGGCGCGTCCCAACAACCGCAACGTCGCCGGCGTAAGCGCCATGCGCACGACAAAGGCGTCGAACGCCACACCGACCGCCAGTCCGACGCCGATCGACTTGGTGATCATCACGCTGGTGAAGGCGAACGTCGCCGCGACGATCACGACGATCGTCGCGGCACTGCCGATCACACGCCCGGTGGTGGCGAGGCCGAGCTCGACGCTGGCGCGGTTGTCGCCGCTCACTGTCCAAGCCTCGCGGATGCGCGTCAGCAGCAGCACCTCGTAGTCCATGGAGACCCCGAAGATGATGCAAAACATGACCACCAGCAGATCGACGTCGACGACACCGAGACTACGAAATCCGAACAGCCACTCCATGTGCCCGTACTGGAAGACCCACACCATCGCGCCGAAGCCGGCGAGCAGTGAGCAGGCGGCGGCGCCAACGGCCTGCAGGGGCAGGACGAAGCTGCGCAAGAAGAAGGCCAGGGCGACGAACGTGGCGCAGCAGGCGAAGACGACGACCCAGGGGAAACGGCTCGTCATCGCCGCAAGGTAGTCGCGCATGCCTTCGGTGACACCGGTCGTGCGCACGTACATACCGGGCGGCGGCGTGAGCTTGAGGATGCTCGCAGCGAGCTGCCGGGCCGAGGCCGACGCCGGGTCGGCGGTCGGCGCCACGCGGATCAGCACGGCGCCCGCCGCCGTCGTGCTCCTCTTCAGCAGCATCGAAACGGCACGGCGCTCGGGCGTCGCCTGACTGAGGATGAACGCCGGTGTGAACGCCCCCGGCACGCCGCCGCCCGGTGGCAGCCTGCCGGTGGTCATCACCGGCCAGAAGTTCTCGTACATCGACAGGTCGGCGCCCGGTATCGGCAGGCTGACGATGCTCGTGATCACACCGGCGCCGGGCAGCTTGGCGAGCGCCTGGACGTAGCCGTACAGGCGCTTCAGGTTCTCGTCCGCGAACGGATCCGTGTTTCCGCCGCTCCAGGTCACGAAGACCTGGATCGGGTTGAGCGCGCCGGCGTCGAAGCGCTGCCGGATGATCTGGTCGCCTTGACGCGACTCCGCCTGGCTCGGCAGCGAGCTGGCGCTCGGCACGCCAAGCTTGATGCCGATCACCGGCCACGCGACAAACACGACGAGCGCGGCACTGACGACGAGCACGGCGGCGGAGTGCCGCGCCACCCAGGCGGACCAGGCGGTCCAGCGCCGCCCTTCGCGGCTGGGCCGCCAGAGCAAGCGCCACGAGTTGACGCGCCCGCCAAGGATGCCGAGCAGGGCGGGCAGCAGTGTCAGCGCGACGAGCATCGAGAAGAGCACCACGAGCACGCCGCCGATGCCGATCGAACGCAGGCTCAGGTACCTGAAGGTGGTCAGACCGACGAGGCTGATCACGACGGCCGCGCCGGAGACGAAGATCGTCCGTCCGGCGCGGCGCACCGTCGTCTCCACCGCCGCCGGCACGCTCTCGCCGTGCGCCAGCTCCTGACGAAACCGGCTGACCATGATCAGCGAGTAGTTGACGCCTTCGGCGATGCCGAGCAGGGCGACGATGCTGATGATCATCGTCGAGAGGTCGTAGTGCGGCGCCACCAGAGCAAGCACGCCCATCGTGCCCGCCACGGCGGTGCCGCCGCCGACGATCGGCAGGGCGGCGGCAAAGAACGTGCCGTACACGAGTAGCAGCACGAGCAGCGCGATCGGGAAGGCGAACGCCTCGACTGAGCGCAGCTCGCTGGCGGCGATCGTCTCGAGATCGCGGTACACGAAGGGCTCACCGGTGAAGTACGTCTTCAGGGCGGTCGCGTGCAGTGCCGCCTTGATCTGCTCGAGGTGCGGCTGCAACTGGTCCATGGGGATGTCGAAGACGAGCCAGGCGACGGTCGCCTTGCCGTCGCCAGAGATCATCGTCGTGTCGCCGGTGTTGTAGGTGGTCTTGATCGTGTTCAGGTAGGGGAACGCCAACTTCGTGTAGCCCGCGAGCCCCTGCTCGACCAGCCTCTTGAACGACGGGCTGTCGGCCGTGAGCGTGGCGCTCGCGAAGACGATCGTGACCTGCGAGATACCACTGCCGATGCGCTGCTGCATGGCCAGTGCCGTCGCCTGCGACGGGGTATCGGGGGCGACGTAGGCACTGCCCTTGAGCAGGTCGGGCAGCAGCGAGACACCGGCAAGGCCCGCGATGAAGATCGCCGTCCAGACGACGACCACGTACCATCGGAACCGATACGAGAATCTGCCCAGCGCCGCGAACAACCCGCTCCCGCCTCCTACTCCCCTATGTGCGGCAGCCGCCGCTCCAGCCATGCCGGCGCCCACCAGCACCAGCGCCCGAGCAGCCGCATCGCCGCCGGAACCATCAGGATGCGGATCATCGTCGCGTCCAGGGCCACGGCGACGGCAATGCCGACGCCGAGCGCCTTGGTGATGATCACGCTCGTCAGCGTGAACGACGCGCCGACCACGGCGACGATCAGCGCCGCACTAGTGACGATGCGTCCGGTGCTGGCAAGCCCAAAGCCCACGCTCCACTGGTTGTCGCCGCTCTGCAGCCACGCCTCGCGCATGCGGCTGAGCAGGAACACCTCGTAGTCCATCGAGACGCCGAACGCCGTGCAGAACAGCAGGATCGGGATGTCGGCGTCGACGCTGCCGCTGCTCTTGAAGTGGAACAGCCACTGCAGGTGACCGAACTGGAACACCCAGACGAGAGCGCCGTAGCTCGCCAGCAGTGAGAGGAGGTTGACGACGACCGCCTTGAGCGGCAACAGAACGCTGCGCAGGAGAAGCATCAGGACGATGTAGGTCACGAGCAGCACGAAAGCGATGATCCACGGGAAGCGGCTGAAAAGCCCGTGCAGGTAGTCTCTAAGGCCGGCGGAGACGCCCCCGACGTAGAGTTGCATGCCCGGCGGCGCCGGCCGCAGCTGGATGGCGTGGGCGAGGCGCTGAGCGGAAGCGGAGGTCGGCGCCGACGCGGGCACGACGCGGAACATCACAGCGCCGGGCGCAGTGGTGGCCGAGCGCAGGAGCTCGACCGAGTGTCGCATCTGCTCGCCGAACGCACCGGTGAGCAGCAGGAAGGGAAACGCCGGCGGCGGGGACACTGCGCCGGCTCGCGGGTGGTCGATCAGCGTCCAGAACCGGGTCACGGCCGGCGGCGACGACATGCCTTGCAGCGTGACCACGCTCTGCACGTCGCGCACGCCGGGCAGCGCCTTCAGTTGCTGCCCGAAGTCGTAGACTCGCTGCACCGTGCCGGCCGCGAGCGGGCTGCTGTCGCCGGGCCAGGTGAGCAGCACCTCGACCGGCGAGAGCGCCGCCGGGTCGAACTGCGCGCGCAGGATCTCGTAGCCCCGGCGCGCTTCCGATCCCGGCGGCATCGAGGCCTCGCTCGGAATCTCGAGGGTCATGCGCACCACCGGCCAGGCAAACAGCAGCACGACGGCGACGGTGCCGACGAGCACCCTGATCGGATGCGCCATCACCCAGTCCGACCAGCGACGCCAGAACCGCCCCTGGCGGCCGGGCCGGTAGAAGATGTGCAGCGAGTTCACACGCTGGCCGAGCAGGCCGAGCAGGGCGGGCAGCAACGTCAGCGCCGACGTGACCGAGAAGAGGACGACGACGGCGCCGCCGATGCCCATCGAGCGCAGCGACATGTACGGGTAGCTGATCAGGCCGCAGAGGCCGACGATCACGGCGAGACCCGAGAAGAAGATCGAGCGGCCGGCGCGGGCGACGGTCGTCTCGACCGCCCGCGCCACCGGCTCCCCTGCGGCGAGCTCCTCGCGGAAGCGCCCGACCATCAGCAGGGCGTAGTCGATGCCGACCGCCAGCCCGAGCAAGGTCGCCGTGTTCATCACGAAGATCGAAAAGTTCGCCGCGTGCGCCAGCCCCCAAAGGCTGCCCAGCGTGACAGTCACCGCCATCCCGCCGGTGACCACCGGCAGCGCCGCCGCTGTGGCGCTGCCGAAGATGAGCAGCAGCACGAGCAGGGCGATCGGCAGCGTGTAAGCCTCGGCGACGCGCAGGTCGTGCTGCGAGAGCATCTCCATCTCGCTGTAGAGCGCGGGCTCGCCGGTGAAGTAGGCGGTGAGCGCCGTGGGCACGAGGAGCGTGCGAATATGTGGCATCTCGCCCTGTACCTGCGCCATCGGGACGTTGAACACGAGAACGGCCAACGCGGCATGGTAGTCCCGGGAGATCAGCGAGCTGTCGCCGATCGTCGCCGCCGTCTCCACCGCGGCGAGGTCGGGCAAGTCGGCGCGCGTCATCTTCGCGAGCGCCATCGACTCGAGCGCCTGGAACTCGGCACCGCGAGCGTCGAGCGTCGGGCTCGTGAAGACGATGCTCACGTTCGAGACGCCCATCTTGAGCTTGCTCTGGATCTCGGTCGCGGCGACTTGCGAGAGCGACGTGGGATCCGCGAAGCCGCCGCCTTTGAGCTCCTTGTGGAGCTGTGTGCTCGCCACCAGGGCGATGGCGAACGCCGTCACCCAGACGGCGAGCACGCTCCGCCGGTGCTTGTACGAGAACCTGCCGATCGCGGCGAACACGCCGGCGCCACACCTCCCCGGAGAACGCGGATGGAACGGACCAAAGATATACTATGGGGTGCGGGTCCCTACGACCCCCGCCACTCCGGCGGGCGCCCGAGGAGTGCTGTGGACGTCAAGGAGCAAACGTCGGCCGGCGGTGTCGTATTCAGAGATGAGGGCGAGCTCGAGATCTGCCTCATCAATCCGGCCGGACGAACGATCTGGGCGCTGCCCAAAGGCGGCATCGAGCACGTCGAGACGCCGGAGAGTGCCGCCTTACGCGAGATTCGCGAGGAGACCGGCATCGACGGTGTCGTCGTCGCCTCGCTGGGTGCGATCGAGTACTGGTTCCACTCCCACGGCGACCGCCTGCGCGTGCACAAGGTGGTCCACTTCTTTCTCGTGCGCGCCACCGGCGGCGACACCACCCGGCACGACGCCGAGGTCAGAGAGGCGCGCTGGTTCACCTACGACGGCGCGCTCGACCACATGGCCTACCCTAACGAGCGTCAAATCGTGCGCGAGGCGGTGGCGCGGATGGGCGAAACGATCAGCTGAGAGATTCAGCAGACGCTAGAGGTAGGCCATCGGGTCGTTGCCGGCGCGCGCTTCGTCCATGCCCTGGTCGAGCACCGCGAGCATCTCCCGCGTGCCGACGTCGATGTAGTCGAAGTGCGCCATCGCGAAGAGATAGCGCGGCCCCCCGTCGCCGCCGGCCTCGCTCTCGAGCTCTCGACGCAGCCGCTCCACCGAGCCCAGCAGGCCGCGGCGGCTGATGTCGGGCAGGATGATCAGGAACTCGCCGCGCGCGGTGCGGCCGATGCTGTCGTAGCGGCGCAGGTTGTCGCGCAAGGTCGCGCCCACGCGGTGCAGGCACTCATTCGCCGCGTTGTCGGCCTTGACGGCGGCCTTGTCGCCGCCCTCCACGGCGAGTGCGACGAGACCGAGCGAGAGGTCCATGCGCTGGCAGCGGTTGACCTCCAGAGCAAGCTGCTCGACGATCTCCGCCGGTTTCATCGCGCCGGTCACGGCATCGCAGGGCGACAGGCGCTCCGTCTCCACCGTGAGGCTTGCGACCTTCTCCTCGAGACCGGCGGCATAGCCGATGCCCACGGCGGCCACGGCGTCGCGCTCGAGCGCCGACAGCCGCCGGCAGGCCTCCTCGGCCTCCGGCGAGTCGGTCGCGGCGATCGCCTCCCGCAACGCCCCAAGCCCGGCGCACAGCGCCGGCACGAGCATGCCCAGCGCGATCGTGTGATCGAGAGCGATGATGCGCGCCTCAGATTCGAGCGCTTCGAGCGCCGCCGCGGTCTCACCATCGGCGACGGCGGCGATGAGCNNTTCATGCGCCCCCCGACAATGCACGTCGTACCGTAGTAGCGCGGCGGTTAGTATTGTACCGTCCGGCGGTAGTTTGCACACATACAATGCCGTCCGCCGCGCTCGGTCATCACGCCACACTGCATGAGGAGGCAGGTGTTGCGACTCACACTGTTGGGCACGCAGGGATGGATCCCCACCGGCCGCCGCGAGACCACCTGTCTGGCTCTCGAGAGCGCCGGCCGGCTGCTGATCTTCGACGCCGGCACCGGGCTGCGGCGCATGCTCGAGCCTCCCGGCTCGAGCATGCTCGCCGCAGCTCGCGAACTGCACCTCTTCCTCACGCACTACCACCTCGACCACGTCTGCGGCCTCGCCTACCTGCCCGGCATATTCGCCGGCCGCAAGCTCACCGTCCACGTGCCCGAGATGGGGCTCAACGGCGTCGACCCCGAGAGGGGGATCGCCGAGCTCATCCGCAATCCCTACAATCCGCGCGCGTGGGGCGAGCTCCCCGACGTGGAGCTCGCCACCGTTCACGCCGGCGTCAACGAGGTCGCCGGTCATGCCATCCGGGTGCGCGCGCAGCAGCACCCGGACATCACCGTCGGCTACCGCGTCGACGACGACTTCGCGTTCGTGACCGACACGCTCGCCGACCCCGAGACGGCCGTGTTCGCGAAGGCCGTCGCGGTACTGCTCCACGAAGCCTGGTACTACGGCAGCGCGGACGCGGCGGCGGCACGCAGCGGCTTGCCGGCGGCGACGATCGCCCCGCATGTCGCCGCCGAGCGGGCGGCCGCTCTCGCCGCCGCCGCCGGCGCCGGCGAGCTCTGGCTGATCCACCTCAACCCGTTCTTCACCGAGGCGTACTACACGGAGATGGAGCAGGCGGCGCAGACCGTCTTTTGCGGCGCCGCCGTGCGACCCGACCTGTACCAGCACGTCTTCGACCGGGCGGCCGATTGACACCCTGGGAGCGCGTGACGAATAATCGCGGGCCAGGGAGGCAGCGCCATGTTCACTAGCCGCAGCAAGCTGTTCTGGGCGATCGTCGCGCTCGTGCTGGCGGCGTTCGTCTTCCTCTTTCCGGCGCTGATCGCCTACCGCTACACGGCCCCCTCGCAACGCAACGACTTCGTCACGCATCCATGGCGCGGATGGTCCTTCGCCTGGGCGACGATCATGGTGCCGGGCGACTCCAAGCTGAAGACCTCGGGGCAAGCGTTGCGCGAAGCGAAACGGGTCTTCCGCGGCAGCTCCGTCGACCCGCAGGAGATCCAGCTGTTGTTCGTGCCCAAGCAGCGCCCGTACGCCTTCACCCACGACGTCGCCGGACAGAGCGTCACGAGCACGGTCACGCCGAGCTACCGATTCATCTGGCAGGTGACCGGCAAGCTCGACGTGGCAAGCACGAGCCCGCTGGTCATCGTCGCAATGCTGGATTACGCGAGCGGCGCGGCGCTCTACGACGTGCGCAACGACCTGCCCTCCGCCACGCAACCCGAGCCAAGCCCCTCGGCCCCGTGAGATGACGACGCTCGCGACCGCCTGGTATCACTCCGATTGGCTCGCCGCGCTCTGCTACTTCGCCGGCACGCTGATCGTCGCCAAGGTCGTCGATGCGCTGCTCGCCCGCCACGGCAGCGGGCTCGGGCGACTCTTCGGGCGCAACCTGACGATGGCCGAGCAGACGCGGCTGCGCATGGCGCGCCGCTTGATCGTCTTCGCGATCCTTTTCGTCGGCATCGCCACGGCGCTCCTTCAGTTCCCTCAGGTCGGCACGCTCGCCCGCGGCATGCTCGCGTCGGCCGGCATCACTGCTCTCATCGCCGGCTTCGCCGCCCGCTCCATGCTCGCCAACTTCGTCAGCGGTATCGTCATCGCCTTTACGCAGCCGGTGCGCATCAACGACACCGTGAGTGTCGACGGCGTTGAAGGAACCGTCGAGGAGATCGGTCTCACCTACAGCTACCTCCGCACCGCCGACAACCACCGTGTGGTGATCCCCAACGAGCAGTTCGCCAGCAAGGTGATCCACAACTACACGATCGTCGACCCGGTCAGCGCGGCCAGCGTGGAGTTGGCGGTGCCGGCGGGCGCTGATCTCGGCCTCGTCGAGGCCGCTGCGCTCGACGAGGCGCGCAAGATTGCGCCCGCCGGCTTCGACGTCTCCCCGGGGTCCGACCGCGCGCCGTCGTTCGCCGTCGTCGACCACGCCGCCGACGGCGTCCGCGTGCGCGTCACGTTGTGGGCGGCGAGCGCGCCGCAGGCGCAGGCGCTCGCCGTCGACCTCCGCCGCGCCGCTCTCGAGCGGCTGCGCCGGGAGGGCCTGCTCGCGAATGCCTCCCCGGCGCAGTAGTCCGTCGACTTCGAGGAGCATCCGCCCTGAACGAGCACACGAGCGACATCGCGCGAACACCGGAGGAACAGCCAGCGGCGGGCGGCGGCGTGGCGGTCGTCACCGCCATCGCGGCGCCCGCCGCCGGCCCCCCGAACGTGCTGAAGCGAGCACTCCTGATCGCCGCCGCCAGCCGCCTCGGCGTCTTCGTCACCGCCGTCGTCGCGACGTACCTGTTCCACCTCGGCGGCGCGCTGCAGCGCTCGCGCGCACCGCATGCGGCCTTGCCCTTCGCCGGCGTCGCCGCCCATCTCGTCAACGCCTGGGGCAACTGGGACGGCGCCTGGTACATCCGCATCGCCGAGCACGGTTACGCGGCCGCCGACAACACCGCCGCCTTCTCGCCGTTGCTGCCGCTGTGTGTGCGCGGGCTCGGCGCCGCGCTCGGCGGCGAGTACCTGATCGCCGGCATCCTCATCGCCCTCGCCGCCTACTTCGCTGCGCTGGTCGTGCTCTACAGGTTCGTCGCGCTCGACCTCGGGCCGCACGTAGCCTTCTGGAGCGTCGTCTTCATCTCCGTCTTCCCGACGGCGTTCTTCTTCCAGGCCGTCTACACGGAGGCGCCTTTCTTGCTCCTCACCCTGTCTTGCGTCTACTGGTCGCGGAAGGCGCGCTGGTGGCCAGCCGGCCTGGCCGGGTTGCTCGCCGTGCTCACGCGCACCAGCGCCGTGCTGCTCGTCGTGCCGATGGCGGTGTACTACCTCCAGCAGCGCGGCTGGCGGTGGCGGCGCGCCGACCGGCGTCTCGCCGCCCTCGCCCTCGTACCCCTCGGTCTGGCCTTGTGGATCGTCTACCTGGCGACGGCGTTCGGGCAGCCGCTACTCTTCGCGCGCGCCCAGGGGCACTGGCGGCGCGGGCTCGTCTTCCCGCTCGTCACCCCGTGGCGCGCGGCCGAGACGGCGGTGGACGGCGCGCGGCAGGTGCTCTCCGGCCAGTCCGCGCACGCCTACTTCCCGATCCAGCCGGGCGGCAACGTGATCGGCACGGCGATCGAGAATCTGACCGCCTTCGTCCTGCTGGTGGGGGTCGTCGCGCTCTTCGTCTACGGCTTGCGCCGGCTGCCGCTGGCCTATTCGACGTGGACATTGCTGGCAGCCGGCTACCCGCTGTTCTTCCCCGGGCGTTACGTGCCGCTCTCGTCCTACGCGCGCTTCGTGCTCGTCGCGTTCCCGCTGTTCGTCGCCGTGGCGGTGCTCTGTGAGCGCCGCCCGCGCCTGCGAGCGGCGCTTCTCGCGCTCTTCACCGGCGGACTGATCGCGCTCACCGGGATGTTTGCGGTCTACGCCTGGGTGGCGTAGGCGCGGCCTTACTTGCCTAGCGGCTGCGTCTCCTCGAAGACGAACACACCGTCCTGCCCGAAGACCCTCTTCAGCGTCGTGTCCTTGATCAGCTCGGCGAGGACGGTGGAGTACGTGACTCCGGTCTGATCGATCTCGTCGAAGACGAAGGGACGGGTGGTGTCGACGAGGATGTACTGCGCGTTGCTGATCACGGGATACGTGTAGATCGTGCGTCGCGCCGAGAGCGGCGCGCCAGCGTTGTTGTTGGCGCTGACGATGGCGTTCGCAGGGATGGTGGCGACGGCCTGCTGCAAGACTTTGGCATGCGCCGTGTACGCGTAGGTCGTGCTTGTGTAGGCAGCCCCCGAGAACGGCAGCGGCAGAGGGCCCATCGCGTAGACCGAGTACGCGCAGAGGGCGAACAGTGCGAGGGCGAACGTGTCGTAGCCGAGCCAGCGTGCGCCGGTCGCGGCCCACCAGCGCCGGGCGAGCCACGGGCGGCCCGCAAGCCAGGTCACCCACGCACGCAGGCGCACGATGGTGAGCACGACAGCGGCGAAGATGAACGGGATGATGCCGGCGGAGTAGTGGTACGTGACGATTCTCTGCTGGACGCGCGAAGAGAGTCCGTTGATGAGCAGCTCCGGCGTACTGATGAGCGTCGTCAGCGGAC
>PKYG01000087.1:0-20509 GCA_003132585.1 Actinomycetota bacterium
GATGCCGCCGATCAGCTCGACGATGATGTCGATCTCGGGGTCGCCGACGAGATCGTCGAAGTCGGTGGTGAGCAGGGCGGCGTCGAGCCCCTCGGCGCGAAAGCCGGGGTCCTTCTCGCAGACGCGCCGCAGGTACACATCCTTGCCCGTGGCGAGGCGGATCTCGTCGGCGTTCTCGCGGAGGAGCTTGCCGACGCCGGCGCCGACCGTGCCGTACCCCAAGAGTCCGATCCCTACTCGTTCCACTGTCCCACCCTCCGCTCAGGCCCGAAGCGGGCGCTGCAGTCGGACGACGTCGTCCGTCGTCTCCCGGTCGATGATCACCCGCGTCTCGCCATCTCCGACCATCACGACGGCGGGCCGGGGTTGCCCATTGTAGTTGTTCGCCGGCGCGTAACCGTACGCCCCGGTGGCCGGCGTGACGAGCACGTCGGCCGGCTCCGGCGGAGCGATCAGCACGTCGCGGACGAGCACATCGCCCGGCAGCTGAACGCCTTGCTCGCGTAAACGATCTCACAGAGTTCGGTGCGACTCGAGAACGCCGTTTTGTAGGCGCGGCACGGGTCGCGCAGCGCCTGCTCGTCGTAGATGAAGAGCGGCGTGCCGTACTCGGCGGCGAGCTCGACGACGTCGCAGCCGCCGATGGCGAGATGGCCGGCCTCGTCGTGAACGGAGGTGTGAGGATAGATGAGCGTGTGCGTCACACTCACAATCGTATCACCGTCGCACGCGAGGGAGGCGCCCGGGCTGCGCTATACTCAGACACGGGCCGGGCGGGCCGGCATGCGCCGGCCCGCCGGAAGCGTCGATCGGGGGAGCGCCGTGGACCTATCCGGCAAGACTGCACTCGTCACCAACGCGGCGTCGGGTGTCGGCCTGACCTGCGCGCATCACCTGGCGGCGCTCGGCGCCGGCATCGTGTTCTGCGATATCGACGCGGAGGCGGTGGAGCGTGCCGAGAGCGAGCTCGAGATGCACGGCGTGCCGGTCTACGGTCTGCCGGCCGACGTCGCCCGAACGCGCGACGTCGAGGCGTTGCTCGGGGAGACGATGCGCGTCTTCGGCCGCCTGGACGTGGTCGTCGTCGTCGCGCCCGCGGCCCCAGCGGGCACGGTACTCGAGGTCGGCGACGCCGACTTCGACCGGGCGGTCGCAAGCACCGTGAGGGCGCCGTTCCTCGTGTGCCAGCGCGCCGCCCGCGTGATGAACGCCACACAGGGTGGCACCTTCGTGCTGATCGGCAGCGACCCGGGACCGTTCGCCGGCGCTGTGGCCGCCGGTGCCGTGCACCACATGACGACGGCGATGGCGCGCGACCTCGCCGGCGCCGGCATCCGCGTCAACGCGATCGCCGCCGGCAACGCGGCGCCGGAGACGATCGCCGCGACCGTCGCCTACCTCGCCGGCGACAGCGCGGCGGCGATCACCGGGAGCGTCATCACGCTGAACTGAGGCCGGTGCGCGGGTCTAGAACTCGATCCCGGGTCGCGCCTCGATGCCGGCGTCGTAGTAATGCTTCACCGGCGTCATCTCGGTAACGAGGTCGGCGGCGGCGACGATCTCCGCCGGCGCCCGCCGGCCGGTAAGCACGAGCTCCACCGACTGCGGCTTGTCGCGCATCAAGGCGAGGACGTCGGCGAGCGGGACGAGCTCGAAGAACACGGCCGTCACGAGCTCGTCCAAGATGACGACGTCATGCACGCCCATGAGCACGATCTCGCGCGCTTTAGCGAAGCCCGCGGCGGCGGCGGCGAGGTCCTCTGCCGTCGCCTCGCCCTTGATCACCCAGTGATCGAGTCCGGCCTGCAGAACGTCGAGGCCGATCTCGCCGGCCATGCGGATCTCGCCCCAGTCGGGGTCGGCCTTCATGAATTGGATCATGATCACACGCAGCCCGTGACCGCGGGCGCGCAGAGCCAGCCCGAGCGCCGCCGTCGTCTTGCCCTTGCCGTCGCCGGTGTAGACCTGCACGAACCCGGTGCGTTCGCTCACAGAGCCTCCTTTGCCGGCCGCCGGCGCCTCAGCCGTAGGTGTAGAAGCCGGCGCCCGACTTGCGTCCGAGTCTGCCGGCGGAGACGTGCTCGCCGAGCAGTGGGCAGGGCCGGTATCTGGCGTCGCCAAGGTCGCGCTGCAGCGTCTCGAGGATCGCCTCGGTCGTGTCGAGGCCGACGAGGTCGGCGAGCGCCAGCGGGCCCATCGGGAAGTTCGCGCCCAGCCGCATGCCGACGTCGATCTCCTCGACGCTGGCGACGCCCTCGGAGAGCGCCCACACGGCTTCGTTGATCATCGGGAAGAGGATGCGGTTGACGACGAATCCGGGCGAATCGGTGACCGTGATCGGCGTCTTGCCGACGCTCTCGGCGAACGCGCGCGCGGCGGCGACCGTCACGTCGCTGGTCTCACGGCCGCGCACGACCTCGACCAGCGCCATCACCGGCACCGGGTTGAAGAAGTGCACGCCGACGAAGCGGTCGGGGCGGTCGGTGAAGGCGGCAAGCGCGGTCACCGAGAGACTCGATGTATTGGTCGCAATGATCGCTTCGGGCTTGAGCAGGGCGCTCACCGTGCCGAGCAGCTCGCGCTTGATCTCGAGCGTCTCCGGCGCGGCCTCGATGAAGAAGTCGGCGTCCCTGCCCAGAGCGAGGTCCGTGCCGGCGACGATGCGGCCGAGCGCGGTGTCGCGCTCGGCCGCATCGATCTTGCCCTTCTCGACGAGCCGCGCAAGTCGCGCGCTGATGCCCTTCATGCCGCGTTCGATGAACTCGTCGGCAACGTCCGTCATCACGACCTCGAGACCGCTCAGAGCGGCGACCTGGACGACGCCGGCGCCCATCTGCCCGGCGCCGGCGACAAGTAATCTGCTGACGATCACACGTGCCTCCTTCAGCCCGACCGCACCCGCGCCGCTGGCCGTCCGACGAAATATTGGGCTCAATGTTACTATAGCCGCTCACATGGAGTGCAAATTCCTCGACTCATATAGGGCCGACCTCGACGGAGATACGATCGAGGTCTGGCATTGTCGCAAACGCGATCCCTTCGTGCTCGGCGCGACCAAGGAGATCGCGCTCGACACCTGCGCGGCCTGCCGGCTCTCCGACTACTCGCGGGCGCCGGCTGAGCTCGCGATCGAGGTCGAGCGCCGCAATCAGGAGCTCGTCGCGCTCAACGCGATCGTCACCGCGGTCAACTCGTCGCTCGACCTCGACACGCTGCTCAATCTCGGTCTCGACAAGGTCCTCGAGATCCTTCAGGTGAGCGCCGGATGGCTGGCGCTCGCGGACGGTCAACTTCTGCGGGTGGCAGCACACCGGGGTTTGTCGAGCTGGTACGCCGAGCGCATCTTCGAACTCACCGTCGACCAGGGCATCGTCGGCATGGTCGTGAAGGAGCAGCAGACCGTCGTCATCGACGACGTGCCGCTCAGTCAGGCGCCGCTGCCGTTCACGCGCCGCGAGGGCATCATCTCGATGCTCGCGGCGCCGCTCAAGGCGCAAGGCCGGCTGCTCGGCGTGCTCGTCGCCGCCTCGCACGCGCCGCGCTCGTACTCCGCCGACGATATCTACTTCGCGACCGCGGCCGGCGCGCAGCTCGCGTCGGCGATCGACCATGCCCTTCTCTTCCGCGAGCAGGCGGAGAGCGCCGCCCGCGAGCGGCGCCTGCTCGAAGCGGCGGAGCGAGTCAACCGGAGCCTCGGCTCGCCCGACACGGCGCGCACGGTGCTGGTGGAGGCCGCCCGCTTGCTCGGCGCGCAGAAATCGGCGCTACTCGTCTGCCGCGGCGAAGAATTGGGCGCCGAAGCCGTATACAACTTGAGCGAGGAGTATCGCCGCCTGTTCGTCATTCCCGTGGGAGATTCTGTCTCGGGCCGGGCGATCACGACATCTGAGACGGTCGCCGTCGACGATGTCGACGAGGAGCCGCTCGTCGACACCGTGCTCGTCGGTGAGGGTGGCTACCGAGCGTTCATGACTGCCCCGCTCGAGAGTCACATGGGTACGTACGGCGCGATCTCAGTGTACTTCGACAAACCGCGCCATTTCAGCGACGACGAGAAGACCCTCCTGCACACGTTCGCGATCCACTGCGGCATCGCGCTCGAGAACCGCCGCCTGATGAACGAGCAGGAGCAGATGGCGCGGCACGACGGGCTCACCGGCGTCTACAACCGAAGCTATCTCGAGATGGCGCTCGAGCGTTCGAGTAAGGAGCTCGCCCGCAACGGCGGCACGGTGAGCATCCTGTTCGTCGATATCGACAACCTCAAGCAGATCAACGACCGTCACGGACATAGCGAGGGAGACGGACTATTGTGCGCGCTCGCCCGGCTGCTTTCGGAGAGCTGCCGCGGTGTCGACACCGTGGCGCGCTACGGAGGGGACGAGTTCGTCGTCCTGATGCCGGACACCGATCGTGCGGGCGCCGCGCACGTCGCCGAGAAGGTCACAGAGTCGATCGCGCGGCGCAACCGCACCGGGAAGAACGATGTCCTGTTGTCGGCGAGCATGGGCATGCACACGGCGGCGGCCGACGCCGTCGACACGCTGCTTCGCGAAGCCGACCGGCGGATGTACGAGATGAAGCGCGAACGCGGGCGCGCGGACGACTGACCGGCGCCTGTCTGCTACGATGACTGCATGATCCCCGCGCCGAAGATCATCGCCTGCAATGTGCTGCGCGACGAAGTCCTCGAGGTCGCCGGCGACCTCGAGGTGGAGTTCATCGACGGCCTTCTCCACGACCATCCGGAGCGCCTGCGGGCGACCCTCAACGAGCACATCGCGGCCACACCGGGCGAGCGCACGATCCTGCTCGCCTGCGGTCGCTGCAGCAACGGCTCGGTCGGTCTCCAGGCCGGACCACACCGCCTCGTCCTGCCGGCGGTCGACGATTGCATCGCGCTCTTGCTGGGCTCGCAGCGGCGCTTCTGGGCGCTCGCCGGCGCCTGATCCGATGCGACTCGCGGTCGTCCAGCACCGTGACTCTCCGCCAGACCTGGCGCGCAATCTGGCGCGCGGTCTGACGTCGCTGCAGGAGGCCGCCGACCGCGGCGCCGAGTTGGCGCTCTTCCCCGAGCTGTTCCTCACGGGCTACTACCTCGACGAGGAGATGGTGCGACGCGCGGCCGGCGTGCCGGCCGCGCTCGAGCGGATGCAGGCTGCCGTGGACCAGCTCGGCGTCAGCGCCGTGCTCGGCACGCCGGTCTTTCGCCGCGAGCTTCTTCTCAACGCCGTCGCGGTGCTCCGTCCGGGCAAGCCGCCGGATCTCTACGCCAAGACGCACCTGTTCCGCGGTGAGAAGAAGTGGTTCACGCCGGGCGACCGCTTTTGGAACGGCACGGTCGCCGGCTGGCCGTGCGGCGTCGCCGTCTGCTACGAGCTCGGCTTTCCGGAGGTGTCACGCTGCCTCGCTCTGGCGGGCGCCCGATTACTCCTGGTGCCCGCCGCTTGGGGCCGGCCACGAGCCGACGTGTGGCACATCGCCACGGCGGCGCGCGCGCTGGAGAACGGCTGCTTTCTGGCCGCCGCAGGCCAAGCGGGCACGAACGGCACGATCGAGTTTCTCGGGGAGAGCCGCGTCGTCGGTCCGTATGGCGACACGCTCGCCCAAGCCGGCGGCGAGGACGCGCTGCTCGTCGTCGACCTCGACGCAGCGGAAGTCGACCGTGCCCGCGGCGGCGACCGCGGCGGCCACACGTACTTTGTCGATCGCCGGCCCGGACTTTACGGGCCGATCGGCACTATCGACTAGCCGTCAGAAGCCGGCCCGCCTTCGGCCGCCGGCTTCTTGCCCTTGGCTTGCTTCTTCCTCGCCTTCGCCGGCGGTTTGTCGCGTTCAGTGGTCTCCGACCCGCCAACCTCCGTCTTGCTCGTGTTCGCAGGCGATCGACTCTCGCCCTTCTCCGACGCCGCACTGTCGGAGCCGGCGGCGCGCACGTAGTTGAGCTGCATCGCGTCCAGCGTCGAGCGAAACGCCTCGATATCCGCCGCGCCGCGCTCTCTCGCCAACACGTCGATCATCCCGCGCAGCACCTCGATCGCCAGTCGGGCGTCGTCGAGGTCGCGCAATGGACGCGTCTCCGTCGTCAGACCGAGCTTCTGGTAACCGACGGCGACGAGACTCACCATCATGTCCCGCGCAAGCTCGGCGACCTTGAGTCGCTTGAGCTCCTCCTCTACCAGACGCGCGCGCTCATCGTCGCTGAGCGGCTGGCGCGGACCATCGCGCTCGTCGCCGGATGATTCCTGAGGCGGGCGCTCGTCATCTCCGTCGCTCATCTCACTCCCTTCTCCGGCGCCGCGCCGCCGCCCGCTGTTGCACGCACTCGTGCGACGGTCTCGGCGTACACCGATTCGATACTCTTACCCTCGACGTGAGCCTTAGACTGACGCTGGGCGCCGTTGCCTTCGCGCAGTAAGCGTTCGACGTCGTCGATGTGCGGGCGCAGCCCGAGTCGGTCGGCCGCCGGGCCGACCGACTCGACGAGCGCCCGCACCGCGTCGGGCGCCGCGACCTCGACGCCGCGGGCGAAATCGACGAGCTTGCCGTCCAGTCCGAAGCGGATCGCGCGCCAATAGTTCTCCTCGATGAAGCGCGTCTCCAGCACCGGCAGCGGGCGGCCGTCGTCGTACGACGCGGCGAGCGTGGCGATCAGGCCGACAGCCAAGGCAGCGACGGCCAGCGCCTGCCAAGGCTCCGTCTGCACGTCGCAGATGCGCACCTCGACGGTGCCCCATTTGTGATGCGGACGCACGGCCCACCAGATCTGCGTGAACTCCTCGATGCACCCGGTGCGCACGAGCAGTTCGTAGTACCGCCGGTGTTCCGCCCACTTGCCGAATGCGTCGGGGATACCGCAGCGTGGGAACATCTTGAGGAAGGTCTGCACGCGAGCGGAGTGCAGTTGCGTCCAGACACTTTCGATAAACGGCGAGTTCGCCGACAGCGCCAGCAAGTGCGGCAGGTACCCGCGCATCGCGTCGCAGATGGCAATCGCGCGGTCGGTGCCGCGCACGCCGACGTGCACGTGGCCGCTCCACGTGTTGTTGCGCCAGGCGACGTACTTGAGCCGATCCTCGACCGCGAGGTAGTGCGGCGTGTTGATGATTCGCTGATCCTGCCAGCGCGAGAACGGGTGCGTGCCGGTGGCGCCGAGCGCCACGCCCTGGCGCTCGGCGAGCGCCAGCAGCGCACCGCGATTACAGCCGAGTTGCGCGGCGGCCTCGGCGAAGCTCTCGCAGCGCAGCGTTGCGATCTCGATCTCCGACGAGATCAACTCGCCGGCGATACGGCCCTCGAGGCCGGCGCCGTCGTCGCGCAACTCCTCGAAGCGATTCGTCAGAGCAAGCGTCGCCGGGTCGAGGATCTGAAACTCCTCCTCAAGGCCAACGGTGAAGTCGACCGAGGCGGCGAAGCGTGCCTCGACTTCGGCGAGGTAATTGTCGAGCTGGTCGGTCATGCCGCAAGGAGTATATCGCCCACTACGCGGGTCGAGGGACAAGCGTGGCCGGCGGGCGGCACGCGACCTCCGGGTCGCACTGCCGGGATCTCGACCGGGTCGAGGCGGAAGCGAGAGGGGGCGGCCCGCGGGCCGCCCCCTCTCGCACACGTCTTGTCGGCCCAGGCTCAGGCCACGCCGAGCAACGACTTGGCAGTGGCGACGGCCTCGATCGCGTCTTCAGAGTAGCCGTCGGCGCCGATCTCGTCCGCCCAGGCGCGCGTCGTCGGGGCGCCGCCGATCATCACCTTGACGCCCTCGCGCAGGCCAGCCGCCTTGAGCGCCTCGATCGTCTTCTGCTGGTTCGGCATCGTTGTCGTGAGCAACGCCGAAAGCAACAGCAGGTCGGGCTTGATCTCCTTGACCTTCTCCACGAACGTCACGACCGGGACGTCGCAGCCGATGTCGGTGACGGTGAAGCCGGCCGCGGATAACATCGAGCAGACGATCGTCTTGCCGATCTCGTGGATATCGCCGGCGACGGTGCCCGCCACGGCCACGCCAAGGGTCGTGCGCCCCCCGCCGGCGGCGTCGATGGCGGGCTGCAGGACGGCGACGGCAGCCTTCATCGCCTCGGCGCCCTGGACCAGCTCGGGAAGGAAGAACTCGCCACGCCCGAAGAGGTCACCGACCTCCTCGATGCCTTTGACGAAACCCTTGTCAAGGATGTCGGCCGGGGGCAGGCCGGCGTCGAGACCCTTCTGCGCCAGCTCCGCGGCGAGGTCATCTTCGCCGTCGACAACCGACTGCTTCATTTGAGCGTAGAGATCCTCTGACAACTGACTCCTCCTTATCGCAAGAACTACGTCCGCAAGCGAGTCGTTCGTTGCCGGTCGGATCGAATCGGCCGCACCGGCTTGAATCCTGTTCTTGGGGGCTCAGACCCGGTCACCACCGGGCCGTTGGCGCCGTCAGGCTACCTGAAATCCGTCGGTCTTGGCAAGCCAGCTGGCGGGCAGCGCGAGCGTGCCGGTCGGCCGCCGACCGAAGGCAAACGGGCGGGCGGCTCTCTCGCGAGAGCCGCCCGCCCGGACGTCGTCAGGCGCCGATGATCAGACGAGGTCTTCGGAGATCCGCGCCTTCAGTTCGAGGAAAACGATGATGCCCATGCTGAAGGCCATCATGAAGGTCGAGATCGCGTTGATCTCGGGACCGACGTTGCGCTTGACCATCGACCAGATCAGGAGCGGCAGTGTGGTCACGGTCGTGCCGTTGACGAAGAACGTGGTCACGAAGTCGTCGAACGACAACGTGAACGACAGCAGGGCCGCGGCGAGGATGCCGGGCGCGATCGCCGGCAATGTCACCTTGAGGAACACCGTCGCCGGCCGCGCGCCGAGGTCGGCGCCCGCCTCCTCGATCGCACGATCGAAGCCCTTGAGGCGGGCACGGAGGATGACGACGATGAACGGGATGTTCCAGGCCACGTGCGCGATCAGCACCGCTCCCATTCCCGGTCGCATGAATGCCAGAAGGTTGTAGCCGGTGGAGTTCTGCACCCAGTCGGCCGCCTGCACGAAGAACAGCAGTGTAGACACGCCGGCGATGACCTCGGCAATGACCATCTTCGTGTAGTTGAGACCGTCCCACAGGCCCCGCGTGTGGAAGCGGAAACGTTCGAGCGCGAACGACCCGGAGAGGCCGATGACGATCGCGATCGCCGTCGACACGATGGCGACCTCGAGACTCTGCTGGAGAGCATGAAGCAAACCCGAGTCGTGAATGACGCCGAGCGCATTGGGGTCGGATGACGTGTACCACTTGAGCGTGAACGGATGGAACGTCAGACCCAGCGGGTCCTTGGTGAATGAGAACAGAATGAGGACGAAGATCGGCAGATACAGGAAGATGTAGACGATCACCGACCACGCCAGGATGCCGACGTCGCTGAACTGCATGATCTTGTCCCAGAGCGAGAACCGGACCCTCTCCCGGCGGGCGCCGCCCTGAATGTCCATTGTCATCGGCTCACTCATGCGTACGCCTCCTCACTGGTCATCGCGCGAGCGTACAGGGCGATCACGATCACCATGAAGACCAGCAGCACGTTGGAGAGCGCCGCTCCGAGGACCCAGTTGTGGCCGGCGTGGAAGGCCTCCTCAATGAGCCAGCCCCAGACCACCACCTTGCCCCCGCCGAGGATCACCGGGATCACGAACTCGCCGGTCGTCGGGATCGCCACGAGCAAGCTGCCGGCGAAGATGCCCGGCAGGCTCAGCGGCAGGGTGACCCTACGGAAGGTCGTCCACTTGCCGGCGCCGAGGTCCTTGGACGCCTCGAAGAGCGAGCGATGGATCTTCTCGATCGACACGAAGAGCGGCAGCACCATGAACGGCAGGTAGTCGTAAATCAGACCCGCGTACACCGCCTTGTTCGTGTACATGAGGTGGATCGGGTTGCCTCTCGTCCGCATGTGCAGGTCGACAAGCCAGTTGTTGAGCAGGCCACCGTCGTCGAGGATGATCTTCCACGCGAACGTGCGGATGAGGAAGCTCGTCCAGAACGGCATCATGACAAGGAGCACGAAGAGTGTCTTGCGCTTGCCGCTCTTGAGCGAGATGAAGTAGGCGAGCGGGAAGCCGATGAGGAGGCAACCCACCGTGTTGGCGACCACCATCTGCGCCGTGAGCACGAACGCATGCCGGTACTCACTCTCGGTGAAGATCCGGCGGTACGCGTCCAATTTGAACCCGAGCGACGGAGTGCTCTGGTAGGTGTGCTGCGTCCCGAAGCTATAGAGGACGATCAGGAGAAGCGGCACGAGGAAGAACGCCACCATCCAGAACGCCATCGGGGACACGAGCACGGGGCCAGCCATGCCGCGGGGCACCCAATGCCTGGTCTTCTTTACTTCTTCTCGTACTGTAGCTACTTCGGCCAATCCGCGACACCTCCAGAGACCCGTTTACCTGAGAAGACAACGTCTACGCTTGCCGGCGTGAGTTTGCTGCACACCGAGGCACAAGCTGATGGGTAGTGGTCGCACCCCCTGACACCGACCTGCACGGACCGGGATCGCCCGCCTTGCCGCTCTCGCATCTCGCCGGCAGCACCTGCGCCGGCGTCCCAAGCGGGGAAGACGCGAGGGCTGACATGTTTATACAGGCACGAGCGCCAATTGCAAGCAGGCGCGACGGCGAACGTCACGCTCGGATTTGGCCCACTTGTCCATAAGGGGCGGGGTGTCGTGGCTGCCGTGGAATGAGCGCGCGCGATGAAGTGCCGACGTGACGGCGCTGGGGTCTGGTGGCCGCGCAAGGCATCGCCGCACGCCGGCCCGCGTGTGCGCGCGAAAAAGGTAACCCCGCCATCACGAAAGATCGCGGATGCGGGCGGGGCGGGCCAATGGCCTGCCCCGCCCGCACAACATTTCTTAAGAAGTCTTAACGTTCAGCCGTGGCTCAGAGAGCGCTCGGCGAATCTGTCGGCGTCGACTCCATCGTCGGCGTCGGATCGGTCGTCGGCGTGGGTGTGGGCGCCACGCCCTGCTGCTGGACGATCACCTTGCCGGCCAGGTAGACGGGCGCTGCCGGGTCGGTGCGGTCGATCGTGCCGCCGACATGCACCACGGCGCCGGGGAACACATCGGCCAGCGTGAGCGGCGGCGCCGTATCGCTGTTGTCGGCGAAGATGCGCGCGCCGGCGGCGACCGTCAGCGTCAGCTCCAGGCCACGATACGACTTCACCTGCTTCGACCCCGCCTTGACGAGCACGACGAGCGTCGACGTCGCCGGATCGGCCGACACGACGGTACCCTGCAACTGGAACTTGCCGTGACCCCAGCCGTGTCCTTTACTCTGCCCCTTGCCGTTCCCGGCAAGCGCCAGCGGAACCAATGCGAGTATCGGTGCAGCGACCGCTGCAACAACGAACCACCTCTTCACGACGACCTCCTCGCCTGGGCTGGCTACACAAGGCCGCCGACGGAGCGCGACACACTGGGGTTGCAGAGAGTCGAGCCTCGATTATGATTGCTCACGGCACGGGGTGGGCGGCGAAAGGACGCGCGTGAGATTCAGCTTGGTTCCCAAGGAGCACCGGTACTTCAGCATCTTCTCCGAAATGGGCGCGAACGTCGAAGCGGCGGGCAAGCTCCTTCTGGAGCTGATGGAGGACTACAGCGAGGCCAAGTCGAAGACGCGCAGCATCCTCGAGCACGAGCATGTCGGCGACAAACTGGTCCACGACATCGTCAAACGGCTCAACAGTACATTCGTCACACCGCTCGATCGCGAGGATATCTACGACCTCGCCGCGACTCTCGACGAGATCCTCGACAACATCGAGGCGGCGGCCGACATGATGATGCTCTACCGCATCGCCGAGCCCACCGAGTACGCGCACGAGCAGGCCAAGGTGATCGCCAAGGCGACGGCCACACTGCGCGGCGGCATCGACGGTCTCGAAAAGCGCAGCGACGACCTGCGCGACTGCTTCATCGAAGTCAACCGGCTCGAGAACGACGGCGATCGCATCGGCCGCGAGGCGATCGCCGGTCTCTTCGACGGCGACATGAAGGCGACCGACATCATCAAGTGGAAGGATGTCTACGAGACGCTGGAGTCGGCGATCGACGAGTGCGAGCACGTCGCGAACATCATCGAGAGCATCGTCTTGAAGCACGCCTAGAGCTCGCATGGCGCTCCTCGTCACGATCATCGTCATCGCGCTGCTCTTCGACTACACCAACGGCTTCCACGACTCCGCCAATGCGATCGCCACGTCCGTCTCCACGCGGGCGCTCTCGCCCCGGGTGGCGGTCGGCATGGCCGCCGTGATGAACTTCCTCGGTGCCTTCATCTCGGTGAAAGTCGCGACGACGGTCGGCAAGGGCATCGTCGCCGCCGGCGTGGTCTCCCAGTCACTCGTGCTCGCGGCCCTCATCGGCGCCATCACCTGGAACCTGATCACCTGGCGCTTCGGCATCCCGTCGAGCTCGTCCCACGCGCTCATCGGCGGTCTCGTCGGTGCGGCGCTCGCCGATGTCGGCCTGCACTCCGTCCTCTGGCGCGGCGTCCTCGACAAGGTCGTCATCCCGATGGTGATGTCGCCGATGATCGGCTTCTTCGTCGCCTTCTTCTTCATGACGTTGCTGTTCTGGATGGTGGCGCGCGCGCCGGCGGCTCCTGTGAACCGGTGGTTCCGCCGGCTGCAGCCCATCTCCGCCGCCTTCATGGCCTTCTCGCACGGCACGAACGACGCGCAGAAGACGATGGGCATCATCACGCTGGCGCTGGTCGCCGCCGGCAGGCTCAGCTCGTTCGCGGTGCCGATCTGGGTGATCGCCGCGTCGGCGACGGCGATGGGGCTCGGCACTCTCTCTGGAGGCTGGCGGATCATCCACACTCTGGGGTCGAAGGTGATCAAGCTCGACCCCATCCACGGTTTCGCCGCCGAGACGAGCGCCGCGAGCGTGATCACGGTCGCCACCCACTTCGGCCTGCCGATCTCGACGACGCACACGATCACGTCGGCGATCATGGGCACCGGCGCGACGCAACGCCTCTCCGCGGTTCGCTGGGGCGTGGCCGGGAACATCCTGACGGCGTGGGTGCTCACGCTGCCGGCGGCGGCGGCGGTCGCCGCCGCCGCCTATCTGGTCATCTCGCTGTTCAGTTGAGCAGGAACCCCCGGCGATGGCGCGCGACGCAGACGCACCAACGCCTCAACAGTGGAGCCTCTTCCCGTTGCCCAACGATAGGTCTAAAATAGGTTCCCCTGAAACCGTCGCCCAGATCCAACCGCCGTCGTCATCCGCACCAGTCCCGCGCATGCATCGGCATTCGCGGCGTAGCCGCTAGGAGTGGAATGAAGATTCGTCTCATCGAGCCCGAGCCTCCGGGCATGAACGTGTACAGCAAGGTCATGTTGCCACGTCTCGGGCTGCCGATCATCGGCGCCGCGCTCACCGCGCGCGGCCACGACGTCAAGATATTTGTGCCCCAGATGGCGCCGATCGACTGGGACGACGTGTTCAGCGCCGACCTTGTCGGCATCTCGACGACCACGTCGACAGCCACCGAGGGCTACAGTTTCGCCGACGCGGCGCGCGCGAAGGGCGTGCCGGTGATCATCGGCGGCTCGCATGTCACGTTCATGGCCGACGAAGCGCTCGAGCACGCCGACTACGTGGCCAGAGGCGAGGGCGGCGAGCAGATCATGCTCGAGCTCATCGACGCCTTGAACGGCGATCGCGAGCTCGACACCATCCGCGGTCTCTCGTTCCGGCGGCGCGACGGCGAGAACGTTCACAGCGAGAAACGTGAGTTCTGCGCCGACCTCGACGAGCTGCCGTTCCCCGACCTCAACCTGATCGTCGGCCACGAGCAGCTCAGCACGACGCCGATCATGACCAGCTGGGGATGCCCCTTCAGCTGCAATTTCTGTTCGGTCACGGCGATGTTCGGCAAGAAGTACCGTTTCCGCAGCCCGGAGAACGTGATCGCCGAGATCCGCGCCAAGAGCCCGCGCAAGATCTTCTTCTACGACGACAACATGGCGGCCGACAAGCGGCGCCTCAAGGTCCTCCTGCAGATGATGATCGACGAGAACCTCGTCATCCCCTGGTCGACCCAGGTGCGCATCGACGTGACCCGCGACCTCGAGTTGCTCGACCTCATGCGCCGTTCCGGCTGCCAGATCGTCTATCTCGGTCTCGAGTCGGTCAGCCAGGAGACCCTCGACGGCTTCCACAAGTCGCAGAGCGTCGAGGAGATCGTCGCCGGTATCAAGCTCCTGCACGAGTATGGCATCAACTCTCACGGCATGTTCGTGCTCGGCGCCGACACCGACACGCGACAGACGATCCGCGACACCGTCGATTTCGTTCTCAAGCACCACATCGACACGGTGATGCTCAACATCCTCACGCCGCTGCCCGGCACCATCCAGTTCGCCGAGCTCGAGGCCGCCGGTCGCATCTTCGACTGGCGCTGGCACCTCTACGACGCTCACCACGTCGTGTTCACACCCAAGCTGATGAGTGCCTATGAACTGCAGCTGGAAGTCCTTCGCGGTTACGCGCGCTTCTACTCACTGCGCAACTGGCTCAAGTATTTCTTCGCGCTGCGCTTCACCAAACTGCTCTATCAGGGATGGGGCTGGCACATCGTTCGCCGGTGGCGCAAGGACGAGCGCAACAAGGCGTTCATCGAAACGCTCAAGCAGCTGCACTGGCCGCGGCCCAAGGCCAAGACCAACGACGCCACGGTCAAGGGCGCACCGTCGGAGTGAGCTAGAAGCTCGCCACCCAGAGGGCTTGGTACATGACCACGGCCGCGTAGACCACGGCGAGCGCTCCAGCGGCAAAGATCGCCACATTGTGGCGACGCAGACGCCAGATGATCAGTACCCCCACGGTGACGACGCCGATCTTGAAGATGAGCGCCGGCAGCAGACCTTCGTTGAGGAAGTAGCTCATCACCCCGTTCGCCTCGCTGGCACGCCCCGCGGCGATGGCTTTCTGCGTGAGCAGGAAGTCGGCGAAGTTGAAGACCCACAGCGCGAGCAGAAGCCAGAAAGCGACGCGCGAACTCGAGACGCCGAGACGCACGTGCCACGGGGCGCGCCCCGGGCAGAGGCAGTCGCCGTCGGCGGATGCCACGGCGTACTGGCGCGCGAAAGTACGCGTATAGGGAACGACGTGCTGTTCCCCGTGCCGTGGGCAGCGATACGAGTAGGCGAGCCGCCCGCCGGCGCTCGTCAGCATCGCCGGCGCCGCCACGCGGCGCTCGCCGGCGCCGGCAGCCAGCCAACTTGAGGGGGCTGCACGCCCTCCGCGCCGGTCGACGAGGCTGACAGCCGGTGCATCGGCGGCCAACGCGCTCTCGTCCAATTCTCTATCGATGACGATCCAAGCCATTCGCCGCTCTCCAGTCGGTGCCGTCTGGCTGAGTGGTTCCCCGTCGCGGCCGCAGCGACACACCGCCGGCAGGACGTCGCTTAACACGGCTTAACAGTCGCGATCATACCGGTTCCGCCCGCCTCGGCAGGGATCGGCGGGAGGCCGCCCCGCGGCCTCCCGCCGATCCCTGCTCTGTTGAAAGAACCGGCGAGAACGTGCTAAGGTTCGCCGACTTTGATCGGTGAGCAGGCTTCCGCTGAGGAGCCGCGAACGCTAGGCTACAGCGCTCACCTAAGGAGCGCTCGCAGTTCTGCGGCTCTCCGAAAGGAGGCGATAGTGTGAAGGGCAAACGACGATTCATCGTACCGCTCTTCTTCGCCACCCTTTTCTCAATCCTCTTCTTCACCACTTCAGCTTCGGCTACTCCCCTCTCTCAGCAGATCCGCGACCTTCAGAAGAAGGCCGACGCGCTGTACATGCAGGAGGGGTACGCGGTCGACCAGTACAACACCGCCAACGACCAGTACACGACGGTGATGAAGGACATCGCCGAGAACCAGAAGCTTCTCGGCTATGCTCAGTTCAACCTCGCGGTCGCCGACTCCAACCTGAAGAAGCGCCTCGTCCTGCTTTACAAGGAGCAGCAGGTGCAGCTGCTCGACGTGCTCCTCTCGACGAGCAGCTTCGACGCACTGGTCACACAGCTCGACACGATGAAGCAACTGAACGCCGGTGACGTGGCGACGGTCAAGACCATCAAGAAGCTCAGGCAGGAGATCAAGGACCGCGGAGTCAAGCTCGAAGCCGACAAGAAGGTCGCCGCCGGCCTGCTCGCCCAAAAGAAAGACAAGCTCGCCAATATCAAGGCGATCGAGGCCAAGGTCGACCGCCTGATCGCGGGCAAGAAGAACCAGCTGCGGCGACTCGAAGCACAGCAAGCCGCCGCTGCTCGAGCCCGTGCCGCGGCGGCACAGCTCAACCCGCTGCCGAACATCGATCCGGGCAGCGCCGGCGGTGGTCGCCCCGAAGTCGTCGCGATCGCCCAGCGCTACCTCGGCTGCCCCTATGGTTACGGGGACAGCGGGCCCTCCTCGTTCGACTGCTCCGGTCTGGCGATGTACGTCTATGCGCAGATCGGCATCAGCCTGCCGCACAATGCCGCGGCACAGCAGCAGATGGGCACGAGATTCACCGACCCGAGCCAGGCCTTGCCGGGCGACCTGGTGTTCTTTGGCTACCCCGCCTATCACGTCGGCATTTACGTCGGCGGTGGGGCGATGATCAACGCGCCGCACAGTGGCACGGTCGTCTCATACGGTACGATCGCCGGCGCGTCGAGCTTCTCGAGATTCTGACGACTACGAGCGGCGATCGACCCCGGATGAGTGAGGCCGGCGCCGAGGGGCCGGCCTCACTCATCTCAACGCGCCATTCACATTTGGCGCCGATAGAGATAAGTTTTTCCGTGCTTCTACCGACAATCATGTGAGAATCAGTCAATCGACCACAGAGGGTGCGCCGTGACTTCAGTTGACGAGCTGCTCGAAGCGATGGTCGCGCGTACCGCTTCCGACCTGCACATCAAGGCCGGCAGCCCGCCCGTCATCCGCGTCGATGGCGAACTCCATCTTCTCGACCTGCCGCCGATGACCCCGGAGAACACCAAGGATGCGGCTGCGTCGATCATGACCGACAAGCAGATCCGACGCTTTTCCGAGCACAACGAAATCGACTTCGCCTACTCAGCGCCCAATCTTGGGCGCTTCCGCGTCAACGTGTTCCGCCAGCGCGGCAGCATCAGCATCGCGATGCGCCAGGTGAGCACGACGATCCCGTCTTTCGAAGAGTTGCACTTGCCCGAGATCATCAAACGCCTTTCCCTTGAACCGCGCGGTCTCGTGCTCGTCACCGGCACGACCGGTAGCGGCAAGACCACGACGCTGGCGGCAATGATCGACCACATCAACAACTCGATGCGCCGCCACGTCGTCACCATCGAGGACCCCATCGAGGTCCTGCACAAAGACAAGAAGGCGATTATCAACCAGCGCGAGATCGGCCTCGACACGGACACCTACGAGAGCGCCCTGAAGTACGTGCTGCGCCAGGACCCCGACGACATCCTGATCGGCGAGATGCGCGACCTCGAGACGGTGCAGGCGGCGCTCACGGCGGCCCAGACGGGCCACTTCGTGATGAGCACCCTGCACACAATCGACGCCACCGAGACGATCAACCGCATCATCGACTTCTTCCCGCTGCACCAGCAGAAGCAGGTACGTATCATGGTCGCCGGCACGCTCAAGGGCATCATCTCGCAGCGGTTGCTCCCGCGTGCCGACGGCAAGGGCCGCGTGCCCGCCGTCGAAGTGATGGTCACCACCAACCGTATCCGCGATTTCATCCTCGAGCCCGAGCAGGCGCACATGATCCGCGACGCCATCCGTGAGGGCGACTTCTACGGTATGCAGACGTTCGATCAGGCGCTGCTCGGCCTCTACGAGAAGGGCTTGATCACGCTCAGCGACGCGGCATCGGTGGCCGCCAACGCGCACGACTTCAAGCTGCTTGTCCAGTCCAAAGGTCACGACGTCAGCTTGATGACGTACTGAGTGGGCGGCGGCCGGGCGCTCGCCGCCGGCCGCTAGAGAAGGACCTTGCGGCTCTCCAGGTGCAGGTCGACTTTGCGCTTGATGCGCTGCAGGGCGTTGTCGACGGTCTTGCAGTCGCACTCCAGCTCGTTGGCAATGCGTTCGTACGACAGCCCCTGCAAGTACAAGCGCAGCACGCGACCTTCGAGGGCGGAGAGTAGATTCGTCAGACACGCCGTGAGGCTCTCCACCTCTTCCGACGAGATCACCTGGTTGACCGGATCATGCGCCGGAGGACCCGGCAGCACGTCGGCCAGCGAGCAGTCGCTCTCATCACCCGAGTCGGACGGTGCCTGACTGAACGAAAGATAGCCATTCAGCGGCACGTGCTTTTGCCGCGTCGCCGTTTTGATAGCGGTGATGATCTGCCGCGTGATGCACAGCTCGGCGAAGCTGCGGAACGACGCCTGCCGGTCCTCGCGGTAGTCACGCACCGCCTTGTAGAGACCGAGCATGCCCTCCTGGATCAGGTCGTCGGCATCGCCGCCGGCAAGGAAGTACGAACTCGCCTTGAGACGGACGAACTGATGGTAGCGGAGCATCAACGCGTCGAGCGCGCCCTGGTTGCCACGGCGGTACGAGTTGACGAGGCAGATGTCAGAACTCTCGGCGAAGGGTTGAGGGTTCGCCGACTGATTTGAACTGCGGCTCGACTCTGCCGGTCGCGACGCTCTCATCCCCCTCCTCACCCCTTAAGCCCTGCAAAAGAGGACTAATCCTGCTTAGTCCTCATTTCTTCNNCCGAGTTCGCGCGGCGTCATGCGCGATACGCCGGCGCGCGCCGCGGCGCGTTGGACCTCCTGGTCAGCCGAAACGACGATGACGGTCACGTCGGCCGGCTGGTCGGCGATGCGGCGCGCGATCAGGGTGTCGGCACCGAGCCGACCGCCGGCAAACACGACCTCGACGGCGGCACCCTTCACGGGTTGCGAGGTCGAGCCTTGCCGGCCGCGAGCGTCGAACACGAGGGTCACAGAAGCCGAGCGCGCAGCAGCGAGGCTCGCCAGCTGATCGATCAGCCACTGGCGCTTGTCGGCGAGATCGTCCTTCTCGAGCCCCGGATAGAGCGCATGCAGCACGTTGTAGCCGTCGACGACATAGAGGAGTCGATCGGCCACGTCTAGCTCCGGCGGCGGCGCGCCTCGAAGAGGAAGAGCGCCGCCGCGACGCTGACATTGAGACTGTCGACGGGGCCGCCGCTCATCGGTATCGCCGCCAGCTTGTCGCAGGTGCGCGCCACCAGCGGCCGCAGACCCCTGCCCTCGGAGCCGAAGACGAGCGCCACGTTACCGGAATAGTCGAGGTCGACGAATGACGTGTCGGCCTCGCCGGCGGCGCCGTAGACCCAGAAGTCGCGCTTCTTGAGGTCGGTGAGGAAGCTCGCAACGTTCGTGACGTGGGCGATGCGGATGCGTTCGGTGGCGCCGGCCGACGCCTTGGCGGCTGCCGGCGTGATCGCCGCCGAGCGGTGGCGCGGCAGCACCAGGCCGTCGCCGCCGCTGGCCAGCACGCAACGCGCGACGGCGCCGACGTTGTGTGGGTCGGTGACCTCGTCGAGGACGACGATGACGCCCTCCTGCGCAAGCTCGTCCGGTGAGACGTAGGGATAGTCGCCGACGAGTACGGCGACGCCCTGATGGTCACGCGAGCCGGTCAGACGCTCGAGCTCGCGGGCATCGACAAGGTGCTGCTCGACGCCTGCCACCGGCACGGCGGAGGCAAGATCCTCGAACGCAGCCGGCGTGGCTGCCAGTCTGTGCGCCCGGCGCCGGGCGCCGGGCGCAAGCACGCAACGAACCACCTGCCGTCCGTAGAGCCAGTCCATCAGCTTCTTCTGACCACCTGGGTGCCCTGCTTCGTATCGCGTACCTCAAAGCCGGCGGCCTGGATCTCGTCGCGCAGCTTGTCGCTCATCGCCCAGTCACGCTCCGCGCGGTAGTGATCGCGAACTCTGGCTGCTGCCAGCGGATCGCCCGCCGCCAGCCGCCCGGCGTACGTCGTCAGGGCCTCGTCCAGAGTCATGTCCGCTGCGACCTGCGGTTCGCCGCTCTGAGGCAAAGGCACGAGCAGCACGTCGAGCGCCTCGACGAGCAGGTCGCGCGCGCTCGACAGCCCCTCGGCATCGAGCGCTTCGGTGCCGCCGTCGACGGCGCCGACGTGACGGAAGATCTCGCCGGCGACGGTGAAAAGCGCACCGATCGCCGCGGCGGTGTTGAGGTCGTCGTCCATGCGCTCGGCGAAGGCGGTATGCGCAGCAGCGACCGCCTCGCCAAGGCGGTCCCCGGCGACCGCTCCGGTGACCGCGGCCCGCAGTCTGAAGTCTACGGTTCGCACGGCTTCGACGAGGCGCTCGAACGCCGCCTTGGCCTCGTCGAGCTTCTCGATCGAGAACTCGAGCGGGCTACGATAGTGCGTCGTGAGGAAGTACATCAGCACGACCGGCGCCGGGTACCGATCGAGCACCTCACGCAGGAGGAAGATGTTGCCGACCGACTTGGCCATCTTCTCGCCCTCGCT
>PKYG01000087.1:20527-43325 GCA_003132585.1 Actinomycetota bacterium
TCACGCCCGCCACCGTGCACATCGAAGCCGGCACCGAGATAGCGCAGCGCCATCGCCGAGCACTCGATATGCCAGCCCGGACGCCCCATCCCCCAAGGGCTCGCCCACGCCGGCTCGCCGGGCTTGGCGGCCTTCCAAACGGCGAAGTCGAGCGGGTCCTCCTTGCCGGGTTCGCCGCTCACCCGGGCACCCTCCTCGAGCTCCTCGATGCGCTGCTTGGAGAGCTTGCCGTACCCGTCGAAGCTGCGCACACGGAAGTAGACGCTGCCCTCGGCCTGGTACGCATGGCCCTTGGCGACGAGCTGGCAGCAGAGGTCGATGATCTCGGGAATCGTTTCGGTGGCGAGCGGCTCGATGTCGGGTCGCAGCCGCTCGCCCAACTTGTTCACGTCGGCGCGATACGCGGCAGTGAACTCGCGGGCGACCTCCTCGGGGCTGCGCCCCTCAGCTTTCGCTTTGTTGATGATCTTGTCGTCGACGTCGGTGATGTTTTCAACCAGCGTCACCGCGAAGCCTCGCTGCCGCAACCACGCGCGCAGCACGGCGAACGTGACGTACGGCCTGGCGTTGCCGATATGCACGAGGTTGTAGACCGTGGGACCGCAAACGTAGATCCCCACCTCGCCCTCGCTGCGCGGGACGAACTCTTCTTTGCATTGCGTGAGCGAGTTGAACAGACGAAGCAATTCAGTCCTCCCGACGTCGCTCGGCCCGGCCGCTGCGGTCGGCCGGGTCGGCGAGGGCAGTCTCGAGGCGCGCGATGGTCTCCGTGCGGCTGATCGCGGCGAGCACGAAGTGCAACTCGACGCCGTGCTGCTCGCCGGTCAACGCGATCCGCAGCGGCATCAGCAGCTGGCGCGCCTTGAGGCCACGGTCGGCGCCGAGGCGACGGTACTCCGCCAGCAGCTCGCGCGCGCCGTCGGGCGTGAGGTAGTCGGCGGATCGCGCGGCGCGCAGGGACTGCGCGCCGCGCAACGATTCGGAGGCACCGAGGACGAGTTGTGCCGACTCACCCGTCAGCTGCGGTCGACTGAGGACCGGCGCCGCGATCGCCGTCACCTCACCGTAGCTGGCGACCGACGGTTTGAGCGCCGCCGCCAAAGCCCGCACCGCCTCCGGCGCCGTGCCGGCGGGCAGTCGGCGGGCGACTTCGGCGGCATGGTCATCGTCACGCGACAGCATGATCCAGTGGTGATCGAGCCAATCGAGCTTGGCCCGATCGAAGATCGCCGGACTCGCCGACAGCTTGCCGAGGTCGAAGTCAACGATCAGCTCGCCGATAGCGAGGATCTCGCGCTCGTCGTGAGACCACGAGAGCAACGACAGGTAGTTGCGGATCGCCGTAGCCAGGTAGCCGGCGTCGCGGTACTCGCCGACCGACGTGGCGCCGTGGCGCTTGGAAAGCTTGCTGCCGTCAGGTCCGAGGATCAGCGAATGGTGCGCATAGCGCGGCGCAGGGGCGCCGAGCGCGGCGAGCACGACAAGCTGCCGCGCCGTGTTGGTCATGTGGTCGTCGCCACGGATCACGTGCGAGATCCGCATCGCGCTGTCGTCGAACGCGGCCGCGAAGTTGTAGCCTGCGGCGCCGTTCGAGCGCACGATGACGAAATCGCCGATGACGTCGGAACTGAAGGTCATCGGCCCGCGGATCACGTCGTCGAAGACGATCTCGCCGGCAGGCACGAGCAGCCGGATGGCGGCCCGGTCGCCGGCCGCCATCCGGCTGCTCACGTCGTCGGTCGACAGGCCGTGACAACGGCGGTCGTACTTGGGCATCTGTCCGGCGGCGAGCTGTGCCGCACGCAGCTCTTCCAGCCGCTCGTCGCTGCAGAAGCAGCGATATGCCTTGCCCTCTTCGAGCAGGCCCTCAGCCCCCTCGCGATACAGCGCCAGCCGCTCGCTCTGGCGATACGGACCACATGCTCCGCTGGTTGCTCTCGGACCCTCGTCCCACGGCACCGTGTCGCCGTCGGCGAGCAGCCAAGCGAGATCGTCGAGGATCGTTTCCTCGTGACGCGTCTCCGAGCGCTCCACGTCGGTGTCCTCGATGCGCACGATGAACGCGCCGCCATTGTGGCGAGCGAAGAGGTAGTTGTAGAGAGCAGTGCGCGCCGAGCCGATATGGAGCGAACCAGTCGGGCTCGGCGCGAAGCGGACTCTCACCTTTGGGTCGAGGCTGATGGTCACCCTCTCTGCGTGCCGCAAATCCCTGCAAATGCCAACCGCAGTCTATCGGCACCCCCTGACACGGGCAAGGGCGGTATGCCCGGGCGTCGCCGCCACCCGCCGGCGGCTCCGCCACGCTCGCGGCCGCAACGCGATCGCGCGTTCACGGCTGATAGACTGGAGCTCGGCAGGGAGGCCGCCGATACTTCTGAGGTGATCGTGGCACTCGACCAGAGCAAGACCCCCTACGTCGACGCGCTGCTCGCCTACCGCGACCGCGACTACGTCGCCTTTCACACTCCTGGGCACAAGCACGGCAAGGGCGCTCCGACGAAGCTGCGCGAAGCGCTCGGCATGCCTCTGCTCCAAGTCGACGTGGCGATGGCCGGCGGCGTCGAAGACACGCGCGAATCGACCGCGCTCGTGCGCGCCGCCGAGGACCTGGCGGCGGCGGCCTGGGGAGCCGACCGCTGCTTCTTCCTGGTCAACGGATCGACGAGCGGCGTGCACGCGCTTGTGCTCGCGCTCACCGGTCCCGGCGAGCGCGTCATCGTCCCCCGGAACTCGCACAAGTCGATCCTCGCCGGTCTGATCTTCTCCGGCGCGATGCCGTGCTACGTCGAGCCGGCGATCGACCCCGAGTGGGGCATCCCGCTGAACATCGACACCACGCAAGCCATGCGCGCCTTGAAGGCGCACAGCGACGCCACCGCCTTCTTCGTCACGTCGCCGACCTACAACGGCTTCGGCGCCGACCTCGCGAGCATCGCCAACGCAGTTCATGGCGCCGGCATGCCGTTCATCGTCGATCAGGCGTGGGGACCACACCTGCGGTTCTGCAGCCATCTGCCGATCGATGCCATGTCGGCCGGCGCCGATGCCGCCGTAACCAGCACCCACAAGCTGATCAGCGGCATCACGCAGTCGTCGGTACTGCTCGCGAACAGCCAGCGGCTCAGCCTCGAGCGCCTCGAAGGCATCGTGAAGCTGACCCAAAGTACAAGTCCTCAGGTGCTGATCTACGCCTCGATCGACGCGGCGCGGGCGCAGATGGCGACCCACGGCGAGGAGCTCTGGAGCACGGCCGTGGAACTCGCCGACTGGGCCCGCGCGCAACTCCGCGAGCTCGTCGGCGTGCGCTGTCTCGGCGCCGAGCTCCTCGAGCGCCCGGGAGTCGCCTCGTTCGACCGCACGCGCCTCACGATCAGCGGCTGCGAGCTGGGTCACACGGGCTACCAGCTCGAGACGATCCTGCGCGACGACTACCGCATCGCCGTCGAGGCCGCCGACCCTCTCAACGTCGTGCTCAACGTAACCTACGGCGACACGATGGACGACATGCGCACGCTCTTCGCCGCATTGAAGGACTACTCGGCGCGTTTCGCCGCCGCCGGCGCCGGCGACGATGCCGCCTGCCGGCGGCTCTTGTTGCAGATGCCCGGCTTCACGCGCCAGGTCCTGACGCCACGAGACGCGTTCTTCGCGCGTTCGCGGCCACTGCCCCTGGCGCGTTGTGTCGGCCACGTGAGTGCCGAGATCGTCACACCATACCCGCCGGGCATCCCCGTCCTCGGGCCCGGCGAGGAGATCTCCGCGGAGATCGTCGCCTACCTCAGTGAGGGAGCGGCGATGGACCTGAAAGTGCACGGGCCCGAGGACCTCACCCTGGGCACACTGAGAGTCGTCGTAGATTGAGAAGGTTCTTCATGCGCACCACCAGGTCTCTGGCCGCGACGACCTTGCTGCTGGCCGCCGCCGTCGCTGCCGTCGGGTTGACCGCCTGCGGCTCGAGCTCGAGCAGCACTAAGCCGAGCTCGAGCCCCGTCACCAAGACCTACGCCAACACCAACTACGGATTCTCGCTCAGCTACCCCGGCAGCCTGGTGGAGTCCACGGACACGTCGTCCACTATGGCCGCCGGCAGCGGCTCTAAGTTGACCGTCGGATTCGTCGACCCGGGCGGCACCAAGATCGGGGATGTCTACGTGGAAGGGATCGTGGTGAGCGTCTACGCGCTCACCACGGAGATCACGGCCGACCTCATGCCCGAATTCAAGAGCGAGCTCGAGGGCATCGTCGCGCAGATGCAGCAGCAGGACCCGACCGCGCAGATGACCCAGCTCGAGACCGCAGCGATCAACGGTGTGCCGGGCTACAAGCTGGGAACCACGTACGACAACCAAGGCACGACGATGAAGATGGTGACGTACTTTCTCGTCAAGGGCAGGATCGAGTACCAGGTCACCGAGCAGGCGACCGAGCAGGACTGGGCGAAGTACGCGGCCGACTTCGATGCCGCCGTGAACTCGTTCACGGTGAAGTAGCGGTCATGTCCCGTCGCCGACTGCTCATCTGCCTTATCGCGCTCGTCGGGTTGGCGGCGGCGGGCAGCTGCGGCCACAAGGCCGCCGCCGACCTGACGACCTACTCGAGCAAGGAGTACGGCTTCAGCTTCCAGTACCGCAACGACCGCTTCGCGCCGGGCACACTGGCGACATGGCCGCTGATCGCCGAAGCGCACAACCAGATGAGCGCGACGCCGCTTGCGGTCGTGCAGTTCGTCGACCGCTCGTCGGTCGCGCTCCCCGGCGGTGGCCGCAGCGGATTCCTCGTCGCCGTCTACGACGTCTCCGGCGAAGGGCAAAAGTTCAGCCTGTGGCAGATCGGCGACCAGGTGCTGCCTGCGGCGCTGGACGCGGCGCGCAAGGTCCTGGGTCCGAACAGTCTCGGTGATCCCGAGCGCTTTACCCTCAACGGCATGAAGGGTTACGCCGACTCGTTCAACATCACCCAGGACGGCACGTCTTACAGGGGCTACGTCTTGGGCGTCGAGAAAGGCACGTATCTCTACGAGATCCTTGTCCAGGCGCCGACCGCCGAGTTCGACCAATGGCGGTCGGCACTCGGCCAGATCCTCCTGACCTTCCGCACCGGATAGACGCCCCCGTCAGGGAGCCTTGATGCCCAGGCTGGTCGCCGTGAAGAGCGGGTCGAAGACGACGTCTTCGGCCTCGATCGCGGTGCGCCCACCCTCTTCGCGGTCGACGACGCAGAGAAGGGCGGCGACCTCGAGTCCCGCTTGGCGCAGCACCTGCACGGCGGTGAGCGCCGTGCCGCCCGACGTGACCACGTCCTCGACGACCACGACCCGCTGACCTGCCGCAGCCTTGCCCTCGAGTGCCTTCCCGGTGCCATAGCCCTTCTCGGCCTTGCGCACGATCACGAAAGGCTTGCCGACGGCGATCGAGAGCGCCGCGACGATCGCCACGGCGCCGAGCTCGGGGCCGGCGAGCAGGTCATAAGGCTCGCAGGCGGTGAGTTTGGCGGCAAGCCCGGCAGCGATGTCGCGGAGGAGGTCGGGCTGAGTCTCGAACAGGTACTTGTCGAGGTAGAAACGGCTGCGCCGGCCGGATCGCAGCACAAAGTCGCCTTCGAGGTAGCTTGCTTGCAGCAACCTGTCGCCGAGTTCGCTCACCTGCACTCCCATCGCGCCGCCGCCCGCACGCGGGTCAGACGCCACCGATCGACATGCCTTCGATCACGAGCGACGGCGTGAGGATGCTGCCGCTGGGGACCCAGCGCGCGTCGTCGGCCAGCGCGGTGATGTTCTTCAACATCGAGATGATGTCACCCGCGAGTGTGACCTCGCGCACCGGCGTGGAAAGCCTGCCCGACTTGATCAGGCGACCGCTGATGCCGATGGAGAACTCGCCCGAGACGGGGTTGGCGCCCGAATGCACGCCGACGGCGTTGGTCACGAGAACGCCGTGTTCGACGCCGCCGATGATGTCGGCGAGCGGCGTCTTGGAGCCTTCGACGACGAGGTTCGTAGGCCGCGGGCTGGGCGTGCCGACGTACGACGGTCGCAGGCCGTTGCCGGTCGAGGCGCGCCCCGCTTTGCGGCCCGTGTACGTGTCGTAGAGGAATCCGCGGAGCACGCCGCCTTCGATCAGCGACGTGCGCCGGCAGGGCGTGCCCTCACCGTCGAATGGAGCGCTCGCCAGCCCATCGCGGTGAACGCCGTCGTCCGTGAGGTTGACGATCGTGCCGGCGACGGCACTGCCCTCGAGGGTGGCGAACAGCGAACGACCCTTCTGCACGGCATCGGCGGTGAGTGCCAAGCTGAGCACGCCGATGAACGCTGCGGCGACGAACGGGTCGAGAACGACGGTCGCCTTCATCGAGGCGCACTTGCGGGCCCCGAGCAAATCGCAGGCGCGCTGCGCCGCCTCGGCTCCGCAGCGCGCCGGTTCGAGTTGGGAGATGTCGCGCCCGATCGAGTAGGAGTCGCCGGTCTCGACCTGGCCGTCCTGTTCGGCGAGCACATAGGCGAACGTGTAGCACTCGTTCGTGCGATACGAGCCGCGCACGCCGGCGGTGTTGGCGATGAAGATCTCGGCATCACCGTCGGCGTAGATCGCCGTGTCGACGGTCTTCACGCGTGCGTCGTGCTCGAGCGCGGCGCGCTCGAGGGCGAGCGCGATCTCGATCTTGTCGGCATCGCTAGCGCCGGCCAGACGAGGATCGTAGATCTCGAGCTGCGGCGCAGCGCCTTGCGGCTCGGGCAGCGCGGCAAACTCGTCGCTGTCGCTCACCCTTGCGTTGGCGATCGCCCTGGCGACGGTCTCGGCAAGCGAAGCGTCCGACGTGTCGGACGTGTAGGCGTACCCCACCGCACCTTCCGTGAATACGCGCACGCCGACACCCTTGCGGCGCGCCGCCGTGAGCTCCTCGACCTGCTGCTCGTACACCTTGATGCGGCGCGACGTTGCGCGCTGGGCGTAGACCTCGACCGACGACGCCCCCTGCGCGCGAGCAAGATCGAGAGCTCTGTCGACGACGACGAACATCAGCTTGTGCCGCCGACGGTCATCTCGGCGATACGCAGGGTCGCCTGTCCGGTGCCGACCGGCACGCTCTGGCCATCCTTGCCGCACATGCCGGAGCGCACGTCGAAGTCGTCAGCGATCATGTCGATGCGCTTGAGCACGTCGATGCCGCTGCCGATCAGCGTGGCCCCGCGCAGCGGCGTCGTCACCTTGCCGTTCTCGATCAGATAGCCCTCCGAGACGCCGAAGACGAAGTTGCCGCTCGCCGGTTCGACCTGACCTCCGGCGAGGCTCTTGGCATAGAAGCCACGCTTGGTCGCGGCGATGACCTCGTCGGCGGTCGCGTCGCCGGGGGCGATGTACGTGGTGGTCATGCGCGGGATCGGCACATGGCGAAACGACTGGCGGCGCCCGTTGCCGGTGGGCTGCGCGCCGGCGGCGCGGGCGCGCAGCCGATCGTACAGGTAGCCGCACAGGCGCCCACTCTCGATCACCATCGTCTTGCCGGTCGGCACGCCCTCATCGTCGAACGCGCCGGAGCCCCAGCCGTTGACGAGCGAGCCGTCGTCGAACGCGCTGACGTGCGCAGCGGCCACCAGCTCGCCCATGCGCCCCGCGTAGATGCTGGCGTTCTTGGCGATCGCATCGGCCTCCAGCCCGTGGCCGCACGCCTCGTGAAACAGCGTGCCGCCGAAGCCGTTCGCCATGACGACGGGCATCGTGCCCATCGGCGCCGGTTTGGCGCCGAGCATGGCGATCGCTTTCTGCGCCGCTTCGCGGGCGACAGCGACCACCCGAGGCTCGTCGAGCAGCTCGAATCCACGGCTCTCCCCGAGTGACTGATAGCCGGTCTGGATGGCGCCGTCGCGCCGCGTTACGACGTTGACGATGAAGCGCAGGCGCGTGCGGTCGTCGTTGACGAGCTCCCCGAGCGAGTTGGCGATGAGCACGCGCTGGCGATCCTCCGAGTAGCCGACGGTGACCTGCGCCACCTCTCCCCCGAATGCGCGCGCCGCCTCGTTGGCCGCCCTCAGCAGGCCGGCCTTGCGCTCCACCTCGACGCTCTCCGGCGGGACGAGCACCGGATGGCGGCCGGGCTCGGAACGCGCGTTGCCAAGCGCCGTCACGCCGGCGGGTGAAGCATTGCGCCGAGCCGCGGCGACGACGGCGCCGGCGGCATCTGCGAGCCCGACCTCGTCGACTTCGTCCGAGTACGCATAGTACGTGTGCTCGCCGTTCGTCAATCGCACGGCGACGCCGAACTCGTGACCGCCGGAGGTCTGCTCGATCTTGTCGTCCTCGAGCCTCAAACCGAGACCGACGCGGTCCTCGATGAACACCTCGGCGAAATCGCCCCCGGCGGCAAGCGCGTGCCGGAGGGTCGCCTCGAGGAGGTCGGGGGCGATCGTCTCGATCGTGATCATGCTGAGGACGAGTCGAACGCGCGGCGCAGATCGCCGGCGAGCGCGCGCAACTCGAGCGCGTCGGGCGACTCCGCCGGCAGGCCGACGAGCGCGCCGTCGGCATAGTACAGGGCGACGCGCACACCGGCCCGCCGGCGGCGCGAGATTACGTACGCAGCGCCGGCGGCGCCGGCACCGACGCCCACGAGAAACTTGAACCGCCGCTTCATACCGGCTCCTCCGGCGCGAACGCATCGACAAGGCAGGCACGCAGGTCGTAGAAGATGAGGCCGACGGCAGGATGACGCTCGGCGAGCGCGACAATCACGTGCGCGCCGTCGCCGGCGGCGAACACGGCGCCGCCTTGGGCATCGACGACAATTTGGTCGAGCTTAGCGTCGCCGTAGGCGGTGGCGATGTCGGCAGCCGACTGCCAGAGGCGGCTGCCGACATCGCCCACAGTCCTGGCGGCAACCGTCGACCCCAGTACGTCGCCGTTCTCATCGAGGATGGCGGCGTGCGTGATCTCGACAGAGATACGGAGCAGCTCGCTCAGTGCCTGATCGACGGTCACAGTCCTCCCGGTGCCAGCCTGACGACGCCCGCTACTTTATCACGCCACGGCCGCCCGGCCGGCGTTGCCGGCTACCGCCGCGGCGACTGCCGCACAGGCTCACCGACGAACGCGCAAGTGAGATGACAGCAATCGCTGCCACAACTGATCGAGGTCGCCGACGCCGAGAACGTCATCTCTCCCATTCCGGCCATGACCACCTCGAGCACGCCCTCGAGGAAGGCGCGATGCATCGCGCACACCAGATCGGGCTGGCCAACCGAGAGCTCGCGGAAGACGCAGTTGTGGATGTCGATCAGGATGTCATTGCCGTGCAGCTTGATGTCGGCGAGCAGACCCTGGTCTTCGGAGACTTGGCGCACGGCCTCGACCGACGCGCTCACGTCGATGCGCTTGCCGTCGCCATTTGACAGGTAGCGGCGCCCCTCGGCGCAACCGATCTCGCGGCAGACGCGCTCGGCGCCGCCTTCGACTCCGGTATCGCCGAGCACGGCGAGTGCCATCCGCGAAAGCAACTCGTAGTGGCGCGGCGGGAAGCCGAAAGTTGTCACCTGGTCGCTGAGCGAGTAGAGCTTGGCCGGCCGGCCGCCGCCTTGGCTGCGGCGCGAAGTCGTGGTCAGAAAACCCGCCTGCTCCAGCTTGACGAGATGCATGCGCGCGACGTTGGGATGGAGCCCGAAGCGCTGGGCGATCTCGGCGACGGTGACCGCGTCGGAAGGGTGTTCGGCGATGAACCGGTAGATGCGATAGCGTGTGCCGTCGGCAAGCACGACGGTAAGCTCATGATCGCGGTCCACGCACGCCACCTCCGCTGCGATGATAGTCGAGCGCCACCCTCATGTAAACACCGCCAAGATAGTGCGAAACCACGCCGGTCGCGCGAACGACAACGCCTTTTCCGTTGCATCCTGGACTGCGGTAGACTTGCGACTTGTGCGCCGCCGGCGCCGGAAAGGGACCACGATCATGAGCATCATCCAGGCGATCATCCTCGGCCTCGTCCAGGGGCTCACCGAGTTCCTGCCGATCTCGAGCTCGGGCCACCTGATCCTCGTGCCGTGGCTCTTCAACTGGCACGTGCTGCTCAACAACGCCGACCTCAACAAGACCTTCGACGTCGCCCTCCACCTGGGCACGTTCGTCGCCGTGCTCGTCTACTTCTGGCACGACGTCACCCATCTGCTCGCCGCCTGGGGACGCAGCATCGCCCGACGCAGCATCGCCGATCCGGAGAGCAGGCTTGCGTGGCTGCTCCTGCTCAGTACGGTCCCGGCCGGGGTCATCGGCGTGTTGGGCGAGAAGTTCATCGAGACACGGCTCGGCAAGCCATGGCTGATCGCCGTCGCGATGATCCTCTTCGCTCTCGTCATGTGGGTGATCGACCGTCGTGCGTACAAACCCCGGCCGCTGGAGACTATGGGCCCGAAGGGAGCGCTCGGCATCGGCTTCGCCCAGGCTCTCGCCCTCTGGCCCGGGGTGTCGCGCTCCGGCGTCACGATGATGGCCGGCATGCTGCTCAAGTTCACGCGCGAGAATGCGGCGCGCTACTCCTTCCTGCTGACGATCCCGGTGATCGGCGGCGCCGCCGCCTACAAGGCGCTCAAGCTCGCGCACACGGGCCTGCCGGCGGGCACGGCGATGCCGTTCGCAGTGGGCACGCTGACGGCGGCCGTCAGTGGGTTCGCCGCCGTCTGGTTCCTGATCGGCTATCTCAAGACGCACACGTTCAGGATCTTCATCATCTACCGCCTGGTCGTCGGCATCGCGGTGCTCGCCATCATCCTTTCCGGCGCACGCTCCGCGACCGGTATCTGAAGCTATACTCTTAGCCGCAATCCAACGAGGAGCAGCGCGTGCGCAATCTGTCGCTCGGGGACCGCGGCAAAGAAGTCACTGATGTGCAGACCCGCCTGCGGGTGCTGGGCATCGAACTCGGCAGCGAAGGCGTCGATGGGTTCTACGGCCCGCGCACCCTGACCGCCGTCAAGGCATTTCAGCAGGAGCGCGGGCTGCTCGCCGACGGTATCGTCGGCGCCAACACGTGGCGTGAGCTGGTCGAGGCCGGCTACACCCTCGGCGACCGCCTCCTCTACTTGCGTGTCCCGCCTTTTCGCGGCGACGACGTGCTTGCCTTGCAGGTCAAGCTCAACCTGCTCGGCTTCAACGCCGGTCCAGAGCGCGGTATCCTCGACGAGGCCGTCGAGGCGGCGTTGCTCGAGTTCCAGCGCAACGCCGGCTTGCCGCCCGACGGCATCGTTGGCGAGAGCACGCTGCGCAAGCTCGACGCGCTGCGCAAGGCCGAAGCCGGCCGCGAGGGCAAGAAGATCCCCGAGCGTGACGAGGGTTTTCTCGCCGAGCGTACGCTGGCCGGGCAGATGATCGTGATCGACCCCGGTCACGGCGGCAGGGAGCCGGGGTGGGTCTCGCCGAGCGGCCTCGTGGAGAAGGAGTTCACGCTGGCAGCGGCGCAGCGGCTCGGCCAGCTGCTCGAGGCGCAGGGCTGCCGCGTGGCGATCACGCGCGACACGGATCGCACGGTCTCCCTTTACGAGCGCTGCGAAACGGCCAATGCGATGCGTGCCGCGTTTTTCATCTCGTTGCACCTCAACCACGACGCAAACGCGGCAGCCGCCGGGGCGGTTTGCTACTTCTTCCAGCGCAGCCACTACTACTCTGAGCATGGGCAGCGCGTGGCCGAGGCCGTCGGCGCGCGGCTACGTGAGCTTGGCGGAGACTTCATCGGGAGCTTCGGACGCAACTACGCGTTGTTGCGGGAACCGCGTGCCATCGCGCTGATCGTCGAGCCTTTCTTCATCAGCAGCCCCGAAGAAGAGCGGCGCGCNNCACGCAGCAACAGCGGTTGCGCGAGCTTGGCGCCGGCGCCGACGTGCTGACGCGGAGATTCACCGGCGCCGACGAGCGCAACGCCGTCTTTAAGACGCTCGAGACGGAGATCGTGCGTGAAGGCCGGCGGCGGCTGGAGGAGCTGCGCACGGGCCGCCGCCAGCCACAGCTGCTCCAGCTTGAGCAAGATCTCGCGACGGCGCTCGTCGGCACCGGTTTCGTGCGCGTCGCCACACCGGCGATCGTCACCGCCGATGCGCTTGCCAAGATGGGCATCGCCGCCGGGCACGCACTGCTCGACCAGGTCTTCTGGCTCGACGACGGGCGCTGCCTGCGGCCGATGCTGGCGCCCAACCTCTATACTCTGCTCCGTCGCTTGGGCCGCATCTGGAGTCGTCCGTTCGGCATCTTCGAGATCGGCTCGTGCTTTCGCCGCGACAGCAAGGGCAGCCAGCACCTCAGCGAGTTCACGATGTGCAACCTGGTGGAGTTGGGGCTACCGCTGGGCGAGCGCCGCCGCCGGCTCGAGGAGCTGGCGGCGCTCGTGATGGCGGCAGGCGCGCTGCCGGCCTACGCGCTCGTCACCGAGACCTCCGAGGTGTACGGCGACGAACTCGATGTGATCGTCGACGGCATCGAGGTCTGCTCCACGGCGATCGGGCCGCATGCGCTCGACGACGCCTGGGGCATCACCGAACCGTGGGTCGGCCTCGGGTTCGGTCTCGAACGCATGCTCGTCGCCCGTGAAGGACTCCCTTCGATCGAGCGCGTCGCGCGCAGCCTCGCCTACGTCGACGGCGTGCGCCTCAACATCTAGCGGTCTACCTGCCGAGCAGCGCGCCGATCTTCTTGACGCCGTCATTGGCGTCTTCGGCGTAGGCGTCGGCGCCGATCTGGTCGGCCCACCGCTGCGTGCACGGCGCACCGCCGACGACCGTCTTGAACTTGCCGTCGAGGCCCTTCTCCTTGAGGAGCTTGATGACCTTGCGCTGCTCTTCCATCGTCGTCGTGAGCAGCGCGCTCATGCCGATCACGTCGGCGTTGAGCTCCTCGGCCTTGCTGATGAAGTCCTCGGCGGCGCAGTCGCGGCCGAGGTCGGTGACACCGTAGCCGTTCGCCTTGAGGTAGGCGATCACGATCGCCTTGCCGATGTCGTGNNTACACACCTGGGTCGCTGCTTCCATGGCCTGCGCCGCCATCATCAGCTCGGGAAGGAAGACCTCGCCGCTCTCAAAGAGCTCACCGATCTCCTGGATGCCCTTGATGAAACCCTCGGCCATGACGTCGCCCGGCGCCATTCCCGCAGCCAGCGCCCGCTTGCCGACGTCTTCGGCTCCAGCCGCATCGTAGTTGAGGATCGACTCGATCGCTTCCTTCATCAACGCTTCGTTTGCCATGGCCCTTGACTCCTCCCAACTTCACTGGACACGCTCAACCGGTCTGCCACAGCTGCATGATGGCCAGATCGGAAAGCGGCGGCATTGTGCGCCTGGTGCGGACCGTGATCTTCGCGAACTGCAATCACGCGCATCCACTTTGTTCCGCTATCACGCGTCTTGCGACGTCGACAAGTATACAGGACGTGCCGCAGGCACACGACGCGCCCGGGCCGCCGCGCCCGTCACGGTGCTGGTACAGTTGGCAGATGCGGTACCACGGCGCCGTCATCCGTCCCCCCAGCGAAGCTGCAAGCCTCGTCGTGCAGGTCACCCACGGCTGCTCGAACAACACCTGCGACTTCTGCGGGACGTACCTCGACAAACCATTCGGCGTGCGCCCCTTCGCTGAAGTCGTCGAGGATATCGTCGGATTGCCCGTCGGCGCCCGGCAGCGCACCGATCGCGTCTTCCTCGCCGACGGCGATGCGCTGGCACTCTCCACGCGCCGGCTCCTGGAGATCCTCGACCTGCTTCACCGTGAGCTGCCCAACCTCGAGCGCGTGAGCTCCTATGCCAACGCGCGCAACCTGCTCGCCAAGTCGGTCGAAGAACTCGGCGAGCTGCGCGCGGCAGGACTCGAGCTGTTGTACCTCGGACTCGAGTCCGGCGACGATCGTACGCTCGCCGAGATCCACAAGGGGATCACCGTCGCCGAGCAGATCGAGGGATGTGCGCGAGCGAGCGCCGCCGGCCTCGCGCTTTCGGTCACGGCGATCCTCGGCCTTGCCGGCGTCGAGCGCTCGCAAGCGCACGCCACTGGGACGGGCAAGGCGCTGTCGGCGATCGACCCGAAGTACATCGGCGTGCTCACTCTGATGCTCGTGCCCGGCACGCCGATGGCCGAACGCGTCGCTCGCGGCGAGATCGTCCTGCCCGACTCGTTGGGCATGATCCGCGAGTTGCGCGAGATCATCGCCAACATCGAGGTGACAGACTCGCTCTTTCGCTCGAACCATGCCTCCAACTACCTGCCGGTCGGCGGGCGGCTCCCCGCCGACAAGGCGGCGATGCTCGCCGCCCTCGACGCGGTCCTCGCAGCGCCCGACCAGGCGCCCTTGCGGCCCGAGTCCTGGCGCCTCCTCTAGGACCGCTCAGGAGCTGCTGGGACCCGGCCGCTCCGCGTCGCGCAGGTGTGAACCGAACCCCCGCTTGAAGTGCGTCGCGGCGTACTTTCGCCGCTTCCAGTCGGGGATCCGGCACTGCTCGCAGGCCTCCGCGTACCACTTGTTGCGCAGCCACCGCGCAGCGCGACTGTTCTTGGAGTCGTGCACCACCATGTGCTTGTTGCAGTGAGTCGTGATGTGCGCGTAGGAGCCGCGCACCTCGAAAGTCTTGATGCCGTGCAAGATGCCACGTCGCGAGGGCCACAGCTTCATCTTGTCGACAAGCGGGAAGAGCGGCACCTGCTTGCGGTAGTAGACGGCCTTGTCGGGATTGGTGGGCACGGCGGTAAGTGTAGCACCGCGCGACGCCCGGCTACCGCCGGGGCGCCGCGCTTCGTTGACCCCCGACCGATACCGCACTAAGCTCGCCGCAGGGAACGAAAAGCGGTCGGGGTGCCATCTACAGAGCATGACGGCGCCGACCCAGCGCCGCGCGTCAGATCCGGCCGCGAGAGAGGAGTGAGGAGCCATGACCTCGCCACACAGGACACGTTGGACGATCATCATGCTCGCGGTGGTGATCGCCGCACTCGCCTTGGCGGCCTGCGGCGGCTCGAAGCCCGCACCGACCGCCACGGTGACCGAGACGGCGACACCGTCGTCGACCGCGAGCACCTTCCCGACGGTCTCGCCGTCACCATCCTCGACGACTCCCCCACAGCAGATGACCATCTCCGTCTACTTCATGCGCGGCGAGTTCGTCGGCACCGCGCACCGCTCCGTGCCACAAACCACCGCGGTGGCGACGGCAGCGATGACCGCGCTTCTCGGCGGCCCTCTGGCGTCGGAGAAGGCCGCCGGACTGGCGACCATCATCCCGGCCGGGACCAAGCTTCGCAGCGTCAAGGTCAGCAACGGCATCGCCACCGTCGATCTCTCGAGCGCCTATGACTCGGGTGGCGGGACGCTGTCGATGACGGCGCGCCTCGCCCAGGTCGTCTACACGCTGACTCAGTTCCCCACGGTCAAAGGCGTCGACTTCAAGATCGACGGCAAGAAGGTGACCGTCTTCGGCGGCGAGGGCATCATGCTCGCTCACCCGCAGAGGCGCGCCGACTACGAGAACCTCACGCCGCCGATCTTCGTCGAATCGCCGGCCGTCGGCGACACGCTGAAGAGTCCGATCACCTTCTGGGGCACAGCTAACGTCTTCGAGGCGCAATTCCAGGTGCAACTTTTCGACAGCAAGGGCAAGGTGCTCGTCGAAAAGGCCGTGCACGCGACGTCGGGCACCGGCACGCGCGGCACGTTCAAGTCCACGTTGAGCTTCTCGACGAGCGCGACGAAAGGCCGGCTGAAAACGTACGACCTGTCCGCCAAGGACGGCAAGCAGGTAGACATCATCAACATCCCGCTCACCTTCGCGCACTGACACCGAGGTGACGAAGGAGCTCCGCCGGCGACCGGCCTGTGGCCGTCGCCGGCGGAGCTCCTTCGCTTAAGCGGTCACCGCTGGCGGCACGGCGAGCTAAAGCTCGCCGTGCCGCCAGCGGTGATAGAGCGGGATCGCGTACCAGAACACGACGAACCACCCGGCGGTGAGCCCGGCGACGACCGCCGCCAGTGGTGTCTCGAAGACCACAGCCGTGACCACGTAGACGACGCCGGTCACGGCAAGCGCGAGAAAGACCGTGCCCGCGAGCATGAGCCGGTTGAACCAGAAGAGCATCTGCTCCTTGTCGCGCTCGCGGAAACGCAGCCGGTGGTTCGTCGACGGTGCCATGAGCAGCGCCGAACCGGCCGCCGTGCAGAGGAACGAAGCGAAGTAGACGTCGTGCTGGGCGGCGGTCAGTCTGGCGAAGACGCCCGTGAACGGCAGAGTCAGCAGGAACGCGAAGATTATCTGCGCTCCGGGGAGCACAACGCGCAACTCATTGAGCAGCTCGATCAGCTCGCGGTCGACACGCTCTTTCTTGTCCTCTTCCATGGCTCGATACGCTATCGCACGGGCGCCACGCGTCAAGCAGACTTGGGGGCTGGAGGAGGATGGAGTGGCGGGGAGTGCGGGAGTCACACCCGCCTACGTGGATTTAGAGTCCACGTCGATCCTTGCGATCGACCCCCCGCGCACCGTCAATCATACTGCGATTCCGCGTTGTGCCGCAGCGGCGGCGCCGATGAGCCGACTCACGCGCCCTCCTCACAAGCGCCGACCAGCGAATTCCTGCCCGATGATCGCCGCCAACGCCATTACAGCCACGCCGACCGCCAGAGGTTCGTGGACGTAGCGGTCACCGAGCGCCGCCCGCGCCGCCTCGGTGGCGGCCGGCGGCAGACCGGGCGCAACGACGACACTGCGCTCGCCGACCCAGTCGACGGAGATCAGGTCGGCGGCCGGCGCAGCGTCGACGACGCTGCTGCAGGCGGCGAGTCCCTCTTCCAGGGAGACGAGCCGCACGTTCAGCTCCGCGGCCGCAGCCCGAGCGCGCCCGCGATCGGTCTCCGCGGCGAGAACGTGCGCGCCGAGATCGACGAGTCGGCGCGCGGCGGCGCGGCCGACCGGTCCGAGGCCGATGACCAGCACCGGCTGGTCGGCGACCGGCACTGCCGCGTCGAGCGCGGCGACGTAGCCGGCCGCCGTCGCCGAATCATTGTCGACACACGCTCCCGTGCGGATGCTGAGCGCGATGAAGCGGTAGTCGTCGGCGGCGAAGACCACTTCGGCGCCGTGCTCGGCAGCGTACTGCAGGCCGAGCACGTCGGCTTGCGGCGTGACGAATGCATCGCCGCCGAGATGGCGGAGGATCGCCGCCACGCACTCCGAGAAGCCGGGGATGAAACCCAGACCGGCCGAGATCGGAATGATGCCGATGCGGGCACCGCGTAGCCGCGCGGCGGCGCCCGCATCGGCAGCGCACGCGCGCTCCGCCAACTCGGCGAGGCTGAGACCGGTGAGCCGCCTCAGTCCCTGCTCCCAAGCGACGAGGTCGGCGGTCAGGTGGCGCACGTCGCCTTCGGTCAATCGCGTCACGGCGCGCCCTCCGGCCGTATGTCGAGGTCGAACTCATGCGCGATCGTGGTCACCGCATCGTCGGCGATCGCGCGCGCCTCGGCGACATCGGCGCCGCGGGTGATCAAGGTCGCCACCCACTCGGTCGCCCCCTCCGCGTAATCGGTGAGCGCCTCGAGCACGCCGAAGAAGCCGGTGATCGCCGTCAGCGGTCGCGCACTACCGATCACGTGCTCGCCGGTCACCGCGATCGCGCCGCCGGCGACGCGCACGTGCTCGTACACGGTCGCGTGACGGACGGCGCAGTCGACAGCGGGCAGCGCCCCCGACGTGACCGATTCGACGAGCAGCTTGACGATGTTGACGCCGCAGGCATGCAGCACCGCCGTCGGCGTCTGGCTGGGCAGTCGGGCGTCGATCTCGATCACCCGCGGCTCGCGCCCCGCAACCATGACCTCGACGTCCATGATCCCTTGCAGGTTCACGCCTTCGGCGAGCCGCCGCGCGGACTCGGCGAAGGCGACGAGCACCGCGGGGTCGGCATCCACCGGAGCAGTGACGCGTTGGCAGTCGAAGCCGGAGTCGAACTCGAGCGCCGTCGGCAGCAGTACGGTCGTACGGCCGCCGCAGCTGACGACCTCGAGTGAGAGCGACGGCCCGGCGACGTACTCCTCGACCACCACGTCCTTGCTGTCGCTCTCGAGAGCTCTACGGGCCGCATCCAGCGCCTGCTCAGAACCAACCACCGTCACGCCGACGCTGCCGCTGGCGTTACTCGGCTTGACCACGACCGGGAAGCCGCACTCCGGCCAAGGCCGCGGGTGCGGCACGTCGAGGCGCGCGAAGAGCTCGTTCGAGCGGATCTTGGATGAGGTTACGTGATAAGCGTCTAGGTCGAAGAGCAGCGGCACGCCGAGGGCGGGCACCTGCTCGGCGAGCCAGGCCAGGGTGACATCGTTCTCGCAGGCCGGCAGCACCGCGTCGCAGGCGCGGAGGAGCGCCCGCGCCTTGGCCGGCTCGGCGACGATGTCGAAGACGTAGTGGACGTTGGCGAGACCGGCGGCCGGCGGTGCCGGCCGCCGGTCGATGAGCACCGTCTCGTAGCCGGCTTTGGCGGCGAGGTAGACCGCCTCGGTGCCCTGCAGCTTGCCGCCGACTATCGCCAGTCTCATCGGCCCGCCACCCTCCTGGTCCTCGCCGTGAGCCGATGGCTCACCCAGTCGCGGTATTCGACGAGGGCGGCGGGGCGCAGGCCGAGCGCCGCCAGATGTGGCGTCACTTCCGCCACCGTGCGGCGCCCCTCGTCGATGTCGAGCTCGCTCTGCGAAACGCCGGCGAGGCCGACCGTCGGCGGCACCAGCGATGTGACGACGTTGGCGCCGGCCTCGAGCCGCAGCTCGAGACCGGCGATGCCGTCGACGTCGAGCGATGCCGGGATCAGGCGGTTCGGCATCAGCAGGCGCATCGCGGCGATCGTTACCAGCTCACGCATGCGGTCCGGCGGAGCAACGCCGCCGAGCGGCGTGCCGCGCTGCGGCACGAAGGTCATGGCGCGTACCTGGTCCGTGCCGGCGGCGTGCATCTCGAGCAACGAGTCGGCACGGTCGGTGGCCGTGTCGCCGATGCCGGTGAGCAGCCCGTCCTCGACGAGCATGCCGGCTTCGGCAGCCGCCTCCCGCGCGGCGACGCGCGCAGCATAGCTCTGCCCCACGCGAAGTCGCCCATAGAGCTCACGATTGTGTGTCTCCTGATAGCAGGCATACCAGTCGGCGCCGTGCGCTCGCAGATCGCGCATCGCGGTGGCCGGCACCACCCCGGGTGAGATCATGATCGGCAGTCCCGTCGCCTCGTGCACGCACCCGACGAGCTCGCCGAGCGCCGCGAAGTGGCCCGTCTCGTGGAAAGCCGGGTCCTCGCCCATCGTCAGGTCGAGCAGGTGCACGCCCGACTCGGCGAGCCCGCGGCAGATCGCAACGACCTCGGCGACGGTCTTGCGATAGCGCGGGCTCTCGCGATTGCCGATGCGATAGAAGCAGAATGTGCACTCGTTGCGACAGAAGGTCGAAAAGTAGACGAAACCGTAGAGGAAGACCGCTTCACCGAAGTATCGCGCGCGGAGCGCGCGCGCCGCGGCGAAAAGCGGCTCCGCGACGTCGGGCTCGTCGACCGACAGCAGCAGCTCGAGCCTGGCGCGGTCGGGAGCCTCGCCGCCGAGCGCGCGCTCGCACAGGTCACCGATGCGGTCTCTGTCGCCGTGGTCTGTCATCGCCCGATCGTCGCCGAGGTCCGATGTCACGGGCGGGGCGGGTGCCTGCCGGCGCCCGCCCCGCCCGTCGCTCTCGTTTCTGGTGTGCTCAGCCGCCCGAGATCGGCGGCACGAGCATCAGCTTGTCACCGTCGCTTAACGGCGTGTCCATGCCCTGGAGCTGCCTGATGTTGCGGCCGTTGACGAAGATGCCGACCCAAACGCCCCCGTCCTCGCGGAAGATGCGCGACTTGAGGCGCGGCTCGCCCAGGACCACAGAGGCCAGCGCCGCGCCAACGGTCGCGCCTTCGCACTCCACCTCTTTCTGCCCATCGGGGTAGGTGAGCCCCACCGGCAGCTTCATGAAGGCCTTCGGCACGTCACGCTCTCCGCGTCAGGCCTCGACTACCAGCGTTTTGTCGGCCTTGTCGACCTTGAGGTCGACGGCCAGCACGTACTGATTCTGGCAGAAGGCGATGCACTGCGGGTCGCCGTCGCACAGGTCGCACTTGTAGGCAACCTTGCGCTCGGGGTGCTCGTGGATGACGCCGTACGGGCAGACGTCGTAGCAATCGCCGCAGTTGGTGCACTTGTCCTCGTCGACGACGAGCACGACGCCGGTTACCGACTCGCCCACCTTCTCCTTGTTGGGGAACGCGCCTGACGGCGTGACCGTGATTTGCTTGGTCACGATGGCATTTTCCGGGCAAGCCTCCTGGCACTTGGAGCAGCCGGTTTGCAGGCACGAATGGCCCTTGATCACGGCGGTCGTCGGATTGACGTCGGTGAACAGGCGGGCGCGCGACGGCTGGAAGCCGCCTTCGTGCCACGCCGAGCAGCCGAGCTCGCACATGTGGCAGCCGGTGCACTTCTTGCTGCTGATCATCACGTGGGGCATTTCTTCTCCCTTTCTCGCACGTTCAGCCGCTAGAGCCGCACGTCGATGCCCAGCTCGCTGAGCTTGGCTTCGGTCGGTACACCATTCTCGTCCCAGCCGCGCAGGCTGTAGTACTCGCCCAGCACCTCGTTGAAGCGCTCGACGCCGATGATCTTGCCGGCGGAGAGACCCTTGGTGAACGGCTTCTCCAGCCAGACCTTGGGCACGTTGTCGTCGGCGCGGACGAAGCCCTCGCGCACGTTGAACAGGCGCCCGAGGTTCCAGACGCGCTCGCCGACCTGGGCGAGCTCTTCCTCGCTGACCTCGCGCTTCCAGAGGTGCTTCATGAGCATGCGCATCTGGTCGTAGTCGATCGCCCAGAAATCGCACCAGATGCCGCAGAACTTGAAGGCGTAGTGGTTCTGGAAGTCGACGCTGAACTTTGCCTTGCTCTCGTCGAGCGTGTCGGCTGGCATGGTGCCCTCAATGACCTCGGGGCCGATGGGAAACGAGCGCATGTGGCAAGCGCCCCGGTCGGAGGTGGCGTAGGCGATGCTCATGCCGAACGAGCCGCGNNTGACCATACTTCTCGGCCAAGGCGCGCGTGCCGATGGCAAGTTCGGCGCCGATGCCAGTACGCATGGCGAGTTGCTCAGGGACCTTGAGGTAGGCCTCGACGTCGCCGAAGCGCACGCCGAAGTCGTGGATGCCCTTCTCGGTCATGTCCATCGCCAAGCCGAGCACGTTGCCCGTTGAGATGGTGTCGAGACCGTACTCGTCACAGAGGTGGTTGAACTCCATGAGGGCGCCGATGTCGTCGACCCCGACGTTGGAACCGCAGAGCGCGATCGTCTCGTACTCGGGACCCTCGCCCTCGACGTCGTTGATGCGATGGAAGTTGCGGCAGGCCAGCGTGCACTGGTAACAGGCGCGCTTCTTTACGCGGAACTTCTGGAAGGACTCGGAGTTGATCTTGCTCGCGCCCTCGAACGTGCCCTCGGAGTAGTTGCGGGTGGGTTGGCAGCCGCCGCCGCTGGTGACGTCGACGAGGATCGGCGTGCCCTCTTCGTGGACCCAGTAGTTGGCGTCGGTGAGGATGTAGTCGGTGTCGATGCGCTCGATGTCCTCGAGGAACGCGCGCGCGTCGCCGACCTCGACTTTGCCGGTGCCGACCACCGCGATGGCCTTGAGGTTCTTGGAGCCCATGAGGGCGCCGGTGCCGCCGCGGCCGGCCTTGTGGTACTGGTCGTTGGAGACGCAGGCCCAAAGCAGCTTGTTCTCGCCGGCCGGGCCAATCGACAGGACGGTCACCTTAGGGTCGAAGTCCTGGCGCAGAGCCGCCTCGATCTGAGCGGTCATCATGCCCGCGTACTTGGCCGCCGACTCGAACCTGACCACGTCGTCCTTGATGAGCACCGACGTGAGCTCGGGCGCGCAGCCCTGCACGATGATCATGTCGTAGCCGGCGAACTTAAGGATGGAGCCGAAAGAGCCGCCGCAGTAGCTGTCGAGGATGGTGCCGCTGGCTGGGCTCTTGCCGCCCAACACGACGCGCGAGGCCGTGCTGACGTTGGTGCCGGCGAACGGGCCGGGCACGATGAGCAGCGGGTTCTCGGGCGACCAGGGATCCATTCCCGGCGTGGTGAGTTCCCAGAGGTAGCGCAGCATGAGCCCCTTGCCGCCGACATAGAGGTCGCGCCACTCTTCGTTGAGAGGCTCGACCGTCGAGGTGCCCGCACTCAGGTCGATCCTGAGTACTCTGCCTTGGTAGAAGTCCAATGCGTCCTCCTGATCACTTGCTGAAGCTTGCCCCGGACTCACGAGACGGTTGTGCGACGCGCGAACGCGGAGGGATGGTAGGCCCCGCAATTCTAGCCGTGGCGGTAGACGCAGGCAATACGGCCGATATGCAGAACAATCGGCGCGGGCCAGCCCTATTCTCTGAATTCGGCCGCGTCGGCCGCGTGGTGCTCCCGGTCACGCCTTCGCGCTAGGAGCGCTCGTCGGTCTCCGGCAGGTTCTTGATGCTCTCGGTCGTCTGCCACTTGCTGTAGTTGTCGACCATCGCGTCGATGAGCTCCTTCATGAAGCGCGGCGCCATGTTCACGCGCGTGACGACGACCCCGTTAAGCTCTTCGTTCTCCTGGTTCTCATGTTCGACGCGCACGAAGGTGATCGAGAACTCGTAGTCCGAGTGGCCGACGTTGGCGAAATTGGCGTAGACGCCGGCCATGAGCTCCGGCGTGGCGTGCAGATTGATGCGCTTCTCGCTGTCCATGTGAGCCTCCGGTTCGGGGCTAGAGGCGGC
>PKYG01000116.1 GCA_003132585.1 Actinomycetota bacterium
AAAGCTCGATGGCGAACAAGACATAGAAGGTCTTCAGGCGAAGCGTTTCCACGGTCAGGAAGTCGCAGGCTAGGATGCCACGAGCCTGGGCGCTCAGAAACTCCGCCCACGAGGGGCCGTTGCGACGCGGTGCTAAGTCCCAGGCCCGAGTGCCTTCAGGATGCTCGCCACCGTGGTGGCAGATACCGTGATGCCGAGCTTCAGAAGCTCGCCACGGAGGCGCTGGTAGCCCCAGCGAGGATTCTCCTTGGCCAGCCTTCAGATGAGTCGAACGGTCCCCTCCTGTGGCGCTGGCCTGCCTGGCTTGCGGCCCTGCCGGTAGGTCCACTTGCGGCGGACCAGCTCCCGGTGCCAGCGAAGCAGCGTCTCCGGAGAGACCAGAAACGTCTTCCAGCACGCTTTCGGCAGCATCCGACTCGCCGCGGCGAGCAGCACGCGATCACCTCGACGCAGCGCAGGACGAGGCCTTTGCCGGTTGAGCACCCGCAGCTGGTGGCGCAAGACCAAGAGCTCGACTTCCCTGGCGCGGTCATCGCCACTGTAAGGGGCCAGTGCCCGGAGCAGCTGGCGCAGGGCGAAGTAGATGAGCGAGAGCAGCATCGGGTGCCTCCTCGGAGGGCTTTGTAGACTCGGCGATGCTACCTGAGGCTCATGCTCAGCGAAGACATCGGGTTTTCTGCACCCGACAGGGTCAGGTCAGCAGCGCCCCAATACTTTCTTCAGAGAAGCAACGAAACTATGAGTACTTTTCTCTCGAGGCAATACGAACCTTGACTCCGGATACGGACGGTGCGAACATGCATGGTTATCGGTAACTAACCGGAAACTGCGGGCGATTGAGCGTCAACTCGGATGGAGGGTTCCTGAACGGTATGCGACCCCATTACCCACCGCGAGCTTCTGCGACATCAATTAGCCACAGTCGGAGAACTGCTGCCTCTTCTATTCGTCACGTACAATGTCGGCCTGGTAGGTGTGGTGGTGAACGCGGTTATCTTCGTGAAGCAAGGCCGGGGTCGTGATACCGGGACCACCGCCGATGTCCGTGCACTACGGGCTTCGCACCCAAGTGTTACTCCACGACACCCCAACGCACAAGCCGAGGTGCTGAACTGGTCAGCATCAGCGACGGCCTGACCTGCAGCAAGAGTAATTCAGCCGGCGTTCGTGAGGCGGCTCAACTGGCGGGCATCTCTGACGACCGCGCCTTGCGTGCGCTGAACGACAGTGCAGCTGTGCTGGACGGGCACTGGCGTCAAGGGGTTCGGCCCGTTTCAGAGGTCACTGGCGTGGCCGTGTTTACCGCTATCGGCATCTCGCCTCGATTCTTCCGACGGCACGCCTGATGACCAACGGCGCAATCGTGATTCGCAACGAGGCGACCAATCGTAGGTCGAGCGATCCAGAGCAGATGGTGCCCTACATGCACATATGGGCATCTTGCAGCGTTCGAGCCGCAACTGGCGGACGGAGCCCCGAATGTCGACCGTAGGACTACTCACCGTCTCCGACGGCCGCGCAGCCGTCCACCACGAAGTCGCCGCGTTCGCACGGAGTGTCGAGGATCGGGTCGCGGCGGCTCTTGAGCACGGGGGCCATGCCGTGGTGCGCGCCGAAGAGATCGTCTGGACCAACGAACTTGCAGTTTCCGAGGCCCGCAGGATCGCAGACGCCCGGCCTGCACTTACCGTAATCAACATCCCGGTGTGGGCCTTCCCGCACTTCACAATGCTCGCCTCGCGCGAGCTGCAGGGGCCGCTTCTACTCTTCTCCAACGCGGACCCTGAGTACCCAGGCATGGTCGGAATGCTGGCCGCCGCCGGAGCTCTTGACCAGATCGGTCGTAGGTGCGGACGGGCCTGGGGCGATATCGAAGACCCCGCCGTTTGGGCACGCGTCGAGACGTTCGTGCAAGCCGGCGCAGCGGTCACCGCCCTGCGTGGCATGACCTTCGGGCGCATCGGCGGCCGACCGATGGGGATGTACACAGCTGTTTCGAGTTCCGACGACTGGCTGAACCAGTTCGGCGTCGACGTCGAGGAAATCGACCAATGGGAGATCGTTCGGCGAGTAGACGAGGTAGACGATGCGCGCGTGGCAGCAGCCCGCGAGTGGCTTGAGCGGCATGCTGCTGCTGTCCACTACGACGGACAGCAGCTCACGCCCCGCATCCTGGAACGCCAGATTCGCTCGTACTACGTTATACGGACGCTCATCGACGAGTGGAATCTTGGTTTCTGCGGGATCAAGGCTCAGCCCGAGCTCACGGACCACTTCGCGTCTATGGACGTGGCTGAGGCCTTTCTCAACGACCCTTACGACTGGGAGGGCGAGAAGAAGCCGTTCATCTGCTCGACAGAGGCCGACATGGACGGAGCGCTGACTATGCGGATCCTGGCTAGCCTGTCCGGAACTCCAGCGCTCTTTGCGGACATGCGCCACTACCACAGTGACCTTGGCATCTGGGATCTCTGCAACTCGGGTCAGCACCCGACGTGGTTTGCGGCGCGGAGCGATGACCCCTTGGAGAACATGCGTCACGTCCACCTCTATCCCCAAATTTTCTACTTCCCTGCTGGCGGGGCAGCTGTCCACCATCTGGCAGCGCCCGGAGAGTTTACATTCGCTCGCCTCACGCGGCTCGCCGGCCGCTATCGGATGCATGTCCTGAAAGGCCAGATCGAGCAATTTGACGCGCAGACAAATGAGCGGCTGATGCGAGCCTCGACGTACGTCTGGCCGCACGCATTCGCGCGTTTTCAGGCGGAGCCGGAGGAGATTATCGGCCGCTACGGCTCCAACCACATTCACGCCGTTCCCGGCGACCACGTGGCAGCACTACGTGAGGTCTGCGGGCTCTTGGACGTCGACTGCGACTGCTTCGGGGTCACGCATTGACCGAGCTTCTCCTCGGCATCGACATCGGGACGGCCTCCAGCAAGGCTGTCTTGGCGACACCCGACGGCGAGATCGTAGCGCGTGCGATGCGCAAGCACACCGTTACTTTCCCACGTCCTGGCTGGGTCGAGCACGACGCCGAGAGAGTCTGGTGGGGAGACGTCCTCGCTCTTTGCGCCGAGCTCGTCCCTCAGGCCCGGGGAAGAATCGCCGCCCTCGGCGTCAGTGGAATCGGGCCATGCGTCGTACCCTGCAACGCGGCAGACGAGCCGCTTCGGCCCGCGATCCTGTACGGGGTCGACAGCCGAGCCGAGGAGGAGACTGCCGAGCTCACCGAGTTGCTTGGGGACAGCGAGATCTTCGCCCGGTGCGGCTCATCGCTCTCCAGCCAAGCTCTCGGCCCGAAGTTGCTCTGGCTGAAGAAGAACGAACCGGACGTGTGGCGAAGTATGCGTCGCTGGTACATGGCGAGCTCGTTCGTTGTGGCCCGTCTCACCGGGGAATGGATCCTCGACCATCATTCGGCAAGCCAGTGCGATCCTTTCTACGACCTGGCCAAGTGCGGCTGGGCTGAAGAATGGATCGAACTCGTGCTTCCCGAGGTCTCCCTTCCACGGCTCGCCTGGTCCGGCGAGGTCGTCGGCGCCGTCACGGGCTTGGGCGCGTCCGCCACGGGCATCCGCGAGGGAACGCCTGTCGTTGCGGGTACGATTGACGCTTGGGCGGAGGCGGTGAGTGTCGACGTCCGCCGGCCTGGTGAGCTGATGCTCATGTACGGCTCGACGATGTTCCTTGTCGCTGTCACTAAGCGGCGCAGCCGGGAAAGGGCAATTTGGACAACGCGTGGTATCGATCCGGGCTCCCTGACCCTTGCGGCCGGAATGGCAACCTCCGGTAGCCTGGCGGGTTGGTTTAGAGAACTCCTTGGGGGCGTAGGCTACGATGAACTCCTCGATGAGGCGCGCGCGACTCCTGCGGGCGCCGCCGGGCTCCTCGTCCTCCCTTACTTCGCTGGCGAGCGAACGCCGATCCTGGACTCAAGAGCACGCGGGGCGATTCTTGGGCTGACCCTGCATCACACGCGCGGGCACCTCTACCGAGCACTCATTGAGGGCATTGCGTACGGAGTTCGTCACAACCTGGAGGCAATGGGCGGGGTGAAGATCACTGATGCTCGGGCGGTGGGCGGCGGCACGCAAGGCCGCTTCTGGGTGCAGACAGTCTCCGACGTCTGCGGGCTCGAGCAAAGCATTCCGACAGAGACGATTGGAGCTAGCTATGGGGATGCCCGCCTCGCCGCCGAAGGCGTCGGGCTCGTCAGCGACGACGCTTTATGGGCGCGACCTGGCGTGATAATCCAGCCCGATCCCGCGGCCGCCGATGTGTACGCGGAGCTCTACGACCACTATCGCCAGCTCTACCCGGCGACTCGCGAGATCGCGCATGCGCTGGCGGACATCCAAGAGCATGTCCCCGGCGCAGCGTATACTGCCGAGCATTAATGCGTCCGGTGACCAACATGACCAAGAAGCGGCGTACGAGATCGCGACCGCTACCTGGTCTGGTCACTGCCGCTCAGGTAGCGGAGCGGGCTGGCGTCTCCAAAATGACGGTCTCCCGTGTTGTGAATGGGTCCAAACGGGTCACGGATGAGACTCGTCGCGCTGTCAAGACCGCAATCAAGGAGCTTGGATTCGTTCCGAGCCAGTTGGCGCGACGGCTGACTGGCCGCAGACTGGGCGTTGTCGCGCTGCTCGTTCCCGACCTCGCTAATCCGTTCTTCACACAGGTGATTCACGGCTGCGAGGATGTAATGCGTGACGCAGGTTTCACCATCCTGCTCGGGAACTCTGGCGAGGCCCCTCACCGCGAGAAGTCGTTTCTCGAGACTGTTGGGGCACTCCAGGTAGACGGCGTGATCCTGGGTGCGACCGGCGATGCGGCGACCGCGGCGGTTCAGCGACTCCAGAGAGCTGGCATCGCGGTGGTGCTTATCGACCGAAGCGTTGCGGACGTGGATGCCGATCTTGTCGTCGGCGCTGCAGTAACACCAGCATACCTGCTCACCCAGCACTTGCTTGGGCACGGACATCGGCGGATTGCGATGGTGGGAGGGTCGCCTGAAGCCTCGACAAGCCGCGATCGCATCAGGGGCTATAGAGATGCGCTACGCGATCATGGAATCGAGCCCGACGAGCGCCTGATCATGGGCGGGGCGTTCACGCGTGAAGTTGGCAAGACGACGGGCGCCGCTCTGCTTGTCGCCCCGGACAGGCCCACTGCGATAGTCGCCGCGAACAGCCTCCTCGCCTTTGGAGTCATCGACGCCGCTCTGGACCTCGATCTTCGTGTCGCGAAGGATCTTGCTGTCGTTTCATTCGATGATGTTGAAGTGACGGCCGGAAGACCGTTTCTCACATGTGCAGACCAACCCGCTGAGGAGGTTGGCCGAATCGCTGCGGTCCGATTGCTCAAGAGACTCAACGGCGACGAATCTCCTGCTGAAACGATTGTGCTCGACACCCAGGTTCGGATCCGGGCGTCATGCGGCTGCGATCCTGGCGGCCGGTCAACGGACCCATCGGCAGCCTTCGGTGAGAACCCCGCCACGGGCAGTCAGCTGGCCGGCGAATGAGTCAAAGTGCGGAGTTCTCTGGCCCTGGCCGATCAGGACCTCGGCTTCGCGCAGCTTTGCAATGATCTCCCAGGGGCGATAGCGCTTCCTCATTATGACTTGCTCCTCTTTTGCATCGGTCCAAAAACCATGCCTTCGACCTGGACCGACTTGACTGGGGCAGGTCACGCCTAACAAGATACGCGTCTCCCGCCTCGTTGACGACCTTTGACTCAGCCAGATTCGGTATCGCCCATCATCACTCTGGGATTCTGGAGTCGCCCCTACTGGAGTGGGATCGCGATGTACACCACAGTTTCGCCTGTGAATGTCGACTGGTTCTGTGTCAATGGGTACGCCAACAACCATCCATCGGCAGGGCTTCGCAGCTCCTCTTCGACATCGCCAAGCGGGTTGCGGATTATCGCCACGACCTCACCCGAACGTACCTCTTCGCCTCGAGACTTAGTGAAGGACACTATTCCGCCTCTCTCAGAGAAGAGCTCGAGGCGTGTCAGAGCACCACTGACGACCACTGTGCGTTTCAACTCTATATGCTGCTCGGCACGATCGAGCATCCCGAGTCTGGAGCACACATTGAGTAGCCCTTCAACACCGATTGCGACTGCATCCTCATCAATGTGCTCCCAGGAGGTAAGTTCGAGCACGAGAGAAGGTTTGCCATCATTGATCGCGTTGTCCACCAAGTTTCCCTTGTTCTCTAGATCACGGATTGTCGTCACGCCGAAGGCTTCCGCCAGCTCAAGTGATCTCTGAATCACTTCACCCTCGCCCTGAGGGACCATAGTGAAGATCAGGGCCGGTGACGGATTTGCGTGCAGATCAATGATGTAATCACAGGCGCTGACGGCCTCGTAGACGCGGCGAGCCATCCTATGAGTGAGACTTGGAAGGTCGGACATATCCCTGGTGAAAACGCTGGCTAGGTTGAGGCCATCGACGGGAGTGAAATACGTCGCAGCTCGATAGGCCAAGGGACTCAAGATGGGTGCGCCAACAATTGACCCATGCAGCTGGAGTGGGTCGATCTCTTCCCGCAGGACCCGCCGGATCACCTCAATGCCTGGTATTTCCGGCCCGTGCATAGTGGAGTTCACCCACAATCTTGGTCCCTCGTACCTCCCATTCACTCCGATCAGCGGAATCTCCAGTAGAGTGCTGTCTGCCAGCCATGCACAAGTAATGCTCCCAAACCCAACGGTCCCTGGCGCTACATCCAACGATCCCACCACAAGTGGAACGTTGTTGACCTTGGACTCTTGCAAACTCGCCACCTTGCCACCTCCTGGCAATAGAATTAGTCGACCGATGGATCCAAGCCAAACGGCCGGACTGCGGCCTCCCCTGAGTAGTGACATGCGACCAAGTGATCCTTTGCCACACATGACAGCTCCGGTTCCATCTCCTGACACTGTTCGGGGCTGCCAAGTTCACGCCAAAGCCAGCAGCGTCCCGCAAAGCGGCAGCCGACAGGGATGTTGGCCGCACTAGGGACCTCGCCCTCCAAGACGATCCTCTTGCGCTGATCTTCCACTGTGGGATCGGGGACCGGCAAAGCCGAGAGGAGAGCGACTGTGTAGGGATGAAGCGGGGTCTGGAAGAGATCATCCGACGGCGCGACCTCCATGATCCGGCCGAGATACATCACCACAACTCGGTCTCCGAGCCACCGAACGATTGCCAGGTCATGGGAAATGAACAGATAGGTAAGCGAGTACTTCTCCCTGAGGTCCGCCAACAGATTCAGAATCTGGGCCTGGATCGATACGTCCAGCGCGCTAGTCGGCTCATCAAGTATCAGGAGTTCAGGGTTGAGGGCCAATGCGCGAGCCAGCGCGATTCGCTGTCGCTGTCCCCCACTGAACTGATGGGGGAGCTGAGCGCTGGACTCCGGGTGCAAACCCACGGCGTCAAGGAGTTCACCCACCCGCTGCCGTCGATCCTCCGGTGAACCCACACGATGAATCACAAGGGGCTCAGCAACCGATGCTCCTACGGTCATTCTTGGATTGAGGCTCGAGTATGGGTCCTGAAAGACCATCTGTATGTGCCGAGTCACGCGATGTGACTGGCGTGCGCCCAGGCCAACAAGCTCAAGCCCCTTAAACACGATGGAGCCAGAAACCGGCCGCTCAAGGGCGACAATTGCACGACCTGTCGTCGTCTTGCCACACCCCGACTCTCCCACAAGACATATTATCTCGCCCTGCTGAAGCTCGAAGCTGATGTCGTCCACTGCTCGAACGGTCGAGACGTGACGACGCACCAAAAAACCGCGCGTGCTTGAGAATTGAACGACCAAGTTTCGGACGGCTAGTAGCGCTCCTGAGGGCTCAGATTGAATTCCAGACATGTCTCTCCGCCGGTCTCTGCAGTAATCTCGGCTCTTCCGTCTAGTCACGTCGGCTGCCTAAAGGCATCAGCGGTGTCTCCTCAGTAGGAACGGGGTTGTGACACGCAACAAGGTGACTGCAGGTGTTGGGAACAGCTCGCGAGGGCTTCGCGACTTGTCGGCCCATGGAGCGAAGTGCGGGAGTCTCTGTGGAACAGACGCTGATCTGCCGGGCACATCTGGGGGCGAAGGGACAGCCTTTGGGCTCCTCAACTTGTACGGGAGGCATTCCAGGAATGGGTGTCAGCTTGACGCGGTGGTAATCTGCGCGTGGCAGTGAGCCAAGAAGGCCGACAGTGTAGGGATGTCGTGGCGATGCGAAGATGGATCTGGTTTCGCCGACTTCAACAAGCAGACCGGCATACATCACTGCTATTCGCTGTGTGAGTCCTGCCGCGACTCCCAGGTTGTGCGTGATCAGAACAACGGCCATCCCTGTTTCCGCGGCCCGCTCTCTGATCAAGTCCAGCACTTGCGCCTGGATTGTCACGTCCAGGGCCGTTGTCGGTTCATCAGCGATCAGCAGCCTGGGTTGAAGAGCAAGGGCCATGGCGATGGTTATTCTTTGTTGCATCCCTCCGCTGAACTCGTGCGCGTATTTCGCCAGGCTCTCGTGGACTGCGGGAACGCCGACCATCTGAAGAAGAGCCTCCGATCTCTCGAATGCCTGCCTCCTTCCGAGGCCCTCATGCACCATGAGTATCTCGGCAATCTGCAGACCGACTCGCATGGTGGGGTTCAGACTCGTCATGGGATTCTGGAATACGATTGCCATATCCCGCCCCCTTAGTCTGCGCATGGCAGGCTCCGGGATGGAGAGGATATCCTGGCCATCGAACCAAACGCGCCCCATGCTGATGACGGAGCCATCTCGCGGAAAGAGTCTCATGATTGCCAGGCTCGTGACGCTCTTTCCCGAACCGGACTCGCCGACAAGGCCGAGCATTTCACCGCTGCTCACTTGAAAGGTCACCCCATTCACTGCGCGTACGGCCCCGTGTTTGGCCCGGAACTGGACCTCAAGCCGCTCAACTGACAGAAGAGGTGACAGGAGGCCATCACCAGCTCCAGGGTGATTGGAAGCCGGCAGAAGCCGCGTCTCCGTGGTCCGCTCAAGTCCAGACTCGGACATCAGCGAGTCTGTCTCAGCGTCCGCGTTCCCATGGACACCGCCCGAAGGCGGAACCGGCGTTCTGCCTGGGTAAGCGCACTACCAGTCCGCCCTACAGGGGGCGGTTTCGCGATGAACGACAAGAAGAGGGCTTCGGCTTCGCGTGCCCCAGGGAAGTCGTCATGGCCCAGACCTTGACTTTCCGGATGCGTATTTGAACCAGGGTCAGCCACAGCAGTGACCAGCGCCTGCAAGTCGGAAAGGGCGCTTGACTCGCCGTCGAGCGCGAATTCATCTCGCGCGGCCAAGCGACAACACCTCCCGTAAGCCATCCCCGAGCAAGTTGAAGGCCATCACAGCAACTAGGATCGTCAGCCCCGGGAAGGTTACGTACCACCACTGCGTCAGGTAGTAGCTCTGCCCGGCCGAAATCATCTCGCCCCACTCGGGGGTCGGAGGTTGAGCGCCAAGACCGAGGAACGAGAGGCTCGCCAAGGTGAGCACTGCATATCCGAAATCAAGGCTGACTTGCACAATGAGCGGGGTCAAGGAGTTGCGCAGTATGTGTAAGAACATGATGCGTAGGGACCCAGCCCCAAGGATCTTTGCTCCTTCGACGAACGACTGATGCTTGAGCTTGAGCACCTCACCTCGGATGAGCCTTGCATACCATGGCCACCAGACAACACCAGTTGCAATGACGGCATTCCGGATACTAGGGCCCAGTGTCGCTGCAACGGCAATCGCGAATACGAGCGACGGAAAAGACAGAAAGATATCCGTGACCCGCATGAGGATCTCGTCTATCCATTTTCCAGCGTAACCTGCCAGCAGGCCGATGGGGACACCGATAACCACCCCAATCATCAATATCCCGGCAGCGCCCAGTAGCGACAGTCGCGTGCCCACGATGACACGACTGAGTATGTCTCTGCCGTTCTCGTCCGTGCCAAAGAGGTGATGAATGCCGGGAGGCAACAGGCGATGAACCGGGTCGAGGGCAATTGGGTCTTGCGGAGCGACCTGCGGAGCGAATACAGCGATCACGACAAAGAGCACTACCAGTGACAGGCCGATTGCACTGAGAGGGTTCCGGATCAGCCCACCCAGAGTGGAAGCAAGTCGGCGATACGGCGTATCTATCATGGCAAGGTCCGGCGGCCGCACCGACGTCAGGTCCATGAGCCACTCCTGGCCGCAATGGTCTGCAACTCACGTCCCTGCATAGGTGATACGAGGATCCATCAGTGCGTAGATGACATCTACTACCAGGTTAGCGAGGCAGTAGGTAATCGCGATGAGCAACGTTACGCCCATGATGGCGGCGTAGTCTTGGTCCCTGATGCCGGTGACCGCATAGAGACCGATGCCCGGCCACGTGAATACGGACTCCACCAGGAAGGTGCCTGCGAAGAGAGCTCCCACTTGAAGCCCCAAGACGGTCACAGTCGAAGTGAGTGCGTTCGGCAATGCGTGGCGGCCAACCACACGCAGCTCCGGCATCCCCTTGGCACGGGCCATGCGGATGAAATCCGTCTCCAACGTGTCCTCCATCGCTCCCCGCGACATTCGAGTGACGATTGCGATACCGCCGGCAGCCAATGTGAAGGCGGGCAGTATCAGGTGTAGCAAAGCATCTCGGAAAACCGTGAACTGACCTGCCAGGAGGGAGTCAACCACCACCATCCCCGTTATTGTGGGGGGAGATTGGCTCAAGATATCCAGTTGACCTCCGACCGGCAGCACCCCTAGCTTCGCGAAGAAAACTACCTGCAGAATCATCCCCAGCCAAAACGCAGGCATGGCAGCACCGGCGACAGATATCACTCGAGTCGAGTGGTCGAACCAGCTACGGTGAAACAGCCCCGAAAGGGCACCAAGTGGCACGCCTATGACCACGGTTAGCACCATGGCCGCGAAGACAAGCTCGGCTGTGGCGGGCGCGAATTGTTTCAGGTCCTCCGCAACGGGACGTTGAGTCGTCAGGGAGGTTCCGAAGTCGCCGTGAGTCAACCCAGTTACGTAGCGCCAATACTGGACCGGGAGGGGCTTGTTGAGTCCGTAGCGCCGGGTATAGACGTCAACTTGCGCCTGCGTGGCGTGAAGCCCTGCCATCAGCTTCGCAGGGTTCCCGGGGACGAGATGAGTCAGCAGGAAGGTAAGGACGCTCATGCCCGCCAACACGATGACCATGAGGACGAGGCGACGCGCTATATAACGCGCCATACCAAACGACTCCTACCTGAGCAACAAGAAACCTCTAACCCTCCTCAGGCTTTGTACATATCGTAGAAGTTGAAAGTCCCCTCGGACATCCCGTTGAATACAAACCCTTTCACATTCGATCTAAGCGGGATGCGTTGATTACGAAACATCACAAACAGGGCGGGGCAGTCTCTGACTAGGATCTCCTGGGCCTGCGCGTAGTACTTGTCCCGAGTCGACTGAACGGGACAGGCCGCGGCCTTCGTGAGCAGTGAGTCAAAGGTCTTATTCGTGTAATAAGTACCGTTCGAGCCCGCTGTCCCCTGTGCCGTGCTAGCAAACTGAGAGTAGAGGTAGTCACCGGCAGTGTTAAGCAGCGGGTAAAACCACCAGGGGTAAGCTGCATCAGCTTTCGCGCGGTCAGAAAGCCAGTTGAGGTTGGCCTCCTGATGAATCGAAACGTCGATGCCGAGGTCACGCATGTTCGACTGGAAGAGGGTCGCCATGGTCCCCTTCCACTTGAACTCCGCCTCGTAGGCCAGCTTGAGCGTCAAGCCACCATTCGGGTACCCCGCCGCGGCTAGCAGCTCTTTCGCTTTCTTTGGATCGTAGCTGTATTGCTGAACGTTAGGGTTGTATCCCGCAAGCCCCGGCGGAATGGGGCCTCGCGCTTGCACTGCGCCAAGGCCTCCCTGCACGGTGTTGACGTACGTTCCATAGTCAAATCCGTACGCGATGGCCCTTCGCACTTCTGGATTGGCCGTCGGAGCCTTGTCGCAGTTCAGCATCAGGTAGTACTCGTCAAAGCTGGGAGAGTCTGTGACGCTTATGCCTGGTTTGCTAAGGAGCGACTTTATGCCGTCTTCTGACAGATACAGCGCCGCGTCTACCGAGCCTTGCTCCAACTGAAGCTGTTCTGTCTCCACATTGTGGGTGTAGATGACAACCACCTTGTCAGCGTGTTGCCCGTTCCAGCCCCTCCAGTACGTCGGGTTCTTTGTGAAGACCGCCTTGCTCCCCTGGGTGTAGGACTCCAGCATGTACGGTCCACTGCCGACCATGTTGTGACGAAGCCAGCTCTGGGCCCAATCACTCCCTTTGTGATCAGTGATGGCCTTCGGGGAAATCATCATAACGGTGATTTCGCCCGCAAACGCCGACAAGAACCCGTCATAGGAATCACTTAGGCTGAGGACGACCGTCATGTCGTCCGGGGTTTCTATCTTCTTCAGATTACCAAGGGCATAAGACACACCTATCTTCGTACCAATCTGCCGCTCGATGTTGAGCTTGACTGCGGCCGCGTCCAAAACCTCACCGTCTATGAACTTGATGTTCGGATGGATTCGGAAGGTGTACGTGAGGCCGTCTTCGGAGACCTCGAAGTCGGCCAATTGGGGAATGACCTTCGCGCTAGTACCTTCGTATCGCAGAAGCGACTCGTAGGCCGCCATCCAAAGACATGGCGATATCCCATCGTAGGAGGCTCCTGGATCAAGCGTCAATGCGTCAGCTCCGGATGCGATGACCAGTGTTTGGGTGGCAGAGCCCGCTGCCGAGGAGTTCGTCTTGGTCGAACTGCCGCAAGCTGCAAAGAGAGTCGAGGCAAGGGGAAGTGCAATCCCGAGGCCTGCGGCCCGCTGTAAGAACGCCTTTCGCGTGATCAGACGGCCTGTTTCGAGCTCTTCGCCAAGACTCCTGATCAGCGCGGCTACCGGTGTCAACTCCTCACTTGCCATTACCCGCCACCCCCATTCCTTCTCAAGGCATCCAAGATCGTCCGTCGTCGACAAAGCCATGCTCTACTGCGCTCTAATAGGCCTCCGAATCACCCCTCCGAAGTAATGCCATCGACAGGCGCCCCGCTTGACTTCTCAGGACAGGAATCGATTCGGCAGCTGCTTCCAAAGTCAAACGGATTGCCGGCCCCGCAACGCGAAATAGCACCAGCCGCTCCCCCCTGGCAGCAGCGCGCCAATTCCGCGTCCGCCTGCTGTGTTACCGGTAGCATGCCGATACAAAAGCACTTTTACTGCCGGGCGTCAAGCGTTGAGCCGAGCTCTTGAATTCCTGGTGGGCCAGCCTCTTCGCCATTACTGACCGTACGCTGGTGGACCGTAACGACAATGCTCGTGGCGCCCGCGGCTCTCGGCTGTCAGTCAGAATGTGGAGCGCCTCATTACCCAGGAGTTGGATTTGGACTTGCCCCGCTTCCGTGGACGGTTTTCGGCTAGCAATGCTAGCCCCTCATGAGGTCGCTGCGGCGGCGACCAGCTCGTTGTCCATGGAGCTCCTTTGGCCCAGAGGTCGTGGTCCGCGAGCGGGTCTTCTGTGGTGGACGTGCTGGAGGTTCCCGTGACGTGTCCGATGACGCAAAAGCGGCCGTTTCCACGCACTTCGACCAGCGCGCCGACGTGATGCCGCCGCACGATATGGATACTGCGAGCGCAAACGGAGGCTGCCGGAGCGAATCTTGGCTTCACACAGTCGCATGCGACCCCTCTCGTCGCGACGGGGACTGAAGCCGACATCCTGCCGACGTCTGCCCGACTTCGGCGTCCAGATTGTGCCTCTACTTGGTCGCAGTGCTGCTGGGCCTTTTCTGAGCAAATCGTGCGCGGGCTGTGACGTACTCAGCCACCTGCGGTCTCGCGTGCGGGAAGGGCGCGATTCGCTACTGATCGTAGCGCCAGAGGCCGTCCTCCTTGACCCACGGCTGACCCGTTTGATCGATGGCATGTTCTGAGTAGCTGTAGGTAACGCGCGCCATGCCGCCCGCGATCTGGTCAACGTTCACGTTCAAGAGCTTCGCGTCGCCGTACATCTGCTGAGCAGCCTCAACGCCAGAGCGAAACTCAGCGAAGGGGGTCAGACTCTTGGAGTGGGCCGACAGCATGCTGTAGGCGTCCTTCGCGTCGCCGCCGAGGAAGGCCGCCGAGTAGGCCTTCACGGCCGCGACAAGGGCTACCTTGTCGCTTGCCTGGGACGGCGATGCGGAGGGGCTCGGCTGCGGCGGGAGGTGCGTCGGCAATGCGGACGACGTTCCGTGCGAGGAGCCGCAACCGGCCGAGGCGAGGAGCAGCAGCGTGACCGCCGTGATCGCTGCGCGAGAGGTCATTCGGTCCCCCTTCGAGATAGTCACCCGCACGAGAGTACGACGCCGATAGAGCTGGGGCAACGTCAATCCTCTGGGGGGAGGACTCTGTGACGATCGTGATGCACGCACGCAAAGCGTCGGTCTACATCCATGAGCATGGGGCATTCGGCTGAGCCCCGCGACTCTGCTCCGTTGGGCGCAGGGCGACCACCTGGTGACCTGGTGACCTGACCCCCCTCTCCAGAGTTGGAGTCTCCAGAGTGCCCGGGGCGGTTCAGATCAAAGTCCATGACAATGCTTGTACTTCTCTCCGCTCCCGCACGGACAAGGTGCGTTGCGGGCCTCGCCCTCGAGATTGGCCTCATTGTCCAGTCGCTCTCGAGGCAACGAAGTGAGGGGCGGCCTCGCACCTTTCACCTCGATGTCGAGCGAGCCGCCTTTAGTCTCGATGAGGTGCGATGCGTAGAGGGCTGCCGCTTCCGATGTCGGGTACGCCTGCGGTGCCTGACACGCCAACGTCACGAGCAGCTCGTGAGCGACCTGTCGCACGCACGCAAGTTCCAAACCGGGCATTTCCTCGGGGCCGTGTCCGGTGTCCATGAGCCAGCCGATGGAGCTGCCTCTTGTGAGCTGCCAGTATGCCTCGCGCAGGTCTTGGTCGACGTGTGCGCCCCCATCCTGATCCGCAACGCCAAGGACGATGGCCTTGCGAGAGAAGAACACGCCATGGTTGTCCTTGATCACAGGCCGGGTCCACCAGGAATGGAACGGCCTGACCGAACAGTCCTTGTCATTAGGACCGGGGTCCAAGTCGGGTGTCCAGAAAGCCTGGGGGCCACTGGTGCCCATACTGAGAACGAATCCGGCGAGGTTGAGCGCGGACGCAAGCCTTGGATCGGTAACAGACTTCGCGGTGTCGTAGAAGAGAATCCTGTTCTTGATGGCCAGCTGCGAGAGGAGCGAGCGGCTGTGACGGGTGTCATGCACAAGCAGTCGGATTGCGGCCGCCATGCGTTTTGCCTCAGATTGACGGCCCTTATGGAACGCATCCACGGAGGCGAGGATGAATCCAACCTGCTCACGCAGGTGTTCTCTCAGCTCCGCGTCACTCTGCTTCATGAGGCTGAAAGAGACGACTCAACGCGAAACCCCGATCCCAGTTCGTCGATGGACGTGCGAGATAGGGCGGCGTAGCGCTCGTCTGGCCCAAGCTTGAAGCGAATGCGATGGCTCGCCTCTACGTCGATCCCGGCCATGCGTACGTGTCCGCTTTGACGTGCTCGTAGTTTGCGTCGAGCGCTGGTTCCAGCAGCAGGATGGCGGCGATGCGGCGGGCCATCTCGGTGACGTAGCGCGCCTCGTCGACGGTGAGATCGCGCCCCAGCAGCGGGCGCTCGCGGTAGGAGAGCCACTTCTTCATCACCTGATAGCCGCCGATCGTGTAGGTCCAGACACGCTTGGGCACGCAGCGCCAGTAGGCACGCTCGTTGAGGAAGACGTCGACGCAGGTGCCGCCCAGACAGGCCGTGAGCTGTTCCTGGGCGAGCCCAAGCCCCGCCAACCCCTCGCGGAAGGCGGCGAGCTCCTCGTCAGTGTAGGCGCGCTCGACCACCCGCCCGCGCCCGGGCATGGTCACGCCGCCCTGGCCCGCGTGTCCCCATCCGGCGGTGACGGCGAGGTCGCCGGCGCCGGGATCGATCTGACCGCCGTCGGCCTTGGCGATGGACCCGATGGGACGCAGTTCGAAGCGGATCTGACCGGAGCTGACGCCGTCGACGAGCGACTCGACATCGAGGAGGGCAGCGACACGACGGCCGAGGTCGGCGGAGGCGAGGAGGGCGTCGGCGGTGGCGGGAAGGGGAATGCGGGGCCAGTCTTGGCGGAGGGCACCCGAGTTGTCCTTCACGTAGGAAGCCGAGTAGCCAATGGCGAGTGCATGCGTGAGTAAGGGGGAGGCTGCCTCTTGTCCTGACTCGGACACCTCGAGACCAAGTTGGCCTAGGTACTCCAGCGACGGCAGGGACAAGTTGGCGACTCTCTCGCCTCCATGTGTCTCGAGATCGAGTGCCGTCTGGTCACCGCTTCTGGGGGCCTCCGATGCAAACCACTCTGGGAAGAAGTACACATCGGTCTGGAGCGCGTGCTGATCGGAGAGGCGCGAGCCGTAGAGGAAGACCGCCCCATCAGGAGTCTTCGGTGCCTTGCAGCGCGCCATCAAGAAGCTGTTGCCGTTGTGCAAGGCATCAAGGAGGTCGGGGCGGACTCGGTTCCACAGTCCCGCCTTCCGTTCAACGTAGCCCCACCTCATGTCGAACGGCTTGAACCAGAGACGCTTGATGGCCTCAGCGTCGAACGAACTCTCCTTCAGAAGACGGGCTCGAACGGCCTTGGCGTCGAAGAAGGCCGCGTCTGTCGCCAGACCAGGATGTAGTGCGGCCAATGCGTCGAAAGAGACTGACTCATCGAAATAGTGGCGGAAGCGATCTTCCAGGGTCGCGCCGTCGGTGGCGAGAAGTGCTTGGCCTCGGTTCTCGTTCAGGCCAAGGGATGCGGGGGCGCGGACAATGTCGGGAAGACGAGGCCAGCTGCCAAAGTCGGGGTGCGCGGTCGCAGGTCGGAACGAATAGCGCTGCTCTCGGATCGGCTCCAGCATCTGATAGGCATCGCCTTCGCGCTGGGAAGAGAGGCTGTCGAGCAGCCGTTGACGCTTGGTCGCTCCCCAGAACTCACGGAAGAGAACCTGTGGCTTGGCAATCGAGCTCTCGCTGCGGTGGCGAACCATGAGTCCGATTGCCGTACCGACGCGAATACCCTCTCGGTTCTTCTGTGTGGAGAAGACACTCGGATCTGGCTCGCCCGTCGGCGTCAGTTTGCCCGTCTCGCGACTGTCGCCATTCAGGCAATCGAACCAGAGCTTGTCGAAGCCGGTCAGGAGTCGTTCACGGACTGTAACGTAGGAGGGATGTCCGAGGTAGGAGAAGTTCGAGATGAAGCAAACGACGCCCTTCGATGCATGATCGACGATGCGACGTTCCGCAATCCGGAGGAACCGGACGTACAGGTCATCAAGGTAGTTCTTGGTGATTCCCCAATCGCGGAGCCCGGCTTTATAGGGGGTCAGTAGATCGCCCTCCTCCTCGGTGCTCACCCCCGCGAACCCGTTGTACGGCGGGTTGCCCAGAATCACCAGAATCGGCGCGTGCTGCTTGACCGCCTGGGCCTTGTCGCGCTCCTCCTCCATCTCGGTGAAGAGCAGGTGCTGCTTGGGCGCGGTGGGCGGGTCCCAGCCGGTGAGGGCGTTGGTGAGATAGACACTCGCGCGCTCGTCTGTCCCGTCGGTAAAGGGGGCGCCCAGGCGATGCAGCAGCATGCCGATCTGCAGGTGGCTGACCACGAACGGGGCGGGCAGGATCTCAAAGCCGTAGATGCGGCTCATGGCCGCTTGTTTGAGGTCGTGAGCGATGAGCGCATCGTCGCCCTTCTCACGCAGTGTCTCGGCGATCTTGCCGAGGACTTCGACCAGGTAGGCGCCGGTGCCGCAGCAGGGGTCGAGCACGACCACGCTGGGGTCGGCCAGACCGTCGGCGACGCCGAGTTCGCTGCGCAGCACCTGATCGACGCGCGCGACCATGTACTGGACGATCTCCGGCGGCGTGTACCAGACTCCAAGCTCCTTGCGCAGTTCCGGGTCGAACGCCTCGAGGAAGGGCTCGTAGAAGTACTGCACCGCGTGGTTTAGCTCGAAGGTGGCGAAGAAGCTCGCACGGTCGACGCGGTTGAGCGCCTCGGCGGCCCAGTCGAGCACCTCGTCGATGCGCAGGGCACCGAGCGGTCCCGGCTGTGAGAAGTCGTAGAAGAGCTTCTGCAGGATGGGGATGTGCAGGTACTGGGCGGCCGAGCGCCAGTCGAAGCGCGCTCGCACGTCTGTGAGTTCGTGATGCTCGGCCCAGAAGACCCAAGCGGCGAAGAGGCCGTAGAAGAGCGTCTGCACCAAGGTCGAGCGGAAGAAGTGCTCGCCCTTCTCACCGGAGAAGCTCATGCCCAGCGCCTCTTCAAGCCCGACGCGAGTGTTGTTCCAGTTGGGCAGGTCGCGCTCTTCGGCGCGGGCGCGCGCCTCGCGGGCATAGGAAGCCAAGAACCAGGCGAGCTCCTGCGGCGAGACGATCTGGCTTTGGCGCAAAAGGGCGCGCTTGAGGAACTCGCTGAGGCGCTCGCCGTGGGCCGCCGCGCTCTTGCGCGGCGTTGAAGCGAGCACCCAGAACCCCACCTCGGTCTCGGCGAGCGAGAAGCGCTCGAGCGCCGTGCGCTCGCCCTCGGCGTCGTAGCCGACGAGCACGAACTCTCGATAGGTGGTGACCAGCACCTGGCGGTAGTGCTCTAAGTACTTGCGCACTTGCTCGCTCTCGGCCACCGCGGCGGCCGAGTCGCTTGCCGGCTTGACCTCGATCGCTCCCCGCGCCGGGAGCTGTCCAGGTAGTGGCGCGCCGCTTTGCTTTTCGAACTGGTTGGCGACATAGAGCCCGCCGTCGGGAATGCCCGCTCCCTGATTGGCCGGGTTGATCACGCAGCGCACGTGCGGCTTGAGCTTGTGGCCGACCTCGTTGAGGAGGCTCTGCAGGGCGCCATAGCCCGACGTCTCCGGCACCGCTCCGGCGGTGCGGTTGGCGCTCAGCTCGGCGAAGTAGGTTTCGAGGGCGTCCACGGCCTTCCTATTCTAGTCACATAGGGGGACGCCTCTGCCAGGGGCACACGATGGCACAGGTCTCCACGTCCTGTCGGCGCGCTCAAAACCGCGCTGTGCAGCAACCTTGCTCAAGCTGCCGACGAGCAGCCGACGCAACCAGGCAGCAGGTGGGGCTCCAGTCAGCGAACCAGCAGATTGCGTCGGGCACCACGAGTCTGGAACCAGCACGGAAGGCCGGGCATCCCGCTCACTCGGACCTAGCTGTGCGGCCGTATGCGCACCACATAGTAGTCACGCATGCCCGTAGCTAGGGGGAAGAGCGAACCTGGTGGGATATCTTCGATCTCGAAGTGCGGCATCGGCTCGCTCGTGCATTCCAGCCTCTCGAACGGCGATGACGACTCGAAGATTCTCGGCCGAAGGTGCCTGACCTGTTTGTCATCCACGAACGCCAGGCCCTGGAAGGCGTCCATGACGGAATTCGAGAACCGGTCGGCATCCGGCAAGCTCACGGGCTCACTTGAGAAGACGTCAATCATCATTTCCACGGGGCCTTGCATGGGGCGCCCCAAGGCATCTTCGATTGTCTCTCGCTGTCTCAGGACCTCCTCCCGAAGTCTTGCCTTTCCACCCTTGCTTCTGACGGACCTTGGCGCCCCCTCTAGGACGAATGCGATGTGCCCCCTGGTGACGTCGAGGTACGGGTACGTCACACTCGACTGAGCCAAGGACGACACCCACTCCCGAATCTGGTCACATTCGTATTCCTGCAGAATGGTAGCTCCTTTGACATTGCGGATGCCTTGTACGTTGTCCCAGGGGTAGAAGCGCAGTTCCCCCGCCTCGACCCAGTCGCCATCGCTCTGGCGGAGGTCGGTGATCAGCAAGGCGTCGAGAGTGAACCGTATTCCATCGCGATGGAGCCAGATCAGCTCCTTGCAGAAGTCCGCGTACGTGATCTCGGACTCAAGGGAGACGCCGAAGGCATCGAACAGCTCAGACCCGCAATGAAACAGCACCTCGTTCACCCTGCCACCCCCGGCGCCCAACGTCCGGCGCGTGAGCTGCGAGCGAAGCGAGTCTGCTCGACGCGCCTGTTCTGTGCCACGATCGAGCCTTAGCCTCTGCGCTCAGTGCTTCCGCCGGGCCCCGTGGTGCGCGGACTCGGGCCGCCTCGCGTCTCAGCCCCGCCCGCAACCCGGGTGGTTCGTGTAGGCGCGACTCTGGTCTCAGTTCGTGGAGGCGCGACCATTGGGCGCGGTTGGCGACTGGGCGTCGGTGCTGGTGACTCAGCGAAGTCCATCCCACGACACTCTACTGTGTGGCTGTAGAGAGGTCTCGAACCGGAACTCTCAACTTGCCGAAGCGCCTCGCGAATAGCGCCTCTATCGCCTCGCGGGAGGGAGGACGTATCGATTGCGGGTCTCACGACGTGAAGTGCGATGCCTTCATCTTGGGCCGTGGCCACAGCACCGGACGTGAACCCTACGCTCGAAATCATGAACGCTTTGTGGGCAGCTACCTTTTCGCGGACCTTCGCAAGGAGCATGACGTCGGGCTGATCCACTTTATCTGAAGCCCTCCACTTGGCGTTCGCGATGTTCAAGTACTGGGCGATCTCGTCGCCCGTCTCCCAGTAGAGGTCGATCTGATGCGCGTACGTCGGAAGATTCGATCTCTGGGCGTTTGGAATCGTCACCGATTTCACATCGTCAACACTGAGCCCGACCTTCTCGGCGATGAAGAGGCGGCACAGTTCCTCGTACTGGTCACTATCCATCAGCGTCCCTCCGTCCCAGCCTGTACGCATAACGCGATGCGCATGAGCAGTTGGCTCGCTGCGCTCTCACCGACATCATAGCTTCGCGGCCAATCTGCCCGATGCGCTTGTTAGGCCGCCCCTCCCAATTCGAGGATGCGCTTGCGGACTGCTTGAGCCAACTCGCCAAGACCATAGGCACCCCTCAACTGGTTCTCGTAGACATACCGTGCCTGCTCGAAGACGAGGTCCATCTCACGGAGCACATCGTGGATCGCGAATGAGACCTTTGGAACCTGCGCCTTCATAGCTTGCGCGAGCGGATTGGCCGCAATCAGCCTCTCGAACGTCTGGGCGATCTCAGCCTGGCTATCCGGCGACAGGTCGGCGAAGAGAATGCGAAGACTGTGGGTTCGCAGACAATCTCCTCGTTCAAGGACCGCGAGACACTTCATGTACAGCTCGACGGCAAGGGCGTCACACACGACGCCCGGCCACAGGTAAGGGGTCGTGACGTAGCGCTGCGGCCCAGAGAGGACGCGATTGTTTGCCTGGTGCAGAAGAGCGGCGGATTCGTCGAAACCGGTGGCAGCAGCGAAGACAGACTTCGCGTCAGGCGTTTCCCTCGCAAGTCCCTGTCCCATCGTCCGCCTTGGCGATTCGTGGTTGGCCTAGTCACTATGAGATGGCCGGTCCGATCCGCGTATAGCGTGGATCATCCGCGGGAATCGGCCCGCGGTGCCGACACACGGAAAGGACCGGCCATGTACGAGTTTACGCACATCGGACTGGACGTGCACAAGGACACGATCGCCGTGGCCGTGCTGCGATCGGGCACGACGACATGCGACGAACGCGTGATCCCCAACACCCCCGAGGCGGTGCGCAAGCTGCTTTCCGGCCACCCCGATCCGTCGCTGCTCAGGACCTGCTACGAAGCCGGGCCGACCGGCTATGACACCCAGCGGCTGATCGCCTCGCTGGGGATCGCCTGTGACGTGATCGCGCCCTCGCTGATCCCCAGGCGCGCCGGCGTGCGCGTCAAGACCGACCGCTCCGACGCGCGCAACCTGGCACATCTTCACCGAGCGGGCGAGCTGACCTGCGTTCGCGTCCCGACGCCGGCCGAGGAAGCGGTGCGCGACCTCGTCCGCACGCGCGAGGAGCTGAAATCGGACCGCCGGATCGCCCGGCAGAGGATCCGCAGCTTCCTCTTGCGCTACGGCCGCCGCTACCCGGCACCCGGCGCCAGATGGAGCTGGAGGTTCGAGGTGTGGATGCGCGCCCTGCGCTTCGACGAACCGGCGTCGCAGGCGGCCTTCGAGCACCTGCTCGGCGCCTACTTCGTGCGCGACTCGCAGCTTTGCGCCGTCGACAGGCAGATCGCCGAGCTCGCCACACTCGACCCGCTCGCGGGTGGCGTGGCGCGCCTGCGCGCCTTTCGCGGGATCGACACGCTCACGGCGGTGACGCTGCTCACCGAGACGGGCGACTTCCGCCGCTTTGGCTCGGCGGGCTTCTACATGGCGTTCACCGGGCTCACACCGTCCGAGCACTCGAGCGGAGCGACGATCCGGCACGGTTCGATCACCAAGACCGGCAACCGGCATGTGCGCCGGGTCTTGGTCGAGGCCGCCTGGGCCTACCGCTACGCGCCGGCGGTGCGTGGCGCCCACGCCAAGCGCCTCGAGGGCCAGCCGCCCGAGGTGGCGGCGTACTCCTGGGCGGCGCAGTGTCGTCTGCATGCCACCTACCGCAAGCTCGCCGCCAGGAAGGGCCCCAACAAGGCGGTCGTCGCCGTAGCGCGGGAGCTTGCCGGCTTCGTCTGGGGTGCGATGACTCAAGACATCGGGGCGTAGAGACACGCCATGCAGGCGGGCGGGCGCCACACACCGGAGAGATCCTCGTCGACGTTATGCGACGTTAGAGCAAGCGCGCACCTAGTGGGAGGCAGGCTCCGGTCCGATCGAGATGTGCGGTTTTGAAATCCGCGGATATCAGCATGGTCGAGCGCCGATCCCATGTGCCCGCCCGCTTGCACCGACCTGTCCTGCGCGACCGCCCTAAAGGACGCGGGGGTTGACCGGCCATCTCATATCAACGTGAGGCGTTTGAGCAGCGCCGGCTGGCTATGAAGGAAATCGCAGCGCTGCTGGGCGTCTGCTCGAAACGCTTGTTAGGCACGCCGCCTACTCTTCGGGGAGCTCGCGAATCGCTCTGCGGACATTCGCTTCGGCATCGTCGAGCTCCCGGACTGCGTCCCTGATCTCCCTCACGGCGTCCCCGCCCTTGCGCTCAGCTCGCTTGAGAGTATCTCGAGCGTCTTCGATGGATCTCAAAGCCCTCTTCAGCTTCGCCTTCACCTCCATGACCCCCCCTGGTCGACTTCTGCTGTGCCTAACAATGAGTATGCAAACTGTGTAAGACGTCGAGCACACCCTACGCTTCTCCACGTAAGAGGTCTCCGGTCCTCGTGGACGCGTGGGATATGCAGTCTGTGTACGCCAGGTCAGAGCCCGTCCGTCGGGCTTCCTACGCCGTGGCGCCCCCTGTTGAGCACGCGCGTGATGAGGTCAAGAGCCCGCCCAGCCACCCCCTGCGGCCGAAGTGCTGGAGGTCACCCGATCCACTGAGGCCCACGATCGTGCTGCTCAGCGCGGTGCCGCCGACGCGAAGCCGACCAGCCGCGCACCACAAAGGTGGCTCGCCGCCCTCTCCCCCGTGCTTTCGGTGCGCCTGGTCTCGTTGCTGGAGGTCTTCACCAGAGCGATGGTGTTCCCACAGTCACACGCACGAAGGGAGCGCCCCATGCAGGGTCACATCCGCAAGCGCAGCAAGGGCTCGTGGGAGTACATCATCGACATCGGCCCCCACCCCGCCCAGCGCTGCTCGGCCTGTCATCGCCGCTTCTGGGTCGAGCGCCGCCCCAAGGGTGAGTGTCCGAAGTGTGGCGGCAGATTGACTGAGACCGAGGAGCGCCGCCGCCAGACCAAGGCCGGCTTTGCCACGCGCAAGGAAGCGCAGGTGGCGATGAACAAGACGCTGGTCGCCGTCGAGGAGCACACTTACGTCGCCCCCACCCACCTGAGCCTGCGCAACTACCTGACCAACGAGTGGCTGCCGGCGATCGAGTCGACGATCCGCGCCTCGACCTTTCGCAGCTACAAACAGCACGTCGAGTGCCACATCTGCCCGCACATCGGCTCGGTGCAGATGCAGAAGCTCTCCGGGTCGGCGATCAACGCCCTCTACGCCAAGCTGGCTGTCTCCGGCAAGCGTGACGCTAAGACTGGCCTCTCGGCACTCTCCATCCGCCACACGCACGCCACCCTGCACCGCGCCCTCAAGGATGCGGTGCGCTGGGAGCGGACCACCCGCAACCCCGCCGACGCCGCCGACCCGCCGCGGGTCGCTGGCGGTGGCCATGAGATGAAGACCTGGGATGCCAGGCAGCTGGCTGCCTTTCTGACCGCGACGCGCTCGGACCGTCTTGGCGGTCTCTGGCATCTGCTGGCGATGACCGGCATGCGCAGGGGCGAGGCGCTGGGGCTGCCCTGGGAGGACGTCGATCTGGAGGCAGGCAGGATCTCGGTGCGTCGCGCGCTGATCCCCAACGGCAAGGTCGTGGTCGTCTCCGAACCGAAGACGGCGCGCGGACGGCGCTCGATCGCGCTCGACCCCGAGACGATACTTGTGCTGCGCGAGCAGGCGGCGCGACAGCTTTCAGACCAGCAGCGCAAGGGCAACGAGTGGCGCGACACGGGGCTGGTGTTCACCAAGGAGGACGGCGAGGCCTGGCACCCGGAGGTCGCCAGTCGCTTCTTCCGCCAGGCGGTGAGACGCGTGGCGCTACCGACCATCCGGTTGCACGACCTGCGCCACACCCACGCGACGTTGGCGCTGCGTGCCGGCATTCACCCGAAGGTGGTCTCCGAGCGCCTCGGACACGCGACGATCTCGATCACGCTCGACACCTACTCGCATGCGATCCCGGCGATGCAGGAGGAAGCGGCGGCGCGGATCGCGGAACTGGTCTTCTCGTGCGACACCGCGTGAAGACCCGACGCTCTCTCGCTCATAGCCGATTCCCTGCAGCGGCCACGATGTTTCGTGTGGACTCGAATGGTAATCTTCTGCTGTCTATTCTGAGGGGGACAACAGTTGGAAGACCGGCGGCCGCTGGACAATCGCTACTCTGGGCCCCTTGAGTCAGTGGACGGCATCCTGCGCGAGTTTCGGCTCAGGTTGCAAAACACCTTCGCGGATAGCCTCGTGTATCTCGGCACCACCACGCCTCAAGACGAGTTCTCTCGGGGTGAAGCTGCAGACATCGACGTGATGCTGGTGTTCGAGGCGCTGTCAGATGCTCATCTGCACTACGTCGAGCGGATGATTCAAGGCCTTATGCAGAAATACCGAGTCTCCCTCGACACCCGCCTATATGAAGTCGCCCAGTTGGACGGTGCCGATTCCGGGAGAGGAATACCCCTGGTGAACCGGTTTCTTCTGCATCGATTCCTCCGCGACCTCTATGGAAGGAACCCCTTCGCTGAGGCGAAGTTCGATGGCCAGCAACTGGCAGAGGCATGCAAGGCAAGAATCACCTCGCAGCAGGAGCGCATAGTCGAGGCCTTGTCGCTTGTCTCATGGGATGCAGCACAGATCCGCCAAGTGTGCCAAGCCGTGTTCGACGCAGTCCGAGCCTTCTTAATCCTAGAGAATGAACCGCGGGTCGGGAAGCTCGACGCTGCCCAGTACTTTCAACAGGCCTACCCAGGATACGAAGAGCTTCTTCCCATCTACCGCTGCTATCAGCGGCCGGAAGACGTGGCATCCTGGGCGGACCTACTCCTCGACGCGTACGCCCTGGTCAGGCATCTGAAGCTCAGGTCTTCCCGGCCGACTCGCACCGATGCAGTCCTCTTGGTCAATACGCCATCGTCGTTGATGCCGCACCCAAGAGACGATTACCTGGAGCGAGACCCTAACATGCCGCTTGGCCTCGTCTGCATCGCGTCGTACTGCAACGAAGAGAGTCATTCAGTGTCTATTCTCGACGCCTACGCAGAGAACCTTGGGGCCCTTTCCACAGTAGACAGAATCTTCCAGGACCCGACGAGAGTGTCAAGAATCATCGGCTTCAACTGCTCGTCCCCGAACGTCCACATCGTGCACAGAATCGCTCACTATCTGAAGCGAGTGGACCCACACTTGGTTGTGGTCTGCGGCGGTCCTCATGCGACTTTGGCTCCGGAACACACGCTTGCCCAAGGCGATGTCGAGTATGCCGTGGTGGGTGAGGGGGAGCAGACCTTCTTGGAGCTCGTGGAGCGCATTTTCAGCAACCAGGACATCAAAGGCCTTTCGGGTGTTGCCTCGATGAGAAATGGGAGACTGATCTGCGGCCCAACTCGTCAAAGGCTGAGCTTGGACCACATCCCTCTCCCCGATTTCCGTCTTCTCCCACTGGAAGGGCGCTACTTCAGAAAGCGGAGAAGAATCTACCTGCATGCCACAAGAGGCTGCGACCGCAACTGTATCTTCTGCTCGGTGCCAAAGTGCTGGGAGGGCGGTGTGCGTGCAATTCCCATGGATTTGTTCGTCAAGCAGATACAGCTGTGCCAGCAACACTACGCGGCTGACGAGTTCCAGATCGTGGATGACAACTTCTCGCACCAGAAAGGGACCATCATTCGCAGCTTCCTGTCGGCGCTGGACTCCGCGAATGCCTCTCTTCGCTGGAAATGCCAAGCGAGAGCTGATCAGCTCGACTCGGAACTCATCAGCTTGATGGCGTTGCATGGGTGCTTCGAGATCGACCTGGGCATTGAGTCGGGCTCGCAGCGACTGCAGAAGTACATTCGCAAGAACCTGGACTTGACGGCAACGGCTCAGGTTGTCCAGGACATCTGCGACAACGGGATGCTGTGCAAGGCCTTCTTCATGCTGGGCTTTCCTGAGGAGACCTACGCTGAAATCGCGGAGACGATCAACTACTCCGTGAATCTCAAGCACGCAGGCCTCAAGGACGTCGCCTTCTTCCCCGTCATGCCGTTCCCGGGGACCGAGATCGCCGAGATCACCAAGAAGACCGTTTTCCAGGGAGCCATCGTGGACGAGGCCGACGTTCTCGACCCGTCGTTCGAGGGCCGGCACCTGAGGAAGTACTCGGCGAAGCCTGAGGTCTCATTGAATGAGGACTTCACTCCGGACGAACTCAGAATGCTCGTTCGCTTTGCCTACCACACGTTCAATGCTGGACAACCCGTGACTAGCCTGAAAGAGAATTTCGAATCGTATGTCGCGGTTGAGGAGGAGGGGGTCTATGGCAGTTCGGCTGTTTCCTGAACCCAAGACATGGTGCACCCCCTTTGTCTTGAAGAACCGGTCATACCAGAGATACCTCTACGTGGATGGGAAATGGCACCTGATCAGACTGGATAGCCGGCGCAGGAGTCCCTCTTTTGACTCGAAGAATCTGGATTGGCACCAACGGATGCCTGACAGGGAGCACCTGACGAAGTGGCTGCGCCAACAGACAGGCATCAACGAGGACTTCCGAGACTACGTGCGCGAAATGCTCGTTGTTCCGACTTTCTCGATGTGCGCTGCGGAAGCGCTCACCAAGGTTTTCATGCGACAGATAGTCACAGCCCGTCAGGCGCGACGGATGTTCTCCGATTTCGTGGAAGGGTTCGGCTACAGGAAGGGAGATGTCGTTGGTTTCCCTCCGCCGGAACGTGTTCAGCGGCTAGGCTCAACTGACTTCCGTGACATCGGCCTCGGCTTCCGCGCCGAGAGGCTAGTAAAGAGTCTCGGCCGCCTTAAGGGCTTCCAAGTCTCCAACCTGACTGATTTGCTTGAAGCCGATGTGCCAGGAATAGGCCCGTGGAGTAGGGCGATCTTGGCCGTCGAGTCCGCTCGCGACTACTCACACTACCCCTTCGAAGACAAGAGCGGCACGGCCATCAGGTCACTCACCGGCGCAAATGTTGCAGCTGTTGCGCATGATGACCTTCAGCTGGCTGCCGACGTGTATGTCTACGGAGCCTCATACGTAGAGTCAAGACGGAATTAGCGTGCGCTGTATCTACCTCGCTCATGCTGTGACCAATGCGGCATCAGGCTACGAGGACATGCGGGTGGCTATCAGGACCGCAGTTCCCGATGCAAAGTGCATAGAGCCTGAAGGTCGACTTCTTCCAGAGATCATCGCCGAGACGGCCTTCGACGGAATCAAGGCCTGCGATGTCCTGGTTGCCGACATCAGTGAGTACAGCATAGGCGTGGGCGTCGAAATCGGATATGCCTTCGGCCTCGGGAAACAGATTGTCTTGATTGCGAAAGAGACCGCCAAAGATGAGATATCGCCATTCCTTCGTGGAATCGCCCCCGACATTCTCTTCTATAGCAGTGTTGGCGACCTGTCGCGGCAGCTGGCGAGAGCTCTGAGGCGGGACAACTTCCCTTGACGAGAAAGTGCCCTCTTCTCGACCAAGGGAAGGACAGAAGCGTCATCGACAGTCGACATGCAGAGCGAAGTGGCCACTCCTCTCCCACAAACCAGATCGGCACGCTTGGGCGATGAAGCTAGAGCTGGCCCTCGTGGCCGGGATCCTGTTGTCTCTGCCGCCTGTATTGGCGCCAGACCTCCACTGGGCTGAACTTGGCCGCCGCTTCTCGCATACGGCTCAGTGCCTCGTGGCTGTACCTCGGGAATCGTGACTTCCCGTGCTGGAAAGTGTGACAGCACTTCTCGTCCGATTTCAGGCCGAGCTTCCACACAAACGCAGTCGCCTGAGGTGCCGTAAGACTAGCCAGTCGGGCGAGGTCTGTTAGAGCAAACGGGTAGCGCTGCTCGTTATCGACTTCGCGGATGATTGCGGCGCTTTCAGCTTCATCCTCTGTCTCCGCGAACTTCACTGGCGGCGCGTCCTTCGCCTTGGCAAGGCGCACGTTGTAGGTCTGGCCGGTGCCGCTTGCGTCCAACGTCAACGACGCGAGGTTCGGCATTACCTCGCGCCAGGGGCGACCTTGCTTCAGTCGATTCGTCGCCCGGTCGACTTCAAGCGGGGTTGCGGTGCGCTCTTCCCCCGCCGCTGCGAGATCAATGGCAAGCAGCGGGCGGAGTCGCGCCTTCGCCTCTGCGGTCTTGCGCCGCCCAGGCTCCAACAGGGCCTTGACTTGGGACACCTCCGTATCGATGAGCAACTCAAGCGATGTCGGAGGATCGGTCGAAACCGGCAGCACACGACTCGGCAGGAAGTCGGCAAGGCTCACGTCGAACTCCTGTTTCAACACCTTGTCGAACACCGTCACCGCCGTTTGGGTTTGCAGATACAGCGTCTGCTCGGAGAGCATCACCACTGAGTGTTGCGCAGCGTCGCGAACGTTCGACACGGCCGTCAACGAGAGCGTTTCGGACTCCGTAAGAACCTTCTCGCCCTGATTCCCCAGCATCCGCAAAGCCGTGGCAACACTGATGCTTTTCGACTCGCGACGACGCTGTATCGACTTGCCACGTTGCAGAAGGACGGCTTTCATCAGCATTTCGTGCGCATGAAGAGCGAAATGTAGGACTGCTTCCCGCCTTCCTTCCTCATACGGCCGGTTGAAGTGCTCGATCGCAAGGCGAGCAGAGCTGATAGCTCGCTCCAAGTACAGCCTCACGTTGCGTTTGACCCTCACAGCAGCCGCACCCCCCAACATCTACTTGCGTCCGCAAGTCCTCCGTTCAGCCGGCCAACGACAACATGTGCGGCTCGAACGAGCGACCAGGACCCTGACATGCGAAATCGACTACGCCGGCCACGGGAGGTTCTCGGTTGCGCCGAAGATGTGCCCGTCGTCAACCCAACAATGGGTGTAGCCCCCAGGACCGAAGATGTGGCCTCCGTCGATCCAGTAGCCTGTGTGAGACACGACCACTCCCAGATTAGTGGTGCCCTCGTGACCCGTGTTTCGCTAGCGGCGCCGCCGCCCGTGCTTGCCCTCTAAGTCATGCATACTAGCGCACGGCTCAACGAGAATGTCGGCGCAAATGGTGACTTTCGGCGACCGGTGAGAGTCATCGTAATGAGGAAGATGCCGAATAGCAGGGGTTTCTTCTGGAGGCGGCGACCGGAGTCGAACCGGTGATGGAGGTTTTGCAGTGGTGACTGGCGCCCAGAGCCCCTGACCGGTCTCCTGAACTGGCTGCACGTGGCCATTCTCGCCCGACCGATCGAGGCCCAAGTGCGCGAGTCTTGACCCCCCGAACAATCGATGTCGGCGAAATGGCGGCGGCCCAACTGGCGCTACGTGGCGCAATTGGAAGGCCCCATCAAGCCTTGGCGCTCAGTGCCGGGGCGAATCGCGACCAGCGCGAGAGATCTCGTCTTGCCTGCCTATGCAGGGCTTTTGCCGCGCGGCCTACGGTGGCTGGCGGCGCACACAACCACCCCGCGCTGCACTGGCGAGGCCCTCAGCCACGCCAGTCCCAGGCACGCGGGGTGTCGGCTGTGAGCACTCAGACGTGCGCAGCGGCTCGCCAGCGGCACCGTTATCGATCGGCTATCGTACCGGCTCGCGCTTAGCTGGCCCGGGCGCGGCGCTCGCGCCGGCGCTTCTGCTTCTTGGCGGCGTCCTGACAGAGCAACGAGCAGAAGCGCTGTTTGCGGCGCCGGGAGCGATACAGCTGCCCGCAACGCTTACAGGAGGCGAAGCGCACGCCGCCGCTGATGTCGCGGTAAGCCATGACCGCGAGGCTGCCCAGAAGCGAGGGGATCGCAAGCTCGGCCTTGAAGCTGCCTTGGACGTAGCGCAGCACCGGCGAGACGCACTCGAGCAGCTCGTTGAGGGCCTCGATCTGCGCACTTCGCTTCTTTGCGTCTGACGACTGCACACCGCGCAGGATGTCCGCCAGACAGACCGCGTAGCCGGCGATCGCCACGACGTCCTCGCTGTAGGCGCGCCAGAAGGCGGCGCTGTTGGGAAGCGGCAAGCCGGATCCATGCCGGTCGCGCAAGTAGCTGCGCCGCAGCTCGTTGAGGTCAGCGAGCTCAATGGTCCGCGGCGCCCGCCGGCCTGGCAGCCCGTGGCGGCGCAGCACCACCTCGGGCCCCAGGCGCGTTTCGTTTCCGGGCCACACCGATTCTGCCCGAACCTTGGCGAGGCTGCGCACCGCCAAGCCCTCGGGCGGCGGTCCGGTCAGTGCCGAACGATGGACGAGGTCATGCTCGCGCCAACCTGCGCCGACGCGCTCGTAGCGTTTGACGTTGGTCAGCAGCTGGGCGTCTTCGCCGCTCTCAGAAAACCCCGCAAGCAGCGCCCTCGGTCCGGCCTCCAGATCAACGAGCAGCGTCTCGTGCTGGAAGATCCCTAGCAGACCGAACTGCTTGCACCAGTCGAGGATGGCCTCGCCAAGCTCCGGCGGCAGCTCAACCTCCTCGGCGGCCAGGGCGGCCTGGGCGCGGCCGAGCCACGCGACGATCTCTGAGCTCGTCGGGTGGGCCGGCACCTCGCCGGCCGCCTGCGTCCAGAAGCGATCCCAACTTGTCTTGACCGTCTCAGAGTGCCAGTCGCGCACCTGCTCGCCGAGACGGCCGAGCTCGACGTAGAGAGGCTGCTTTCCAGCCGCAGCGTCCCCGTCATGCCAGGGGTCGTAGGTCGTAAGGCGGGCGCCCCGGACCGGTCGCACGCGACGTCCGACGAGCTCGTAGCGCTCGAAGCGCCACCAGCTGCCCCGCCAGACCTGTCTGCCTGTGTTGTCTTCGGCCATCGTCCCTGGTTAGTCCCTGCCACGTAGGGACAACCGGTGGAATCCTATTACTAGAAGGCATCCCGCGACAAGCGATTGGAGGTACGCCCCAAGCAGTTTGAAGCCCTGCACCCGTTCTCGGTGCTGCCCTGTGCCCTTTCTTTCTTACGAGGTGATCCCGATGTCAAAGCACACACTCCCCCCGTCCGGCCCGGCGAGCGCCGGCGAGCTTTCTGTCGTCTCCTGGCCGATCGAGCGGCCGATCCCCTACGCGCGTAACGCGCGCGTCATACCAAAGAGCGCGATCGACAAGGTGGCGACCTCGATTCGCCAGTTCGGCATGCGCCAGCCGATCGTGGTCGATGAGAACGACGTCGTCCTGGTCGGCCACGTCCGCCTGCTGGCACTGCGTCAGCTGGGCCTGACCCACGTCCCCGTCCATGTCGCCGTCGGACTCTCGCCGGAGAAAGCGCGCGCCTATCGGCTGATGGACAACCGTTCCCACGACGAGACCACTTGGGACTACGGGCTGCTGGCACCCGAGCTTGCCGATCTCGGCGGCCTGGGCTTGGATTTGGACCTCACCGGCTTTGGCGAGGCCGAGATCGCCACCCTGCTTAGCGGCCCCAGCGCAGGTCTGACCGACCCCGACGAGCTGCCCGAACCACCGGCGGAGCCGATCACCCAGCCCGGCGATTTGTGGATTATGGATGACCACCGTCTAGCCTGCGGCGACTCCATCGACCCCGTGCAGGTCGAGCGCGTGATGGATGGCCAGCGCGCCAGCCTGATGGCAACAGATCCGCCTTATCTCTGTAATTACGATGGTGGTAATAGGCCCCAGACCTGGGGCAAGGACGGCCAGCCCATCAGCGGCGAGGACAAGACCAAGCATTGGGACACCTACGTCGACCACGACACCTCGGTGAAGTTCTACGAGGACTTCCTCAAGGTCGCCCTCGCCGAGGCCCTGACCGAGACTCCGGTGGTCTACCAGTGGTTCGCCATGATGAAGGCCGACATCGTCTTCGAGGCCTGGCGCACGGTCGGACTCTTGCCCCATCAGGTGATCGTGTGGCACAAGAGCCGTCACGTCTTAAGCCGCTGCGACTTCATGTGGAATTACGAGGTCGCGGCATATGGATGGGTCCAAGGCAAGCGTCCCGAACCAGAGCGTCGTCCACCGGCCAACGCCACCGCCGTCTGGGAGGTCCCCTCAGCGATAGAAGACGGCGCCAGCGGCATCCATCCCACGCAAAAAGCAGTCGAGCTCATCCGCCGTCCGATCGAGTACCACACGCACGCAGGCGAGCTGATCTACGAGCCCTTCGCCGGTTCCGGTACCGCGTTCATCGCCGCCGCGCAGATGGGGCGGCGCTGCTTCGGCCTCGAGATCAGCCCGAGCTTCGTCGATCTCGCCGTGATCCGTTGGCAGAACTTCACCGGCAGAACCGCGCAGCGGGTCGGCGGCTGAAAATGAAAGGAGGCCGTTGATGGCCACAGACCAAGTCCACGTCTCGAAGGCCGAGCGTCTGCGCCGCGTGATGGAGATCTATCCGCTCGTGGTCGACGGCCTCGCCTTTGCCCAGATCAAGGAGGTCACATCGAAGAAGTTCAGCTGGTCGGTGCCGGACCGCACCCTGCAGCGCTACATCGCCCAGGCCAACGCCCTGGTGGCCGAACAGGCGAGCTATGTGCGCGCCGAGAAGTTCGCCCAGGCAGCGGCCTTTTTGGAACGTCTACGCACCCGCGCCGCGATCGCTGGCGACATCACCCGCGCCCTCGCCGTGCAGTGCGAGCTCGATCGCCTCTACGGCCTGCTCGCCCCCGACAAGCACGAGCTCGCTGGTGGCCTCGCGCTGAAGGGCTACGTCAACCTTGATGAGGAGGAGCTATGAACGAGTCGTCGTCAGCGGATGGATTCCGCGTGGAGAAGCTCTACCACCCCTACGGCGGCGCCAAAGAGCTGATGCGCAGCCACGAGCCCGAGGTCCTGCTCTGCGGACCGTCGGGCACCGGCAAGTCGCGGGCCGCCCTGGAGAAGCTCAACGCGTTGTGCCTCAAATACCCGGGGCTGCGCGTCCTCGTGATTCGCAAGACCCGCGAGAGCCTGACTCAGTCCGGGCTGGTCACCCTCGACCACGACGTGATTGTCCCCGAGCACGCGGTGTGGCTGGCCAACCGCGGCGAGTGGCGATACAGAAACGGCTCGCGGATCGTCGTCGCTGGCATGGATAAGGTCGGCAAAATCATGAGCTCCGAGTACGACATCATCTACGTGCAGGAGGCGACCGAACTGCTCGAAGACGACTGGGAGCATCTGACCACGCGCCTGCGCGGCACGACATTGCCCTACCATCAAATCATCGCCGACTGTAACCCGTCGGGCTCCTCGCACTGGCTGTTGCGCCGTGCCCAGGCCGGCAAGCTGAAGATCATTGACTCACGCCACGAGGACAACCCGCGCCTGGTCGACCCCCGCACCGGCGAGTACACCCCCGAGGGTCGCGACTACCTCGCCAAGCTCGATGCACTCACCGGCGTGCGCTACCAACGCCTGCGCCTTGGCCGCTGGGTGAGTGCCGAAGGCATCGTCTTCAACGAGTACGATGCCAACGTCCATCTGATCGCGGCACAGCCAGCCTTCGGCGGCGAGTTGCCACCGGCCCACTGGCCGCGGTTGTGGTCGATCGACTTCGGCTACACGCACCCGTTCGTCTGGCAGGCGTGGGCGAAGGATCCCGAGACCGAGGCGCTGTATCGCTTCGCCGAGCTCTACCACACCAACCTGCTGGTCGAGAAGGTCGCCGACATCATCACCGCATGGATGAACCGCACCGGTGAGGAGTTCCCCGAGGCGATCATCTGCGATCACGATGCCGAGGGTCGCGCCACCCTGCGCGACAAGCTCGGCGTGCCGACAATCGGCGCGAAGAAGTCAGTCGCACTCGGGATCCAGGCGGTCAAGCAGCGGCTCTTAGTCGACGGCGAGGGCAAGGCCCGCCTCTACCTGATTCGCGACGCCGGCATCATGCCCGATGCGACACTCTTCGAGGCCAAGCAGCCGACCTCGACGGAGGAAGAGATCGAGCTCTACATCTGGGAGGACGGCGTCAAGGACTCGACCCCGGTCAAGGCCCACGACCACGGCATGGACGCGATGCGCTATGTGACGATGCACGTCGACAAGGGCGGCTGGTCGCTCGAACAGATCGCCGCCTGGGGACGCGGGGAGTCAAGCCTCAAGGCGTCCGGCTCATCTTCGGCCCCCGCGAAGCCCGAGCCGCAACCCAAGCCGCCCGAGCCGGAGAAACCGGCGGAAACGCCGGAGGAAAAGCAGCGCCGCCGGGAAGAGGAGGTCGAGGAGATGAACCGCCAGGCGCTGCTGCGCGCCCGCGGCTTCAAAGAATAGGGACCAGGGTCTTCGACCACCGTGTCGGCGCCGCCGCAAAGACCGGCGGCGCCGACCGATTCGTATCTCGCTTCGGCGATTGGGGCATGATCTGCTTCCTCCTTATCGGTCCGAGAACCAGAACCTCAGGGTGGACCGATCTCAGCAACCGTCTTGGAGGTCAGTCCGCGTCGATCGACTCGGCGGGCTGATTCACGCGTATCACCGAACAGCAGCGTGAATCGGGATAAACGCACCCCTCAGGGTCAGCTTGAGACCGGCGTTGACACCGCCGCAACGTGTCGCCCGCAGTATCCAGATCTAGCTACCGCCAGCGGCCCAGCGCTCGACCATCGAGCGTGCGCGCAACGGCGCCGACGCATCATCGGCACCGTTGCGCGCATCCACACGGTGACGGCCGCGAGCCGCGCCCGATGCTCGACGTCTGCTCACACTCCGTCGCGAGCACACCTCGTACGCCTGCACTCAAGGTGTCAACGGTAAGGAGGTCAAGAACCTCCTTCTGGGTCCAAAAACCACAACCTCAAGGTGAACCGATCTGAGGAGGTCAGGTCAGCAGGAGTTGCTCCGCCCCGAGCCGCCCGGCTGGAACGAGGCACAAGGCGCAAGGGTTTGGCCCCTGTTCTGCCCCACCCTTTGCCGGGCAGCTACCCGAGTGCTACAAGGGGATACCGCCGTAGTGGCTGTAGTCATAGTCAGCGGGGGCACTCCCCAGCGAAACGTGGTTCTCGCGGATGGCTTCCTCGAAATCCGACACAAACGCCTCGACTTGTCCGGCATTCTGCGGCATCGTGACCAGGGTCAAGCAGACAGGGGGCGGAGTGGGTTTGGTGGAGACCGTCCAGCCCTTCGCACGAAGAGCTTTGATTGCCGGGCGAAGGTCGATTGTCCTCGAGTAGACCGCGAACAGGTTCATCTTGGAGGCATCCGAGACTTCGATGCCCTCGATCCCTTGGCACCCAGCCATCATTCCGTCTCTCAAGCCAATGGTGAAGAGAGACATCTGCTTGAAGCCTTCGAGACCCAGAGCCCTCATCATCGTCCACGCCGCCGCCACGGGACCCGTCGCTCTAGTGCCCGTCATGACCCCGCTGGGTGGACTTATCACCTTCGCCATCTCCAGCAGACTCTCATCTCTGAAGAGGATGAGACTGCAGGGAGGCGGAACCATGGCGTTCTTATGCAAGTCAGCGCTGATTGAGGATACGGCGGACACGCGAAAGTCCCACGGATCAAGGGGAGGGTCGTAGTACCCGGCAAGCTCAAGGAAGGGAATGACGAACCCCCCGAAGCACGCATCGACATGGAAGTAGAGATCGAACTCCTCCGCGATTCTGCCCATCTCCCGAATTGGGTCGATAGTGCCGTAGGGCCAAACGCCAGCTGTTGCGAAGATGGCCACTGTGTCTTCACGTATTGCAGCTCGCACATCGTCCGGATCGATCTCCCAGACACGTTCCGTCCTGGGCGAGACCGTAACCGGCTCGAGACCGAACAGCGCGCAAGCCTTGAATGCTGAGTAGTGCTGGTGGATCGGCATTACGACGCTCTTTGACTGTCTCTCGAACTCCAAGAAGGGTTTGTTCGGCTCCACTGGCGCCCCCGGCCGCGAGAATCGTTGACCCGGCTCGATTCCCGGGAAGCGCCGGGTATAGGCACGGTGCTTGGCGCAGGCCATCGCCGAAAGGATGGATTCGGTGCCGCCGGTTGTGATTCGCCCTTCGGCGTTCGCCGCACCAAGCAAGCCGCCGATCATCGAGGTAATCTCGCCCTGCATCTCCCGTGCGCCGTCGCCTGTGGCCCACATCTCGCCGTGTATGAACTGCAGATAGGCCTGAACAACGCGCTCGCGCACTTCGTCGCCCCAAGGAAGGGAGTCGCAGCTGACCAGGTGGCGTCCCTCCTCGAACAGGTTCATGGCCTCAGACCGCCCGTCCAACTTGGACATGTTCCACAGCACCTGGAGCCGCTCATCGATTTCTTCTTTGGCCCATCCTTGCTCGTTGAACAACTCCATGTCTGCCCCTTCCCGTCACGTCCTGAGACCCAGGCGTGGTTCTCGCGGTCCCATTGTCACCGCTGTTGTGCCACCAGCTATGCGCCAGTCCTCGTCGCTGATCCAAGGCCCCGATGCTTATCCAGAAGCCTCTCAGATATCACTTCTTCCCAGTAGGCCCAGTACGGGCCTGGGTCGAAAGCTTCCGGGTCGAGCGCGTACTGCAGTGAAAGCCCGTCTAGGATGGCCAGACTTAATACTGCGAGCCGATCCACATCCTCCCTCGACTCTGGCTGCGGCTGCTCGTCAAGCATCAGCCGGTTCACCTCACGATACGTGGCATAAAGAGCGGCTATCCTCTCCCGCAAGTCCTTCCGCGCCACTGCGTGTGCTGCAATCTCTAGGAGGACTCTGAAGTCCCGGCTATTGCGGCTCACCAGCTCGTTCGCCTTCACGGCCTCATGAATCCTCTTCTCTCCTCGCGGCAGAGAGGATAGCTTCTTCCGGGCGGATGCCATGATGTCGTGACTCACCAAGTCAGCCAGCATTGCCACAAGGGTGGCTTTGTCCCCAAAGAAGTACGTGATAGACCCCTTGTACTGACCGGAGGCACGCGCAATCGCGTCGAACTTCAGTGCGGCGAATCCGTCTTTCTCGAGGAGACGGCGCGCGGCCTTCAGTATCTTGCGAGCCGTCGGATGAAGAGTGGACAACGGATCGTACTGATCCCAAGTCGGCGGTGAGATCCTTTGCCGGTCCCCGTCTGACATCGGTGCATCCTCCTTGTCTCCGAACCGGTCCGATGTGTTCCCTAGTCCCCCTGTTCCCTAGTCCCCATATTGCGCTCACGAGAGCCGAGAGACGGCTTCGAGGTGACCCTCAGTAGAGGGCACTGGGTCCGAGTGAAGCCAGCACGCAACGAAATGCCCGAGCCCTACGGGGCTGGCCGCCGGTCGCTCCCGACGGCAGACGTCCATGGCCTCCGGGCATCGTGTGTGAAACCGGCAACCAGAGGGCGGATTGAGCGCGCTAGGCACCTCGCCAGCGGGTGATATCAGAGCATCGACACCCATTCGTTTCGGGTCCGGCACGGCACTGAACAGCGCCTGAGTGTAAGGATGAGCAGGGTTCGCAAAGACCCCTTGCACCGGTCCCCACTCGGCAAGTTGCCCGAGATACATGACGGCGATCTTGTTCGCGAGGTACCTTACTACGCTGAGATCGTGCGAGACGAGTATGTAGGTCAGTCCAAGGCGATCCTTCAGCTCGGCCAACATCAGTAGAATCTGGTGTTGCGACATTACGTCAATCGCCGAGGTTGGCTCGTCCAACACGACTAGCCTAGGCTTGAGCGCGAGTGCCCTGGCGATCGCAATCCTCTGGCGCAACCCGCCGGAGAACTCGTGCGGGTACTTGTAGATGTCGTCACCGTTCATGCCCACCAATTCGAGCAGTGCTCTGACGGCCGACACCAGATCCTCTCTGCCGAGGTGCTCATGAACACGTAGGGGTTCGCCCACGATATCGCGGACCAGCCAACGAGGGTTCAAGGACCAAAACGGGTCTTGGAAGACGACTTGGACCGAGCGGCGCAGGCGGCGCAGCTCACCCTTCGACAACTGGGCGAGGTCGTGCCCATCGAAGAGAATGCGCCCCGCAGTGAGCTTCTCGAGGAGAAGGAGGCCGTTCACCAACGTCGTCTTGCCGCAGCCTGACTCACCGACAAGCCCCAAGGCATCGCCCTGGTCGATGCTCAGCGTAACGTCGTCAACGGCCTTGACCCAGGCCACCGGGCGTTGCAGGACTCCGCCCTTTACGGGGTAGTAGACCTTGAGGCCTTCTATGGCTAGCAATGGCTTCATCGCGTGGCAGCCGCTACCCTGCATGCCACGTAGTGTGTGCCGTCTAGAAGGCTGAGCTGGGGTTTGGCTTGGCCGGCGCAGACTTCGCCTCCCTCTGTGCAGCGTGCGAAGTAGCTGCAATGTGCGCCGTTTTCTGTAGTGAAACGAGAGAGCGACTGGGCCCACTGCGACTCGCTCCCCTCGTGTCCCGCCGCCTTTGTCGGTATTGCGCGCAAGAGACTGCGGGTGTAGGGATGGGACGCGCTGAAGACGACCTCCTCCACTGTCCCTGTTTCGACAATTCGTCCGTCCATTAGGATGCCAACCCGGTCGCACATGGCGGATACAAGCCCCAGGTTGTTGGCGATGAACAGGACGCTGACACCCAGGTCCCTGCGCAAGGCGGCAATCGTCTTGAGCACCCCAGCTTGAACGGTCACATCAAGATTGCGCGTGGGTTCGTCAGCAATCAGGAATTGCGCTCCGCAGGCGAGAGCAAGCGCGATGATCACACGCTGCCGCTGTCCGCCAGAGAGCTGATGCGCGTACTTGGCCATCATCGTTTCAGCGTCCGGGAGACCAACCAGTCTTATCATCTCCTGTGCACGCACAATCGCTGCCCGATGGTTCTCTCCCCCGATTCGCCGAATGACGTTGGTCAGCTGTTTGCCGACAGTGAACACGGGGTTCAATGACGACATCGGGTCCTGGAAGATCATCGAGATGTCGCGACCTCGCAGCGCGCGCATGCGGCGCGCGCTCTTGCCAAGGAGATCCTCTCCGTCGAGGCTCAGCTCGCCTGCAGACACCACGGCCGGCGGCGTTCGCAGCAGACGTAGCACGGCGAGAGCAAGGACACTCTTGCCTGCCCCGGACTCGCCAACCAGGCCATACGATTCACCGTGTTGGATGGTGAGCTCTTCGACCTCAAGCGCCTGCCGAAACCCCTCGTAGGTTCTGAACCCCACATTCAAGTCACGGATTCGCAAGTGATCGTCCATTGCCCTGGTCCTCAATAGGTCCGACTCTTGGGATCGAGCACTTCGCGTATGCCGTCGCCGAGGACGTTGAAGGCTAGCACGGTGAAGCTGATGGCGAGACCAGGAAACAGCATGTACCACCATGCAGTGAGGAAGTAGTTGCGACTCAGGTTGATCATGAGGCCCCACTCGGGCGTTGGCGACTGGGCCCCCAGCCCGAGGAAGCTAAGAGCAGCCAGGGTCAGAATCACGTATCCGAAATCGAGCGATGCCTGCACGATGACCGGACCCATCGCATTCGGCAAGATGTGCCTAAAGACGATGTCCCGTTTAGGCGTCCCGATCGCCGTGGCTGCTCGCACGAACTGCCGCTCCTTCAAGGAGATTGCCTGGCTGCGCACGATACGCGTGTACCAGGGCCACCAAGAGAGCACGATTGCCAGAACGGCGTTGCGCAAGCTCGCCCCAAGAAAGACGGCAATGGCGATCGCGAGCAGCACGGACGGGAAACTCAGAAAGACGTCCACTATTCGCATGATCACATCATCAACAATCCCCCCGACGCCACCCGCCAGTGCTCCCAGGGGTGCCCCCAACAGCAGCGCCAGGGCGATCGTGATAGCGGCAGCAGACAGTGAGATGCGTGCTCCTGCCACCACCCGACTGAACATGTCCCGTCCGAACTCGTCTGTGCCCAGAGGATGGCTCCACGAAGGCGACTGAAGTTTGACGTTCAGATCGACCCCGCCTCTTACACTGTCGGGATAGGGGACAAGCAGCGGGCCGACAATCGCCACCAGCACCAGGATGCCGATGAACACGACGCAGACCCGCGCTAGCTTGTTGCGCATGAGCAGATGCCATCGGATGCGGGTCTCCCGCACCCTGGCTGCAAGTGCCTGAGAGGACACTCTCGGCAATCTCAGACGAGCGACTCCTGCGCTCACTTCTAGTGCCTCACTCGTGGGTCGACGGCAATCACGATGTCTGCAACGGCATTGAGGATCACGTATGCGACGGCCGACAGGAGCGTCACGGCGATGATCGCCGGGTAGTTGAGCGTCACCACGGAGGTCGCGATGTAGTTGCCGATTCCTGGCCAATTGAAGATGGTTTCAACGAGGAATGTGTTAACGAGAAGCCATCCTATCTGCAGAGCCAGCACCGTGACTGTCGGTCCTATGGAGTTCTTGAAGGCGTAGCGCCACAGAACGACACCCTCGGAGAGACCATAGGAACGAGCCGCGGTGATGTAGTCCTCGTTAAGGATTTCGAGCATCGAGGACCTCGTCATACGCGCTAGTACCGCCAGCGTTCCGGCCCCAAGCGCAATGGCGGGCATGATCAGGTGCTGAAGGTAGTCGACAAGCGCCCCCCAGTTTCCCGCGATCACGCAATCCAGGAACAGAAAGCCGGTCGCCTTCGGAACGGGCTGGATGACACTGTAGTACTGGCTCTGTTGCCCACCGAGTGGCAGCAGGTGCAGCCACCGGAAGAAGACCATCTGCAGGAGGAGGGCAAGCCAGAACGTGGGCATCGAGACTGCGCTGACGGCGACCACGCGCGCGATGTGGTCGGGGCGCCGGTCCTTGTACCTCGCGGAAAACACCCCCATGGGTATGCCAAGCAGTACCGCGAATGCGACCGCCACGAACATCAGATCGGCGGTCGCCGGCAGAAAGGCCCTGAGCTCCTTACTCACGGGTTGGTGGCTCGCCAGAGAGGTGCCGAGATCGCCCCGGACGAAAGCCGCAAGGAAGACGCGAAATTGCACGTAGATCGGCTTGTCCAGCCCGAGTTGTCCCCTTGCCGCTACACGTTGCGCAGCGGTCGCCCGCGGTCCAACCCATTGACTGACCGGGTCCGAGGGAACGACGCGAGTCAGAACGAAGGTCAGGACCAGGACCCCGAACACCACGAGTACGCCCAGCAGCGCTCGCCTCAGAATGAATGCGCCCATCTCACATCCGAATCCGTTGACCTCATATGCCTGGAACGCACCGCGGACAGAAGGCGGTGAATCGACTCTTGATCACAGAACCGATGCAATTGCAATTGGTATCAGCCCTCGTCGTTCTGAATCGCACGGTCACCTTTCCAACCAGCACTCTGTCCGGTCTTCACTGCCTTGAGCAATCGTAGAAGAACACCACGTCCTGGTACGCAGCGTTGTCCTTGAAACCTGTGAAGGACTTCGTGACCGCAACGACGTTGCGCTTGTCGAGCAGGCAGATCCAAGGCACCGCCTGCTGGGCGATGTTCTGCGCCTGCACGTACATCGCGGCGGCCGACTTCCTGTCAACGGCACTCACCCGCGACGCCTTGTCGATGAGTGAGTCGAACTGCGGATCGTACCAATACGACAGGTTCCAGAGCGGCTGCGTCTCGGTGTGATAGAGGTTGAAGAGGAAGTCGTATGGGTCACAGTAGGTTGGGTACCAGTACATGATGAACATGTCCTGTGGAGCGCTGGTGCTCTTGGCGTTCTCCCAGATTGACTCCCACGGTCCTCCGCGGAGTTGGAGATTAATGCCGACTTTCGCGAGCTCGGCCTTGTAGAGTTCCATGCACCGCCGCTCGAGTTCGTCGCCCGACGTGTAGACTCCCTGGAGGCTGAACCCTCCGTTGGCATAGCCGGCCTGAGCGAGCAGCTGTTTAGCCAAGACGGGGTTGAAGGTGTACTGGAATACCTGGTCGCTGTGCCCCCACAGGCCCGCTGGGACCGGCCCACGAGCCTGCACGGCGTAGCCGCCCGCGGCCGACTGAACCGCATCCCCATATGGGTACAGATAGGCAAGCGCCTGGCGGACGCGCGGATCACTGCATGGCTTCTTGCGGGTGTTTAGAGCGATTTCCAGGTTGCGATACGAAGGCGAGACGTTAACCTGCAGGCTCGCGTTCCCTTCCAGCGCCTTGAAGTCTTCGCTTGGTAGCTCCGTGACGATGTCGGCCTCGCCGCCCTCAATCATCTGACGCCGTGTGGTGCTCTCTGACACGCGCTGGATGACGATGTCGTCGAAGTGCGAGCCACTCCAACCCCTCCAGTAGTCCGGGAACTTGGTCAGCACAACCTCTTGTTGCATCTTCTGGCTTTTCAGCATGTAGGGTCCGGTGCCGGCCTCATGCCCAGCCGTGAGCCACCCGCCAGGGTGCGACTTCACCGCGGTGGGCGACATGATGTAAGCACCTAGGTTCGATGAGACGATGAGGTCTAGTGGTGCTGGATACTTGAGCTTCACCACAACGGTCGAGCTGTCAGGTGTCTCAATGGAGTCGACCGGTGCCCAGATGTACGAGACGCCTTTGTTCACCTTGATGCATCGCTCGATGGAGAACTTGACCGCCTGGGCATCGAGTGTGGTTCCATCGTGGAACTTGACGCCTTGTCGGATCTTGAAGGTCCAGGTCTTGCCGTCGCTACTCTTTGCATAGCTCGTGGCGAGCAGCGGAGTGAAGGAGTCCGTACTCGGTTCATAGCGCAGAAGGGTTTCGTAGACATTCTGCAGGACTATGGCGCCGTCCACTGCCTCAATATCCGGATCCCAGTCCGTCACTGGAGGCCGTGGGTAAAGATAGGTGGCAATCGAGCTTTTGGAGCTGCTCGTGCTCGTGCTGCCGCAGCCGCTCAGGAAGGCAAGCGCTGCCAGCGCGAGGACTACACTGACTGCAAGGCAGAGTGTGGGCAGGGCAACCGCGCTTCGCACTGATCTCATGAGTTGATCCCCCTTGCGACATCTCTCGTTTCTGGGCACCCAGCAGGCCTGGTGGGCCACACGGCGTCGGGTCATTGCCTTGGTCGCACTTCTCTCAGCACCTGTCATCTGACCTCCAGTTCAACAACGAAGCTTCCATGCTCCGAGACGCGAACCGCAGTTGCAGGAAAAACAACGATGGCGGTCGTCGGCTGCTCGATAATGGCCGGGCCCTCGATGTAGTCCCCCGCGGAGAGTGTCGAACCGTCCAGAACCGGCGTACTACTCACCATGCCGCCAAGGTCGGCGAAGAACACCGCCCGCGAGGAGCTTTCGCGCGTAGCGGTAACGCGGGTCTGTCTCCTCGTCGCCAGCGCCATCTCAGCGGTGAGGCCAACAGCGCGGGCTTTCCACAGCGTGAGTTCCGCCATCTGACCTGGTTCCATCGAGCCGCGAACCCGCTTGTGGGTCTCATGAAAGTCCTCGAGGAGGAGGTCGACGTCTCGCGGAGAGTCGAAAGCAGAACGCCGCAGCGGGATGGTCAATTCCCGCTCTTGGAACGGGTATCGGGCCTCAACCGAGTACTGCACGAGACGCTGGCCCTTTGGCACGGAGAGGGCATCCAAGAACTTGCCGGCCAGCTTCGTGAGCGTTTCGAGAACCGCATTCACACCCTCGTAGCAGAACGAGTCTGTGGACGTTAGAAACGCTTGGTGGAACTCTCGCACGAGGTCAGCCACTGCCCCGCCGAAGGCGCTTAGCACACCAGCGACCCTGGGGATGACAAGCCCGCACACGCCCAAGTCGGCCGCTATCGGCACGATGTGCGCTCCGGCCGCCCCACCGCCCGCCACCATGGCATACTCCCGCGGGTCAATACCCTGGCGCACTGTGATGTCGCGAATGGCCTCCGTCATATTGGCACAGACGGTCTTCCATACCGTGTAGGCGGCGGTCAGCAGATCCAGTCCCAGGGGCTCGGCGACGTTCACCATCAGCGCTTCCTCAGCCGCTCGCGTGTCGAGGGACATGCGTCCCCCTGCGAAGTTGTCGGGATCGTAGTAGCCAAGGACGAGGGCCGCGTCGGTTACCGTCGCCTGCTGTCCTCCGCGCGCATAGCAGGCAGGCCCCGGCTCGCTACCGGTGCTCTTGGGGCCGACCCTGATCAAGCCCCCGCTATCGACCCAGGCGATGCTGCCTCCGCCGGCACCGATGCTCCTCACATCGACCTTCGGCAGACTGAGCCGCTCATCACCGAGCTCCCAGTCCAACGTCACGCCAATCTCTCCGTCGCTCACCCGGCTCACATCGAAGCTTGTGCCACCCATGTCGCAGGTAAGGACATTGGCTAGTCCAAGCTCCCTGTGTGCGAAGTATCGTCCCGCGACCGGAGCCACGGCAGGTCCTGAGTCGACGCTGTAGGCCGGGCGAGCAGCCATGTCTTCTGGCGACGTGATCCCGCCAGAAGAAGTCAGCAGATAGAGGTCCCCTCTGAATCCTTCGTCGGCAAGCCGCGACTTGAGGTGACGAACGTAAGAACTCACCAGCGGCTGAAGAGATGCATCAACCGCCGTACCAACAGTGCGTCGGTACTCCCGGATGACCGGGTTGACCACAGAACTCAGCGAGACCGGGACCTCAGGCCACTCTTCCTTCACCAGCTCGGCGACGCGCAGTTCGTGCACGGGATTGACGAATGACCACAGGAGGGCTATAGCAATCGCTTCGACGCTCTGCTCTTTCAGCTGCCCGATGGCCTCACGTACTTCCTCTTCGACCAGGGGCGTCAGCACCTCGCCTTCGGATGAAATCCTCTCGGTCACACCCACAGTCAACTGACGCGGGACGAAGGGCTCGGGGTAGTCGAGATCCCAATCAAAGGGGTTCAGCTTGCCGCCCTCGCGAAAGAGCAAGATGTCTCGATGGCCCCTGGTGCAAATCAAGCCGATCCTGCCGACCCGCTTCTCAAGGAAAGCGTTGGTGGCCACAGTCGAGCCATGGCTGAGAAAGTGGCACTCCCCGAGCAGAGGCCTGAGTGTCTGACGACGCGACTCGGCGGCCAAGCGCAATCCTTCCATCATGCCGAGCACGGGGTCACGCGGAGTCGAGAGGCTCTTGAAGATTTCCACTGTCCCGTCCTCGTCGAGGATCACTACGTCCGTGAAGGTGCCCCCTACATCTGTGCACATGCGAACTGTCATGTTGTCGAAGGTCCCTGTGACCGCAGGAGGTCGCGTAGTCGCTCTGTCTCCGCAATGTTGACGGCGAATCCTAGCGGCGTGACGTCGAGTAGTACCCCGTAGACCGTCCTCGCCCGCTCCGGCGTTACCCAGCCTTCGTTGACGCGGTGACAGACGAGCTCACGATCGCGCTCAAGCGGATCCCCGTAGCCACCTCCCGAGTTGCATTCCGAAACGAGAGCCTCACCGGGCTTCAACTCGATCCTCGCGCACATAGGCAGAGGCTCTTCGCGCCCGCTTCCCACATGCAGTCTCCATGCGCACGTGGGCCGACCATCTCCACCGCCGTTGTATCCCTTTGGCACGTTCTCCGCCCCGTCACCGATGTACATGAAGGTCACAGGATCCTCGCGGGTGGCGATGACGGCGCGCGTGGCTGGAGCACCATCCCAGCGTCCCGTGCCTCCGGAGTCGGGAATCACCTCTTGCTCGAGGTAGAGAATCGGGTACTTCTGCTCGATTACCTCGACCGAGTTCCACCCGCACATGCCACCGTTGCTAATGCCGTAGTCGACGTAGCCGTCGTGGCCGAAGACAGCCATGCCACCAGAGTCCGCCGACAGCAGCTGTGTAACGAACGGTCGCTGGTAACGCGAGTCGAATCCCGAGATGACCGATTCACCTGGCCCCATCTCCACGTTGCCTTCGGCCATGCCAAGCTCCTCTGAGACCTGAGACCACACACACTGCACGGCCAGAATGGCCCGGTTGGCTACGTTTGTGGTTGCAACCGACGATGAGAAGGGGAGGCATGCCGCGCCGACAACCCCGGGGTTATCCATGAAGACGGAAATTCGCTCCAGGGCCCCATCACAGAAAGGAATGTCCGCAGGCATGCGGTTCATGATGCCGGTTCGCGCTGCCGACAACACAGTCGCCTCGCAGAGGTTCAGGCCGCACGCTACCGGCGCTCCGTTGCCTCTGAAGTCGACCTCGACAACGCCGTCCTCGGGACGGATGGTCACTGTGACCCGCACCTGAATACCGCTGGGCAGCAATCCTGGGATGGGATCGTGTCGCGACTCGTTCGTCCACGAACCCGCTGGTAGCTTGCCTATCTCCTCGATCATCCTTCGCGCACCGTAGTCCTGCCAGGCTGCGCAGAATCGTTTCACAAGGTCTCTGCCGTACGTCTCAACCAAGTCGGTCAGCTGCCGCTCGCCCACACGAGCCGCCCCGATCATCGCCAGGTAGTCGCCGTACCAGACATCGGGCACACGAATGCGGTACTTGGCCATGCGGATGATGTCCTCGCGGTCCTCGTAGTTCTCCTGAACCTTCACGCAGGGGAAGCAGATCGCCCCCTCCTCGTAGATATCGCGCGCGCGCTCGAAGTAGGTGGTTGGTACGCTGTTCCCGATGTCCGCTTGGTGTCCGCGCACCGTGCAAAAGAACATCAGTTCGCCGTCGCAGAAGACGGGCACGACGATCGTATGGTCGGCCATGTGCGTGTTGCCGTCGTATGGCGAGTTGTTCAGATAAGCATCCCCCGGCTTCATCACCGTCCCGTGGTATCGCATCACCGCACGGGTCGTAAGACTCATGTTGGCGACATGCACCGGAAACCCGTTGGGCAGTGCGAGCGCTGCACCGCTTGAGTCGCATATCGCTGTCGAGAGGTCCCGGGCGCTGCTCATGACGCTTGATCTGGCGCTATGCTCGAGCACGTGCGTCATGTGGGCTGCAATCCCGTTGAGCCGATTGGAGAGGATCGCCATCAGGAAGGGCTCGATGCCGCTAGGTTCCGGAACCGTGGCCGTCGTATCGCGAAGCTCAGCGGAGAGGGGGGAATCCTCCACTAGCCCACCTCCGGAATCTCGCGAGGCCACTCACTAGGGAGCAACCACACCCCCCGGATTCCCCCTTCGAGCATCCCCGCTCCCTTCATGTCCAGCCTCGCAACATCTTGGTCAGCCAGTCTATTCTTGGTCGGTCGGTCGACCAAATTTCGGCCAGAATAGTGGACTTGTCATTGCACGTCAAGTGCTAGACGGGACTTGCTTGACTTTGCCCTTGGTCTCGGCGCGATTGGGGCGGCAGGCATTGGTGACCCCCGAGGGGCACACAAACTCCCCGAAGGACACAGAAACTCCCGCTCCATTCATGCCGCGAGCGCATACTCGTGGATCAGCCCGCCAAGCGTGTCTTTCCGTCGTACTGGCGCGGTCGAGCTGACCACGACGGGTTCTCTTTCCCTGGTGTCGGGCGCGCGCACCCGGGAGCCGACGATGGAGCCGCTTGCGATTGTCGTGGTCGACGTACTTTAGCGAGCACCTTCGCCCGGTGTCTTGCGAGCACAGATAAGCAGCCAATCCCGGCATTGCCTGCGCACGGTGCGCACCCAGCGTTCGGCAAAGGCGTTCGCCTTGGGCGCCTGGATCGGCGTGCGCATCACGCTGCTCCCCTCCGCGGTGAGCACCTGATCGCAGCGGGCGACGTCCGTGTGGTCCCGGTCTCTTAAGCAAGAACCGCAACGTTCGACCCTGATCGGCAAGGTCGCAGGAGAGGTTTCTCGCCGGCTGGGTGACCGAGGCCGCGTTGGGGTTTCGAGTCAGGCCGAGGATGGGGATCCGTCGGTGAGGCGACCGCGATCGCACACAGCACGGAGAAGGTGCGCAAAAAAGCGGCTGTCGACGGTGAAGAAGTCAAAGGCCGAGGAGGCCCTGCGCCTGGGCTCCGATGAACTTAGGACTAGGTCGGTCCCTCCCGGCGCGGCGCCGAGCGTCAGGCCCGGGCGGCGCGCCAGCGTGCGGATCGTGGTCGCCGACACGCTGCTGCCCAGCTTGACGAGCTCTCCGCGAATGCGCAGGCACCCCGATCTCAGATTCTCTTTCGCCAGGCGAAGCACCACCTCGATCGCTCTCGCTTCGGGCGCGGGACGGACGCCGCGGCGATGGCGGCGAAAGGTCGGCTTGCAGCGCACGAGCTCCCGGTGGCGGCGCGAAAGCGTGGACGGGGTGACCCAAGAACGTGTGCCCGGCGCCGCGGGGAAGAACCCGGCGGGCGGCGGCAAGGAGAAGACGATCCCGCCGCCTGAGTCTCGGGCGGGCGATCTGGTGAGAAAGGACCTCGAGCTGGTGGCCTAAGACGAGGATCTCGACGTCCTTGCAGCGGTTGGGCGGTCGGCGAGCCGACCGCCCAACCAGTCAGCCTACGAAGAGCGAGGTAGAGCAACGCGAAGACCACCGGCGAATCCCTGCTTGGGAGAGTCAGGAGACCGGAAGGAAACGCGTGCTCAGCGACGTTGTCGAGAGTTTGTGTGCCCTTCACGCTGGGCCAGCGCCCGCCGCTTGCGATGCACTGCGCAGATCAACACCTATTTGCGGCCCTAACTCTCCAAGAACCTTGACACGGTACACCTTCAGTGTTAACGTCATCCTGTAACTACAGGAGGATTACGGCCGTATGTCAGCTCTCGAACTTCCCGCTTCGCAGATCGACCGGACTTCGCCGGTTCCGTTCTACTTCCAGCTCAAGCGGCAGCTGGTTGAGCAGATCGTTTCCGACGGCTGGAAGAAGGGAGAGCGGATGCCGTCGGAGTCGACGATCTGCGAGCACTTCGGCGTCTCGCGACCCACCGTCCGCCAGGCGCTCGCCGAGCTGGAACGGGAAGGGCTGATCCGCAAGGAGAAGGGCCGCGGCACGTTCGTCGCGGAGCCCCGCCCCTCGTCGTGGCTGCTCCAGTCGGCGCGCGGTTTCTACGACGACGCCGTGCGCATGGGCCATACGGTGACCTCCCGGGTGCTGAAGTGCGAGGTCGAGCAGCTGCCGGAGTGGGCCTGCGAGGCCCTCGAGCTTCCGGAGGGAAGCCGAGGCCTGACGCTCAAGCGACTCCGGTGGGTCGACGACCGCATTGCCATGTACGTGGTCACCCACCTCCCCCACGGGCTGTCGGAGACCGTTCTCACTGCGGATCTCAAGAACGGCTCGCTCTATCGCGCGCTCGAGGAGCGTGAGCGGTGCGTCGTCGTCGGAGGGACGCGTGTCATCGAGGCCGTGCGGGCTGAGGAGCAGCTCGCGGCCCTGCTCGAGGTCGAACCAGGCTCGCCTCTCCTGTTCGTCGAGTCGGTCTCCTGGGATGCCGAACTGCACCCGTTCGAGTGCTACCGCGCCTGGCACCGGGCCGACCAGACGAAGATCGAGGTCCAGGTCGCGAAGAATGAGGAAGTTGTACGAAGGCCGGGTTCAGCCCCGCTGCGCTGTGGATCGCCAAGTGACAGAGCGCCCTGATCCCGGGTGGCTGTGCGGCCGGAGCCGACATCGGAGAGAGGAAGAGATCCCCTACTGAGCTCGCGTTGTCCCGGCGGCGACGTTTCCACGCCGACTCACGTCGTAAGCGACGGCGCAAGCGCTGCCGTCTGACTTATTGGAGGAAAGTGATGCGTAAACCATTGATTCTCCTCGCGGCGCTGGCCGGCCTGGCCGCGTTGACGATGCTCCTCGCGGGGTGTGGCTCTCGGTCAAGCGGGCACCAGGCGCGGTATCAGAAGCAGATCGTGATCGGCTGGACGCCGCCGGACATCACCGGCGTCTTCAAGACGGCCACCGACTACTTCGACAAGGCAGCGGCCGACGCGAACAAGCACGGCTTCAACGTCAAGGTGCTGAGCCGTGCCCCTGTCTCACATACGGCATTCGCTGACCAGGTGGCCATCGTCGAGGACTACATCTCGCAGAAGGTCGACGTCATTGCGATCTCGCCTGCGGACACGGAAGCACTGAAGCCGGCGATCAGGGCGGCAAACCAAGCTGGGATCCCCGTGATCATGGTCAACCTGCTCGAGCCCCAGAAGGACGTCAAGATCGCCAGCTACATCGGATTCGACAACACCGCGGCGGCGGCCGTCTCCGGCTACGCGACGCTCGACTACTTCGGCGGCCCCGGCGTACTCGGGACCGGGCCGAAGGTGAAGGTCAGCCCCAACCAGCCGCTCGACCTCAAGTGGTGGGAGAAGGTCTATGCCAAGGCGGACTGGAAAGCTCCCAAGGCGACGGGCGCAATCATCCAGGGCATCGCCGGGACGTTCTTCTCGCAGGCCCGTCTCGACGGCTACCACTCGGTGCTCGACAAGGACCCGAACATCAAGATCGTCGGGCCGAACCCTCCGCTCGCTGCCGACTGGAACCGCGAGAAGGCCATCACTGCGACTGAGACGCTGCTGACGCGCTACCCCGGGCAGCTCAACTTCATCTGGGCCGCATCGAACGAAATGGGCCTCGGCGCGATGCTCACGCTCCAGCGCCACGACGTGCTCGACAGCTCCGGGGGCAACACACCGCCGCAGCCGGGGAAGGTCGCGGTCTTCACGAACGACAACACGCCCGAGTCGAACGTCGCGATTAACGCTGGGAACATCATCGCCGAAACCGAGCACGGCTTCCCCTACTGGGGCTGGTTCGGCACGAAATTCGCGGTGATGATCGCCTGTGGCGAAGAGGTGCCGCAGATGTACGACATCGACCCGCAGACGGTCTGGAAAGGGAATACGACGCTCTTCTACCCGACGCCGAAGCTGCCACCGATCGACTGGAACACCATCAAGACGCAGTCCAAGTAGATTGTTGGCCTACCTCGAGCTCAGCGGAGTCCGCAAGAGCTACGGAGCGGTAAAGGCCCTCTCCGGCGTCGATCTTTCGGTCGACGCCGGAGAGGTCCACGCCCTCCTTGGTGCGAACGGCGCCGGTAAGTCGACGCTGATGAAGACGATCGCCGGCGCCGTCGTTCCTGACGAGGGGCGGCTGACCCTGAACGGAGAAGAGGTGCCCTTCGGCTCGCCCGAGCTCGCCCGTCGGCGTGGGATCGGCATCGTCTACCAGGAGCTCAGCCTTATCCCGAGCATGACCATTGGCGAGAACGTCCTCCTCGGCCGCTGGCCGACGACGCGCGGCGGGACAGTCGAATGGAGGCGTCTCTACCGGAATGCACAAGTCCACCTCGACCGGCTTGGCTTGGACCTCGATCCCCGGGACGGGCTCAACGGGCTCGGGATGGCTGAGCGGCAGCTCGTCGAGATCGCGAAGGCGCTGTCTTCAGACGTCCGGATCCTGCTGCTCGACGAGCCCACTTCGGCGCTTTCTGACCGCGAGGTCGGGCGGCTATTCGAGGTCATTCGCGGACTGGCGGCGTCGGGTGTCGGGATCGTCTACGTCTCGCACCGGCTCGCCGAGGTGCTCGAGATCGCGGACAGGATCACTGTTTTCCGCGACGGTCGGCGCGTCGAGACGCTCGACGCGGCCGGCGCCGATGAGGGGCTGCTCGCGCGACTGATGGTCGGGCACTCGCTCGAGAGCGAGCCGCGACAGGCCGCCGCGGACACCCACCGCGGGGATGCGGATGTCGTTCTCCGCCTGCGCGGGCTCGGGCGGCCGCCGCGCCTGAAACCGGTCGACTTGGAGCTCCGCGCGGGCGAGATCGTCGGCGTCTTTGGGCTGGTCGGGGCAGGCCGGACGCGGCTCGCCCGCACGCTCTTCGGCCTTGAGCCCGCGAGCGAGGGAACGATCGAGGTGCTGGGACACCAGATGCTGATACGTTCGCCGGCCAAAGCGATTGCGGCTGGCCTTGGTTACGTCGGCGAGGACCGCGCCGCCGGGCTTGTCCCGCGCATGTCGGTCGCGGCGAACGTCACCCTTGCCTCGCTCGGCGCCGTCAGCCACGGACCGGTGCTCAGCTTCGCCCGCGAGCGAGAGGTCGCGCGTCGCTACCTCGATGACCTCGCGATCCGTTCCGACGCACTTGATCATCCTGTCGAGGCCCTGTCGGGCGGCAATCAACAGAAGGTCGTACTCGCCCGCTGGCTCTGCTCGGGGGCGCGCATCTTGATTCTCGACGATCCCACTCGAGGCATCGACGTAGGTGTAAAGGAGGATGTCTTCCGCCTCATCCGCACGCTCGCGGGCGAGGGTGTGGCGATTCTCTACCTCACGTCGGAGCTCAAGGAGGCGCAGACACTCCCGCACCGGCTGCTGGTGATGGCGAACGGGCAGATCGCCGGCACGGTTCCTCCACGAACCTCCGAGGAGGAGATTATGCAGCTGGCCGGAGGGGTCAATGCCTGAGCTGGACCCAAAGGTTCCCGAATTGGGTAGCGCGCGCACGGCGATCATGCGCGGCGTGACCACGCTGGGCGGGCGCGGTGGCGCGCTCGCCATCCTGCTCGTACTCGTCGTCGGTTTCTCGCTCACCGCGACCAACTTCCTGACCACAGAAAACCTGCTCAACATCCTCAGGCAATACTCGGTCGTAGCGGTTCTCGCCGTCGGCCAGACGTGTGTGATCGTCAGCGCGGGCATCGACCTCTCGGTCGCGGCCAGCGCGGCACTCTCCGGGTGCCTAATGACCGTCGCATTCGCCCAGTGGGGCTGGCCCCAGCCCGCGGCGCTCGCATTCGGCCTTCTCGGTGGGTGCAGCGTCGGCGCCGTCAACGGGCTCGTAATCACGAAGTGGAGGGTGCCCGACTTCATCGCGACCCTCGGAGCGCTCACTGCCATCCGTGGCGTCGCGCTTCTGGTCACCACCGGGCTGCCGGTGCCAAGCTTCACGTCGGAAAACCAGGGGCGCACCATCCCTGGGATCATCTCGGCGCTTGGCGCAAACTCGGTTTTTCGGATCCCGCTGATCGCCATAGTCGCGGTGGCGTGCGCGCTCATCGGGTCATTCCTCCTCTCGCGGACGAAACTTGGCCGCGCCGCCTATGCAGTCGGCGGCAACCGCGAGGCTGCACGAGTCTCCGGGATCCGCGTCGAGCGCACGAAGGTCTGGATCTACGTCTTCTCGGGCCTCATGGCTGCTGTTGGCGGCTTCCTGCTCACCGGTCGGCAAGCGAGCGCGAACGCGCTGATGGCGGACGGGATGGAGCTGCAGGCGATCGCGGCCGTGGTGATCGGCGGCACCAACCTGTTCGGTGGCGAGGGCAGCGTCGGTGGCACGATAATCGGCGTCTCCATCATCGGCGTCCTTGGTAATGGACTGAACATCCTCGGCGTCTCCGACTTCTGGCAGCGCGTCGTCAACGGCTCGATCGTCGTCGTCGTCGTCGCGCTTGACCAGTGGCGCCGCCGCGCCGCACAGAGGCGGTCGACGTGAGCGGCGAACTCCGTGTCCTCCTTGTTGGCGCCGGGCGCGCTGGACTCGTCCACGGCCGGAACTTCGCCGCCGGCGTCCCCGGTGCCCGGCTCGTCGGGATCGCCGATCCGGATGCGGCCGCGCTCGAACAGTCGGCCACCGCGCTCGACTGCTCGCGGACGTTCACCGATCCCGAAAAGGCCGTGCAGGACGAGCGCGTGGATGCAGTCGTTATCGCCTCCCCCACGTTCACGCACGCGGCGCTCGCCGTTGCCGCGCTCGGCGCCGGGAAGCACGTGCTGTGCGAGAAGCCGCTCGCGTCCACGCTCGAAGAGGCCGCCGCGATCCCGGCTGCCGCCGAGGCGGCCCGCGGCGTCTTCCTGATGGGCTTCATGCGGCGATTCGACGCCGCCTTCGCCCGTGCCGCCGAGCGGATTGCCGCCGGCGACATCGGCACCCCCGTGCTCGTCCGCTCGACGGGCCGCGGTCCGGGCCTGCCGCCCGAATGGGCGTGGGACGCGACGCGCTCGGGCGGGCTCGTGGCCGAGGTCAACTCGCACGACCTCGACACGATCCGCTGGCTCTCGGGCCAGGAGCTCGCCTCCGTCTACGCGCTCGGTCGTTCCGCGAAGCGCCCGGACATCGCCGAGCGTTACCCCGGCTTCGTCGACGTGGTCGTCGCGACGTTCGAGCTCGACGGCGGCGCGCTGGCGCAGCTCGACGGCGCCTGCCCCGCCGACTACGGCTACGACGCGCGGGCCGAGGTCTACGGCACCGAGGGCGTCGTCTTCGTCGGCGACGCGCGCGCTCGAGCGCCGCTCGTCGTCCGAGCCGGCAGCGCGGAGACCGATCCCGTGCGGAGCTGGCGGACCCTCTTCGGCGAGGCCTACCGGGCCGAGGACACCCACTTCGTCGCCGCGGCGCACGGGGACGAGCAGCCTCGGACGAGCGTCGAGGACGGGCTACGGGCTCTCGAGGGCGTCGTCGCGGTCAACCGATCGCTTACCGAAGGACGGGCCGTGACGGTGGCCGAGGCAGCGGTCGCCGGCGGCTCTGAGCCGATGAGTATGGGGCCTGCCTGATGCTCGCGCTCGTCTACCAAGGGCCGAACGACCTCCGGCTGCAGCATCGCGACGTCCCCGCGCCGGGGCGCGGCGACGTCGTGCTGGCTATGCGGGCCTGCGGCATCTGCGGCACCGATTTGAAGATCGCGCGCGGTGAGCACCGCGCCTACCCGGCGGGAACGATCAGGGTCCCCGGGCACGAGATCGCGGCTGAGGTCGCTGCGACCGGACCCGGCGTCGAGACTCTGCGGGAGGGCGACCGCGTCTTCGTCGCCCCCAATCTCGGGTGCGGCGAGTGCCCCACCTGCCGCGCCGGCCGCGTCAACCTCTGCCAGCCGGCGCAGGCGTTCGGGATCACCATCGACGGCGGCTTCGCCGACTACCTGCGCGTGCCCGCGGCGGCGGTCGAGCAGGGCGTGCTCCTGCCCGTCCCTCACGACGCCGACCCGGCCGCAATCTCGCTCGCCGAGCCCCTCGCGTCAGTGATACGCGGCGCCCGTGCGACCTCGACCGGCGAGGGCGACACCGTGCTGATCTTCGGCGCAGGGCCGATCGGGATCCTGCACCTGGTCGTTGCGAAGGCCCGCGGGGCGGAGCAGATCCTCGTCTGCGAGCCCAGCGCGTCGCGGCGCGAGCGGGCCGCGGCGTTCGGCGCGACCCTTGCGGTCGGGCCGGACGACGTCGAGCGCGCGGTCTCGGAGCTGACGGCCGAACGCGGCGCCGACGTGATCGTCACCGCCGTCGCGCTCGCCGCGGTCCAGGAGCAGGCGCTCGCGCTGGCGGCCGTCGGCGGCCGCGTCAACTACTTCGGCGGCCTCCCCACCGGCCGCTCGGAGATCCGCATCGACTCGAACCTGATCCACTACCGGGAGCTGATCGTCACCGGTACGACCGCGAACACCACCGCCGACTGCCGCGAAGCGCTCGAGCTCGTGCTCTCGGGAGCGCTCGACAGCCGGCCGCTGATCTCTGCGCGCTACCCGCTCGCCCAGGCGGCCGACGCGTTCGCGCACGCGGCGAGCGGCGAGGCGCTGAAGGTGGTCATCGAGGCCGTACCCGACCGAGCGAAGGAGTAGCCGTGAGCGCGATCCAACCCCTCAACCTAATCGTCGATATCGCGTCCGGACGACTGGAGCCGGCGACGACGGTCGTCACCCGGCGACTGAGCGACATGCGCGGCATGTATGCGGATGCTGCCGCCGAGGCGGCGCTGATCGAGCGCGACGACTCCGTCGTCTACAAGGTCTTCCAGTACGACGTGCCCGAGGAGACCGGGCAGCTCTTCGTCTGCACGACCGTGCTCGAGCCGGGCAGGGTCGGCGACGAGTACTTCATGACCAAGGGCCACTACCATCGCGTTCGCGACCGGGCAGAGGTCTACTACGGACTCCGCGGCGAGGGCCAGGTCGTGCTGATGACGGAGGACGGGCGCTGCTCCTCGGTCGAGCTCCGGCCGGGCGCGGTTGCCTACGTCCCGCCCTGCTACGCGCACCGGACCGTGAACACCGGCACCGGGGAGCTCGTGTTCCTCGCCGTCTACCCGGGCGACGCCGGCCACGACTACGAGTCGATCGAGCGCTCCGGGTTCTCGGCCCGCGTCCTCGAATACAACGGCTCGCCGACACTGGTCGAGCAAGAGCCGAGCGGAGGAAGCCGGTGACGGCACGCGACCCCCTGATCACGGTCCTCGGGGCTCGCGTGCCGCCGGGTGGCGCCATCGACGCCCACGGCCACCTTTGGATCGACCCGGTCGTGAACGCCGCCGACGGGGCCGCCCCCGTGCTCGCGGACGAGGAACAGATCGTCCACGAGCTCGCGTCCTTCCGCGCGGCGGGAGGGGCGGTTGTGGTCGACTGCCAGCCGTCGGGGTGCGGCCGCGATCTCGCGCGCCTCGCCTCGATCTCCGCTGCGACCGGCGTGGACGTGGTCGCCTCTACCGGCTTCCACCTGCCTCGCTACTACCCGCCCGGTGCCTGGCCGTGGTCGGCGCGTCACGAACAGGTCGTCAAGCGCTTCGTCGACGAGCTGGTTCGGGGCGTGCCGGTCGAGGGGCGGGGCGTCGTCCGGGCAGGCGTCGTCAAGGCTGCCTACACGGGCTCGCGCAGCGACGAAGCAGCGCGGCTGCTCGCGTGCGCCTGCGAAGCGAGCGCCCGCACGCGGGCCGCGCTCGTCGTCCACACCGAGCGCGGCGCTGGCGTCGAGCAGCTCGCCGACTTGCTCGCGGAACATGGCGTGCGCCCTCACCGCGTCGTGCTCTGTCACGTTGACAAGCGCTCCGAGCGCGGCCTGCACGAAGAGCTCGCCGAGGCCGGCTTCCTGCTCGAGTACGACACCTTCCTCCGCGAGCAGTACGCGCCGGGCCGCAACGTCTGGCCGCTGCTCGAGCACCTGCTCGGAAGCGGCCACGGCTCGTCGGTCGCCTGCGGGCTCGACCTGGCGGACGCCTCGCTCTGGCGGTTCGGCGGCGCTCCCGTCGGCATGGTCGGCCTGCTCACCGTCGTCAAGCCGCGGCTGGCCGCGCTCGGCGCGTCCGCCACCGAGGTCGACCTCCTCCTGCGCGGCAACATCGCCGCGCGGCTCGTCCGCGCGAAGCCGATGGAGGCGGCCGCATGATCGACGCCGTCGTGCTCGTTACGCCACGTTCGTTCGGACTCGATGACCCGAGCCTGAAAGACGATCTCGAGCGCTCCGTCGCCACCGTGCGGTACGTTCCGTCGCCCGGGCTAGAGCCGGAGGAGCTGATTCCGCTCGTCGCCGACGTCGACGGCTGGATCGCCGGCCTCGACCGGGTCGAGCGACAGGTTCTCGAGGCCGCACCCCGCTTGAAAGTGATCGCCCGCTATGGCGTCGGCACCGAGCAGGTCGACCTAGACGCTGCGCGGGAACACGGCATCGTCGTCACGAACACGCCCGGCGCGAACGCGGACGCCGTTGCCGAGCTGACGATCGGCTTCCTCTTCGTGCTCGCGCGTCGGCTCCAAGACGCGACCGTGGCCGCGCGCGCAGGAAGCTGGTCGCCGATCCGCGGCCTGACGATCGAGGGCCGGACGGTCGGTCTGGTCGGCCTCGGCGCCGTCGGCCGGGCGGTCGCGAGACGCGCTGTCGCTCTCGGTTGCCGCGTGCTGGCCCAGGACCCGGCGGCCGACGCCGGCTTCGCAGCTGCACACGGCGTAGAGCTGGCCGAGCTGGACGAGGTGCTAGCGGCAGCCGATTTCGTCTCGCTGCATGTCCCGCTGCTGCCGGAGACGCGCTTGCTCGTCGACGACGCCTTCCTCGCCCGGATGCGGCCGGGCTCCTTCCTGATCAACACTGCGCGGGGTGAGCTCGTCGACGAGGCGGCGCTGGTGCGCGCGCTCGAGAACGGCCACCTCGCGGGGGTGGCGCTCGACACGCTGGCGGAGGAGCCTCCCCCGCACGAGCACCCACTGCTACGGCTGGAGACGGCGGTCGTGACGCCGCACATCGGCGCGCATGCCGACGGCGCGACGACCGCAATGGGCAGGATGGCGCTCGACGACTGTCTCGCAGTGCTCGCCGGTCGCGACCCCGAGCATCCCGTTGTCCTGCCGCCGGCGCCGATGGGGCGATGACGGTCGTCCGCCCACTCGCCCCGGCTGACGTGCTCGAGGAGCTCGGGCGCCGCCGGATCGTGGCCGTGATCCGAGCAGGCAGCGCGGATGCCGCCGTCTTCGCCGCCCAGGCGCTCGCCGCGGGAGGGGTCGACGCCGTCGAAGTCACCTACACGACGCCCGGCGCGGCGATCGCGATCCGGGAACTCGTGGACGCACAATCCGACCTGCTGCTCGGGGCGGGAACGCTCACGAGTGCCGCGCAGGCTCGAGAGGCGGTCGAAGCGGGCGCGTCGTTCCTCGTCAGCCCGTATACGTGCGTGCCGGTTCTCGACGTGGGCGCAGAGAGCGACGTCCTCGCGATCCCGGGAGTGATGACGCCGACCGAGATCGCTGCGGTTCGCGAGCGGGCGCCGCTGCTGAAGCTGTTCCCGGCCGGGATTGGCGGCCCGGCCCTCCTCCGGGCGCTGCGCGGGCCGTTCCCCGATCTCCGCCTGCTACCGACGGGCGGCGTCTCCGCGGAGAACGTCGCCGACTGGCTCGCCGCCGGCGCGTTCGCGATCGGTGCAGGGAGCGACCTCTGCCCGCCTCGGTTGGTCGACGAGCGCGATCGCGTCGAGATCGAGCGCCGCGCGCGCGCCTACGTCTCGGCCGCCGGGAGAGAAGATGCCTGAGCGGCGCTTCAGCTTCATCGGCGTCACGACCGGGAAGTCCGCGATCATGCGCGTCTTCCCGGCCTGGGCGGAGCATCTCGGGCTCGGCTCTGTGGTCATGCGCGGCTACGACCTGCCAATCCACGCCGAGACCGCACGCTATCGCGAGGTCGTGACAGCGCTCAGGGACGACCCGCTCGACGTGGGCGGGCTTGTGACGACGCACAAGATCGACCTGTTCGCGGCGTGCCGGGACCTGTTCGACTACGTCGATCCGTACGCCGAGCTCTGCGGCGAGGTGTCCTCGCTGTCGAAGCGGGACGGGCTCTTCCGCGCGCACGCGAAGGACCCGATCTCGTCAGGCCGGTCGTTCGACGACTTCGTCAAGCAGGGCTGCTGGAGCGAGTCGGGCGCGGACGCGCTCCTGTTCGGCGCTGGCGGCTCGAACCTCGCGATCACCATTCACCTGATGACGGTGCGCGAGCCATCCGACCGGCCGCGGCGGATCGTCGTCGTCAACCGGAGCCCGGGTCGGCTCGAGTCGATGCGCGCGGTGCACGAGCAGCTCGACAGCGGAGTCAAGGTCGAGTACGTGCACAACGCCGATCCGCTCGAGAACGACCGGCTGATGGCGTCGCTCCCGGTCGGCTCGCTCGTCGTCAACGGGACCGGGATGGGCAAGGACAGCCCGGGCAGCCCGATCACCGACGACGCGCTCTTTCCAGAACAAGGGCTCGTCTGGGAGCTCAATTACCGCGGCGAGCTCGACTTCCTCCACCAGGCCCGTCGCCAAGAGCAGGCGCGCGGTCTCGTCGTCGAGGACGGCTGGCGTTACTTCATCCACGGTTGGACCTCGGTAATCGAGGAGGTGTTCGACGTCGCGATCACCCCGGACGTGCTCGACGGGCTCTCGGAGATCGCGAGCGGCTACCGATGAGCGGCGAGCGCCGGACAGCGCTGGTCACGGGGGGCACGAGCGGCATCGGCCTCGCCGTCTGCCGTGCGCTCGCGCAGGCCGGCTGGTGGGTGCAGGCGGTCGGTCTCGACGACCCTGGCGAGCTCGCAGCCGAGCTGGCGGCCGCCGACACCGGCCGCCTCGTCGCCTGCGATCTGACCGAGAATGGCGTACCCGAGCGGGTCGTGGCGGAGCTCGTCTCGTTGCGCGGCCACCTCGACTTGCTCGTCAACTGCGCCGGCGTGCACGCGCTCGCGACGATCGAGGAGTCGACACCTGAGCTGATTGACCGGATCCTCGGCCTGAATCTGCGGGCGGCGATGCTCGTGTGCCGGGCGGCGGTGCCCGCGATGCGACGGGGAGGCGGCGGCACGATCGTAAACATCGGCAGCGAGGCCGGGGTCGTCGCCGTCCGCGGCCAGGTGGCGTACAACGTCTCCAAGGCCGGGATCGCGATGCTCACGCGCTCCATCGCCGTCGACCACGCCGACGACGGGATCCGGGCAATCACGATCAGTCCCGGCACGATACGCACGCCGCTCGTCGCCGAGGCGATCGCCTCCGCGCCGGACCCGGAGGCGCACGAGCGGATGCTGGCGGAATCTCGGCCGGCGAAGCGGCTCGGCAGGCCCGAGGAGATCGCCGCAGCGGTCGTCTTCGTCGCCGCTGACGAGGTCGCCTACATGACGGGTGCCGAGATCCTGATCGACGGGGGCTACACTGCCCAGTAGGGTCGGAAACGCGTGAGTGGCACGATGCCCGTCTTCGTCGGATGCGACCTCGGCACGATGGGCACGAAGGCTGCCGTCGTCGACGAGGAAGGGAGCATTCTCGGCGAGGCCTTCGAGGAGGTCGAGCTGCGAACCCCCGCGCCGGGCCGGGTCGAGCAGGACCTCGACGAGATCGAGCGCTCGGCGCACCGCACGATCGCCGAGGCCCTGCGCACGTCGGGCCGCGCGGCCGACGTCGCCGGCCTCGCCTTCTCCAGCCAGATGTCCGGGATCGGCGCGGTGGACGACCGCTTCCGTCCTGCGACGCATTTCGACTCGTGGCTCGACACGCGCTGCGCGCCGTACGTCTCCGCGATGTCGGAGCACGCGGATCGGGTCACCGCGCTCTCCGGCTGCCCGCCGACGTACTCGCACGGGCCGAAGATTCTCTGGTGGCGCAGCGAGCGGCCCGACGACTACGCTCGCGTGGCCCGCTTCGTCGTGCCGTCCGCGTTCGTCGCCGCCCGCGTCTGCGGCCTCGGGATCGAGGACGCGTTCATCGACCGCACCACCGTTCACTTCTCCAACCTGTCCGACACCGAACGCTGCGTCTGGTCGCCGGAGCTGCTCGACGCGTTCGGCGTCGACGAGGCGGTGCTGCCACGGATCGTCGACCCACTCGAGGTCGTCGGCGAGGTGACGCGCGCCGCATCCGAGGCGACGGGCATCCCGGCCGGCACGCCGGTTGCGGCAGGGGCCGGCGACCAGCCCGCCGCCTCGCTCGGCGCAGGCGTGGTCGATCCGGGGCAGGCGTTCGACTCCGCCGGCACGGCGAGCGTGTTCGCGATCTGCGTCGATCGCTTCGCGCCCGATCTCGAGCACCGGACGGTGCTCGCGTCGCACTCGGTCGTTCGTGGCGTCTACCTCGCGCTCTCCTTCATCAACGGCGGCGGGCTCGCGCTGCGCTGGTTCCGCGACGAGATCGCCGGGCTCTCCGGCTGCGCCGACGCGTACGCCGCGCTCGATGCCGAGGCCGCCGCCGTCGAGCCCGGCGCGGGCGCCCTGCTCTGGTTCCCGCACATCCAGGGCTGCGTCCTGCCACCGCAGCCGCACGTGCGCGGCGCGTTCGTGGGGCTCACTTCCGGACACCGCCGCGGCCACCTGTTCCGTGCGATCCTCGAGGGGATCGCCTACGAGTACGCGCTCTGGGCCGAGCGGACGCCGGGAACGCTGACGGAGGCGCGCGTGCTCGGCGGCGGCGCGCGTTCGGCGCTCTGGAACGGGATCAAGGCCGACGTGCTCGGGATCGACTGGGTGCCGACCGTGCGCCAGGAGTGCGGCGTGCTCGGCGACGCGCTCGTCGCCGCCGCCGCGACCGGGCACGTGCGCGATCTGGCCGCGACGGCGAAGGCGTGGCAAGAGACGCGTCCGCCCGTGCGGCCCGATCCGGCGCGGCACCGGCGCTACCGGACGCTACTCGAGGCCTACCGCGAGCTGCAGCGGCTCGGGGCGGTCTTCGAGAGGCTGAGCGAGGCGACGTGAGCGGCGACGCAGCTCGAGCAGCCGCGAACCCGGTCGGCGTCCACGCGCTCGTCTGGGTCGCGGGCTGGAGCGAGCCGGAGGCGCGCCACGCGATCGCGCGCACCCGCGAGGCCGGCTTCGACCTGATCGAGATCCCGCTGCTCGACCCGCGCTCCGTCGACGCCGCGATGACGCGGCGCCTGCTCGAGGAGACCGGGGTCGCGGCGACATGCTCGCTCGGACTCCCCTTCGACGCCGACGTCTCCAGCGCCGACGCGGCGGTCGTCGCGCGGGGCGAGGCGCTGCTCACGGAGGCGGTAGACGTAACGGCGGCGCTCGACGCCCGCTTTCTCGGCGGCGTTGTCCACAGCGCCATGGGCAAGCACCTCGCGGCGCCCACGGAGCGCGGCCGGCGGCACGCGATCGAAGCGCTGCGCCGGGTTGCGGAGCGGGCCGCGCACCGCGAGGTGACGATCGGGATCGAGGCCGTCAACCGCTACGAGAGCAACCTCGTCAACACCGCGGAGCAGGCGCTCGCGCTCGTCGACGAGATCGGCGCCGAGAACGTCGTCGTCCATCTCGACAGCTACCACATGAACATCGAGGAGTCCGATCTGGGGACGCCCGTGCACCGCTGTGGCGCCCGCCTCGGATATGTGCACGTCGGCGAGTCGGATCGGGGGTACCTCGGGCGCGGCACCGTCGACTTCGCCGCGCTCTTCCAGGCTCTCGCCGACACAGGCTACGCAGGGCCGATCGTATTCGAGAGCTTCTCGTCGGTCGTCGTCTCGCCGTCGTTCGTCAGCGCGCTCGCGATCTGGCGCGACCCTTGGCACGACGGGCTGGACGTGGCGCGGTCCGCGCGTGCGTTCCTCGAGGTACACCTGGCGGCGGCGACCGCAGGTCGCCGATGATGCGAATGCGAGGAGGAGAGATGAGGACTACCGTGTTCGAGCTTGCCGACGGCAGCGTCCAGGCCCGCGTCACGGAGTCGCCGGCATGGGAGCCGTTCGAGGAGTTCGACGGAAAGCCGCTCGAGCGTGTGCGCCTAGTCGAGCTGCTGCGCGAAGCACACGCCGAGCTCCAGCTGGTCGAGATCGCGGCCGGAGGTCGCTTCGCCATGCACTCGAGCCCGATGCTCGCCTTCTGTCAGATCGTTCGGGGTCGCGGTCGCCTGGGTCTGCCGGACGGCCGCAGCCTCGCCTACGAGGGGCCCGAGCTGTACGTCTTCCTGCCGGGCACGCTGCACGACTGGCACGACGTCGAGGAAGACACGCTCCTCGCCGTCTGCCTGGTTGACGAGGCCGAGCCGGGCTGAGCGGGCGGCGAGTACGTAGCCCGAGCCGCTGCCTGCCGGCCCTCGGCGAGACGGGAGCGACGGGCCCTTGCCCCGCGATGTAGACGAATCCCGTAGCAGCCACCGCGTGCGAATATGGCCCACCCAACGGCGCCGCATCTGCCGCCTGGATCGCCGTCTTCTCGACGCGAGCCCGCTGTCGAGGCACGTTCGTACTTCTAGGAGGGTCTAGCGATTCGGCTAGTGGAGTTGGAGTTGACCCGCTTCGGTTGACACCGTGAGTCTTTCGGGCGTTGGCCCGTGGAGAGGAGCGGAAGTGCCGAAGACGAGACCGCCGTACCCGCCGGAGTTCAGGCGTGAAGCGGTGCGCATGTTGCGCAGCGGCGTGAGGATCGCGGATCCAGCCGTCCCACTTCGGACGAATCGCCGGACGGGCATCGACGACGAGGTTGCATGCGTCGCCGTGGGCGGTGACCATGCGGCGACGCGGTGCTCCGTGCAGCCAGCCGATCAGGCAGCTGTTTATCGCCTTGTCGCGGAAGCCGTAGCCGATGACGACGACGGCGTCAGTCTGGCACAACGTCTGGTGGAAGCGGTAGTGCTGGTCGGCGTAGACGGTGCTGTCGTAGGCCAGCGGCTTCGCGGATGACTTCCGCGGCGACATAGAACTCGTTGTCGCCGCCAGTCTGGCTGAGCTCCTTGTGCCCCGCCTCGAGGAGCGTAGACTGGATAGGCTTCACGAGGACTTCCGTCCGCCGCTGCGGTGTGGCTGCAAACCATGCGCTGCGGGATCCGCGAAGCCATCCGCCTCATCCCAGTAGAGGAGTAGAAGAGAAGACCTTGCGCGACATGCCAGAAGAACGCCAGTCAAGCGAATCGCCGGAGCTGAGCATCGACGAGGTCAGGAAGCTGGTCGCCGAGGGCCGCGAGCAGGGCTACCTGAACGCCGAGCACATCCACGACATGCTGCGCGACGTCGATCTCACGCCCGACCAGATCGACAACCTCTTGCTCCTCTTCAACGACCTCGGC
>PKYG01000129.1:0-858 GCA_003132585.1 Actinomycetota bacterium
CTGCCGCCCGAGGGCGTCACGACTTTTCGCGACAATGCGATGACCAAAGCGCGGGCGCTGGCGGCAGCGGCCATGGCGGCCGGCGGCGCGGCGCCGGGCGCGGTAGCGGACGTCGATCCAGACGCGGCCGCGCCCGCCGCGCCGCTCTTCATCGGTGACGACTCCGGCCTCGAGGTCGAGGCGCTCGACTGGCGGCCGGGCGTGCGGTCCTCGCGCTACGCCGGCCGCGACGGCGACGACGCGGCCAACGTTGCGAAGCTTCTCGGCGAACTCGCCGGACTGAGCGTCGGCGCCCGACGCGCGCGCTTCGTCTGCTGCATGGCCTGCGTGCTGCCCGATGGCAGAGCGTATGAGAGCCGCGGGGAGTGGTGGGGCGCGATCGCCCCACAGCCCCGCGGCTCCGGTGGCTTTGGCTACGACCCGGTCTTCGTGCCGAAGGGCTCCGACCTGACCGTCGCGCAGTGGTCGCAGGAGCTCAAGGACCGGTCGAGCCATCGCGCGCTCGCCGGCCGGGCGCTGCTCGCGACGCTGGCCGAGGAAGGCGCGCTCGATGGAGCATGATCGCTTGAACCACGGTCTCAAGTCGCGAGCGGCGGCGGTCTCGATCGTCTCCAACTCCGCGCTGATCGTCTTCAAGCTGATCGTCGGCCTCATCTCGGGCTCGATCGCGATCATCTCGGAGGCGCTGCATTCGGGCTCCGACCTCGTCGCCGCGCTGGTCGCCTTCTACTCGGTGCGCAAGGCCGCCAAACCCGCCGACGACTCGCACCGCTACGGTCACGAGAAGGTCGAGAACATCTCCGGGGTGATCGAGGCGCTGCTCATCCTGGCGGCCGCGGCGGTGATCATCGCCGAGGG
>PKYG01000129.1:873-10879 GCA_003132585.1 Actinomycetota bacterium
GTCCTCTACCCGGCGGCGCGCAGCACCGACTCGGCCGCCCTCGAGGCCGACGCCGCTCACCTGCGCACCGACGTCTACACCTCGGTCGGTGTCGCCGTCGGGCTGACGATCGTCAAACTTACCGGCGTCGAGGAGTTCGACCCTATCGCCGCCATCCTCATCGCCCTGCTGATCGTCTACACCGGGGTCAAGCTCGTGATCCAGTCGTCACGCGTGCTGCTCGACCAGACACTCCCGGATGACGAGCTCGCACTCGTCCGCGACTGCGTCTCCGATCACCGCGGCGACCTCATCTACGGCTACCACAAGCTGCGCGCCCGTCAGGCCGGCAGCCGCCGCCACATCGACCTGCACGTGACCGTCGACGCGGCGATGAGCGTCGGCGAGTCGCATAAGGTGGCCGAGCACATCATGGCCGACATTCGCGCGTGCATTCCCAACTCCGACGTACTCGTGCACATCGAGCCGCGCTCGCACGAGCGCATCGACGGGAGTTAGGCGGCGATCGAGGTGGCGGGCAACACGGCGGAGGCGACGGCGCGGGCGACATGGGCCAAGTCCGTCGCCGCCTGGTTCTCGATCGCCGCCAACGTCCTGCTGATCATCTTCAAACTGATCGCCGGCTTCCTCTCGGGGTCGATCGGCATAATCTCCGAGGCCCTGCACTCGAGCACCGACCTGCTCGCCGCGATCATCGCTCTGGTGTCGGTGCGACGGGCGGCGCGTCCCGCCGACCCGTCGCACCACTTCGGCCACGAGAAGGTCGAGAACATCTCCGGCGTGATCGAAGGGCTGCTCATCTGGATGGCGGCAGTCGTCATCGTCGTCGAGGCGGTGCGTCATCTCGTCAGTGGCGAGCACCTCGACCACATCGGCGTCGCGATCGCCGTGATGCTCGTCTCGGCCGCCGTGAACGCCGGCCTGTCGGTCTACCTCTACCCGGTGGCGCGGCGCACGGAGTCGGCCGCGCTCAAGGCCGACGCTGCCCATCACCTCACCGACGTCTACACGTCGCTCGGCGTGGCCCTCGGTCTGGCGCTCGCGCAGGCGACCCACAAGACCTACTTCGACCCGATTCTCGCGATCGGCGTGGCGCTGCTCATCATGTGGACGGCGTGGCAGCTCGTCAGCGAGTCGACGCGCGTGCTCCTCGACGAGACGCTGCCGGAGTCGGATCTCGTGATCGTCCGCAAGACCGTCGCCGAGCACCGCGGCGAACTCATCGTCGGCTACCACAAGCTGCGCTCACGGCGCGCCGGCAGCCGCCGTCACATCGACCTGCACATCACGGTGGATGGGGCGTTGACGGTCGGGGAAGCGCACGAGATCGCCGAGCACATCACGGCCGACATCGGCGAGAACCTGCCGAACGCCGAGATCCTCGTGCACATCGAGCCCGCCGCGCACGAGCGCGACGACGGCAGCTGAGTCGCGCCCGCCGCTCCGCTCACCGCTCGGCTCGCCGCCTCGCTCGGTGCCCCGCTAGAGCCCGAACGGCAGCGGCAGGCTCGAGCCGACGAGGATCACGCTTAAGCCGATGAGCAGGATCGAGAACGTCCAGGCGATCGAGTTGTAAATGGGCCCGTTGACGTGCTCGCCCATCACTGAGCGGTCGTTGATCACCTTGAGCACGTAGATCAGGATCACCGGCAGCAGGATGCCGTTCACGTCCTGGCTCAAGAGCATCACCTTGATCAGCGGCAGCCCCGGGATGATCGCCACCAGCGCCGGCACGAAGATGAAGGCGGTCAGCAGGCCGTTGAAGATCGGCGCCTCGGAGAAGCTGCTGTCGAGCCCGCCCTCGAACCCGAACGCCTCGCAGATGGCGTAGGCGGTGGCGAGCGGCAGAATGCCGGCGGCGAGGATCGAGACGTTGAGCAGCCCGATCGCGAAGAGGATGTGTGCGAAATTGCCGGCGAGAGGACCGAGCGCCCTGGCCGCGTCCTGGGCCGTGTTGACGAGGATGTGCCCCTTCCACAGTGTCGCCGCGCAGGCGATGACGATGAAGAAGTCGATCGCGTCGGTGAGAAAGGCGCCGAAGAACACCTCGACCTTGGTGTAGATGTAGTTGCGCACCGAGATCTTCTTGTCGACGACGGTCGCCTGGATGAAGAACTGGCCCCACGGCGTGATCGTCGTGCCGATCGCGGCGATCACGGTGAGCAGCCACGTGGCGTTCCAGGTGACCGAGGGCACGAAGGTGCCGCGCGCCGCCGCGTGCCAGTCGGGGTGGGCGAGCACGCCGGCGATGATGTAGGTGACGTAGATCGTGCAGAGGAAGAGGAAGACCTTCTCGACGCGCCAGTACGAACCGCGCGTGATCAGCACCCACACGGCGAAGGCGACGAGCGGCACGCCGACCCAGCTCGGCACGTGGAACAAGCTCGATCCGGCGGCGACGCCGGAGAACTCGGCGACCGTGGTGCCGAAGTTGGCGATCAGCATGCAGAGCATCGCGAACGCCGTCACCTTGAGGCTGAAGCGCTCGCGGATGAGGGCCGCCAGCCCCTTGCCGGTGACGGCCCCCATGCGCGCGCCCATCTCCTGGGTGACGGCGAGGATCGGCGTGATCAGCAGCAGCACCCAGAGCAGGCTGTAGCCATAGTGGGCGCCGGCGACCGACCACGTCGTGATGCCACCGGCGTCGTTGTCGGAGTTGGCCGTGATCAGGCCGGGGCCGATCAGCGCCAGAAAGACGAGCAAGCGGGTGCGGCCGACGCGCCGGATGGCGGTCCGGGCGCCCTTGCGGGGGATCTGGGCCGCCATCCTAGTGGAAGATTCTCGGTAGTCGTTTCTTCCAGGCGAGCGGCAGCACCAGGTCGATCGCGTCGTCGATCGTGATGATGCCGTGCAGCACGCCGTCGTCGTCGACGACGGGCAGCGCCAGCAGGTTGTACTTGGCGATCAGCTCGGTGATCTCTTCTTCGCTGCCGTTCGTGTGGATCGCGATCGGGTTCTCGCTCATGAAGTCGCGCACTTTGCGGGCGGAGGGCGCCGTGAGCAGGTCGCGCAGCGAGAAGACGCCCTTCAGGTGCTCGCCCCTGTCGACGACGTAGATGTAGTAGATCGTCTCGATGTCCTCGGCCTGGGTGCGCAGCATCTCCAGCGCCTCGCCGGCGGTCGAGTCGGGCGGCACGGCGGCGTAGTTCGTCGTCATGATGCCGCCCGCCGAATGCTCCGGATACGCGAGCAGCTCGCGGACGTCCTCGGCGTCCTCCTGCTCCATCAGCGCGATGAGCCGCTGGGCGCGCGCCTCAGGGAGGTCGGCGAGCAGGTCGGCGACGTCATCCGGCGACATGTTGTCGAGCAGCTCGCTCGCCTCCTTGTCGGGCAGGTCGAGCAGTACCGACGCCTGATAGGACGGGTGCATCTCGGCCATCACGTCGCCGGCGACCTCGTCTTCGAGCGCGTCGAGCACGGCGGCGCGCTCCTCCGGCGAGAGCTCGTGGGCGATGTCGGCGATGTCGGCAGGGTGCAGGAGCGACAGCTTGGTGCGCGGCACGGTGAGCCGTACCGACTGGCTGTCGCTCTCCTCGATGTCGACCGTGCGCCAGTCGATCAGGCGCGGCTTGGGATTGCGACCGCCCTTGGTGAGTCGGTCGCCGACCTTGGCCAGACCGATGCGGCGCAGGATGGCGTTGCTCGAGATGTCGACGGCGACGACCATGAGCACGGCGCCACTGCGCATGAGCTGAATGTCGTTGACGCGGATCACCTTGCGGCCCTCGGTGTCGACGAGCTGCTTGTCGAGGAAGGTGCCGCTGAGGAGGAGTTCATCGGCGGCGAGCGGCCGATCCTCGAGCTCGCCGCCGACAGCCCGCAGGATGCTGCGCGACTCCTCGAAGCTGGTGACCGTGTCCCACGGCGCGAGCACGCGCTTGCCGCGGCGCTTGAGCGCCAGCGCGGTCACGCGCGGGTACGTCTGTCGGGAGGAGACCACGAGGTCGAGGAGGGTGCCGGCCAGCTTGTCTTCGGCGTCGCGCACCGGCTGGCCGAGCAGCTTGCTCAGGAAGAACATGGTCTCACCTCCCTGCCGTGGACAGCTCGCAAAACAGAAACAGCCTTCCCCACTGGGAAGGCTCCAGCCGTGCACAAGCAGTATGGGCGATCCTCACTCGTCCAAGAGCTTTGGCACAGCATACCGTAGAGGGCGATCCCTCAGCCGTGTTAGGTAGAACCTTGAACCGGTAGTACCTGTTCCACCCGTTGGCGTCTCTGGACGTTTCCGGGCAACGGCTTCTTTTTATGCTGGAGCCTCACCTAACGAGGATTGCGCCGTGGTGACGCCCCCGAAAAGTACCCCCCGTACAAGCCCTCTGTCAAGGCGCACGACGGGCCGGAGGACAGGCCCCGTGGTATACTTGTGGCCTCTCTCCGGGGGGTCCGCGTGATCATCACCGTCACACCCAATGCCGCCATCGACAAGACACTCACGGTGCCGAACTTCCAGGTCGGCTTTCGGCACCGCGCCAGCGAGAGTCTCACGTTGCCCGGCGGCAAGGGCGTCAACATCGCCCGCGCTCTCAAGACGCTCGGCCAGCCGGTGATCGTCAGCGGCCTCGTCGGCGGCCGCGCCGGCCAGCAGATCGTCGAAGCCCTCGGCCGCGAGAACATCCTCAACGACTTCGCCCGCATCGCCGGCGAGTCGCGTACCTCTACGGCGGTCATCGACTCCACCAATATGAGCCAGACCGAGGTGATCGAGTACGGCCCGGTAGTCTCCGCGCAGGAGCTGCAGGCGTTCATCGAGGAGCTCGACCTCCTCGCCAAGGGCGCCCACTACATGATCTTCGCCGGGTCGCTGCCGCGGCGCGTGCCCGACGAGTTCTACGGCACGGTGCTCACCCGTTTGCGCAAGGCGCGCTGCGTCACGCTGATCGACAGCGCGGGCGAGCCGCTGCGCCTCGCCTTGCGCGGTCATCCCGACTTCGTCACGCCCAACGTGCACGAGGCCGAGGACCTCGTCGGCCACGAGTTCCACGACGGGCAAGACGTCATCGACGCGCTCGAGATCATCTGCGAGATGGGTGCCCAGAGCGCGATCATCACGAAGTCCGACGGCTGCTTCGCGCGCATCAAGCACGGCCGCCACCACCGCGTGTATCAGGCGACGATCCCGCTGTTCGAGACGATCGTCAGCAGCGTCGGCTCCGGCGACAGCTTCCTCGCCGGGTTCGTCGCCAGCCACTTCGAGAAGAGGAACGTCGGCGAGTGTCTGCGTCGCGGACTCGCCTGCGGCGCCGCGAACACCCAGCGCTTCGGCGCCGGCGTCTTCGATCCCGCCGAGGCCGAGCGCCTCTACGAGACGACGGCGGTCATCGAGGTCAATGCCGCCGTCAAGGACTGACGGCTTCACTCCTCTCCTCTCCCTCCACGTTGTTGCTTCTCCCTGAGGCCGGTGCTAGCATCCAAAGACGTTGCGAAAGAGGGCACCATTCAGGCATAGAGTAAGCTCCGCACTCCGAGACCCTGGCACCACCGTGCCCGGGTCTTTCGTTTACCGTTCGAGCCGTCCAGCGAGGAGGACGCCATGGAAGTAGAGATCGGGCGCGGCAAAAAGGGGCGGCGAGCGTACGGCTTCGACGACATCGCGATCGTGCCCAGCCGGCGCACGCGTGACGCCGAAGACGTCGAGATCGTCTGGCGGCTCGGGCCGCACACGCTCGAGTTGCCGCTGCTCGCCTCCGCCATGGACGGCGTTGTCGACCCCGGTTTCGCGATCACGATGGGCAAGCTCGGCGGGCTCGCGGTGCTCAACCTCGAGGGCGTGCAGACCCGCTACGAGAATGCCGACGAGCAGCTCGACCGCATCGCCGCGCTGCCCAAGGAGACGGCAACGCGCACGATGCAGGAGATCTACAAAGAGCCGGTCAAGCCCGAGCTCGTCGCCAAGCGCGTGAAGCAGATCAAGGACGGCGGCGTGCTGGCGGCAGCGTCACTCACGCCGCAGAGGGTCGTCGACTACTACAAGATCGCGCTCGAGGCGGGCCTCGACGTGCTCGTCATCCAGGGCACCGTCATCTCTGCCGAGCACCTCTCGACCAGGGTCGAGCCGCTCAATCTCAAGGAGTTCATCGCCTCCTGCCCGGTGCCGGTGATCGTCGGCGGCGTCGCCTCGTACTCGACGACGCTGCACCTGATGCGCACCGGCGCCGTGGGCGTGCTCGTCGGCGTCGGCCCGGGCCACGCGTGCACGACGCGCGGCGTGCTCGGCATCGGCGTGCCGCAGGCTACGGCGATCGCCGATGCCGCCGCCGCGCGCGTTCAGCATCTGCTCGAGACCGGCAGCTACTGCAACGTGATCGCCGACGGCGGCATGCGCACCGGCGGCGATGTCAGCAAGGCGATCGCGCTCGGCGCCGACGCCGTGATGATCGGCTCGCCGCTCGCCTGCGCCAAGGAGGCGCCGGGCCGCGGCTACCACTGGGGCATGGCGACCTTCCATCCGGAGCTGCCGCGCGGCACGCGCGTGAAGGCCGGCATCAAGGGCACGCTCGAGGAGATCCTCCTCGGCCCGGCGCACGAGAACGACGGCACGCTCAACCTCTTCGGCGCGCTGCGCACCAGCATGGCGACCTGCGGCTACGACACGCTGCAGAACTTCCAGAAGGCCGAAGTGATGGTCGCTCCGGCGCTGATGACGGAGGGCAAGAAGCTGCAGAAGGAGCAAGACGTCGGGATGGGATGACTGCCGCGTCGGCGATCATCCCATCGCTGATAGAGCACGCGAGAGGGAGGGGGACGGCGGATGCCGGAGGTGAGCGGGTTCGACACGGTGCTGGTGCTCGATTTCGGCGCGCAATACGGCCAGCTCATTGCGCGCCGCGTGCGCGAGTGCCGCGTCTACTCGGAGTTGATCCCCTTCGACGCCCCGATCGCGCGCATCAAGGCGTTCAAGCCCAAGGGCATCATCCTCTCCGGTGGCCCGATGAGCGTCTACGTCGAAGACGCGCCGCAGCTCAACCCGGAGATTCTCGAGCTCGGCATCCCCGTGCTCGGCATCTGCTACGGCATGCAGAGCCTCGCGCTCGAGCTCAAGGGCACGGTCGCGCGCACCGACCTCAGCGAGTTCGGCAAGACGGCGCTCAACGTGCTCACCCCCGGCCTGCTCCTCAAGGGGCTGCGCGGTGATGAGCAGTGCTGGATGAGCCACCGCGACAGCGTCACGGCGCCGCCGCCCGGCTTCACGGTGCTCGCCACCAGCGCCGCCTCGCCCGTCGCCGCCATGGAGCACCGCGAGCGCGGCATCTACGGAGTGCAGTTCCATCCCGAGGTCGTGCACACGCCCAAGGGCATGGAGGTGCTGCGCAACTTCCTCTACAAGGCCTGCGGCTGCAAGCCGTCGTTCACGCCGGCCTCGATCATCGAGGAGTCGATCCGCAAGATCCGCGCTCAGGTCGGCGATCGCAAAGCGGTCCTCGGTCTGTCGGGCGGCGTCGACTCGTCGGTCGCGGCGCTGCTCATGCACAAGGCGATCGGCGACCGCCTCATCTGCGTGTTCATCGACCAGGGCATGATGCGCATGGGCGAGGCCGAACGCGTCGCCGAGACCTTCTCCGGCACGTTCGGCATACCGCTGATCGCCGTCGACGCCAGCGATCGCTTCCTCGACAAGCTCAAGGGCGTCACCGAGCCCGAGCGCAAGCGCAAGATCATCGGCGAGGAGTTCATCCGTTGCTTCGAGGAGGAGGCACGCAAGCTCGCCGGCGCCAAGTTCCTCGTGCAAGGGACGCTGTACTCGGACGTGATCGAGAGCGGCACCAGACAGGCCGCCAAGATCAAGAGTCACCACAACGTCGGCGGCCTGCCCGAGAAGATGGACTTCGAGCTCGTCGAACCGCTGCGCTGGCTCTTCAAGGACGAGGTGCGCGCCGTCGGCGAAGAGCTCGGGCTACCCGAGCGCATCGTCTGGCGGCAGCCCTTCCCGGGGCCCGGCCTGGCGATCCGCATCATCGGCGAGATCACGCGCGAGCGTGTCGACATCCTTCAGCGCGCCGACGCCGTGGTGCAGGAGGAGATCCGCAAGGCCAGTCTCTACCGCGAGCTCTGGCAGTGCTTCGCGATCCTGCCCGTGATCCGCAGCGTCGGCGTGCAGGGCGACGAGCGCACCTACGGCTACGCGATCGCGATCCGCGCCGTGAATAGCGACGACGCGATGACCGCCGACTGGGCGCGCCTGCCCTATGACCTGCTCGAGACGATCTCGTCGCGCATCATCAACGAGGTGCCCGAGGTCAATCGCGTCGTCTACGACATCTCGAGCAAGCCGCCGAGCACGATCGAGTGGGAGTAGGCGCGGCGGGCTGAAGCGGGAGCGCCGCGCCGGGATGAGCGCGGCGGGCTAGTGCCGGCTCGCCGGCACGGCGCCGCGCTCGATCGTGTCGATGTACACCGAGATCAGCGCGACGTCTCCGACGAACGCCACACTGCCGACGGCGACCACCCTGATCACGACCAGCGGCAGCACCTGCCGCCACGACCCCGAAGCGGCATCGGCGGTCGTGCTCAGCACGAAGCCGGCGAGGAGCTGTATCGCGATCAGCACCAGCACCGAGATCGAGAGGTTGGCGCGCACCGTCGACCACGAGCGGCGCGCCGCCGGTAGCGGGCCCACGCCGGTGATCACGACCGCGTAGTCGGTGTACTGCAGGATCAGCGTGAGACCAAGCGCGGCGAGCGGCAGCAGGATCGTCGCCGCGCTCAGGCTACTGCCGGTGCGCGAGATCGCGTAGCCGAGCGCATCGCCGAGTCCGGCCAGCGCCGCCATCACGACGAACAGTGCGCCGAACTGCGCGTCGTCGCGCGGGCCGAAATGCTGTGCGCCGACGATTGACCGGATATAGCCGGCGCGGAACCACGCGACGAGCCCGAAGTAGGCGACGGTGACGAGGGCGATGACGATCCCCGGGTGGGCGACCATGTCCCAGAGCGGCGAGTTGTCGTTCTGCAGCAGCTTCGCCAGCGGCTTGTGGTCGGCGAACCAGCTTGTGAAGAGAGGCGCGGCGGCGTCGAGGGCGTACAGCGCGATCGCGTAGAAGACGAGACGCTCCTTGGCGCGCAGGAGGGTCGCGATGCGCGAGAGGAGCGTCGTTGCGGTCGTCTGCATGGCCGGCAGTATACCGCAGCGCGAATGGCGGACCGGACTCGATCTGTGCGTGCCGGGGGTACAATCGAATCGTGAGAATACCGCGCAAGATCCTCATCCCCCTGGCGCTGGTCTGGGCGTTCCTCGTGCTGTACCCGGACCCGGCGGTGCTCGTGCGCAGCGTGCGCGACACGCTGCACCCGCAGATCGATACCGCTGCTGTCGCCGGGCTCGCCGCGAGCTTGCCTGACAACCCGCGTCTGATCGAGCGCGCGGTGCTCACCAGGATCGTGCCGTACGCCTACGACTGGCAGGTCAACGGCGTGCCCTGGTACTTCCCTACCACCGCCGAGGCGGTCGCCGCCGGGAGCGGTGACTGCGAGAGCCGCGCCGTCGTGCTCGCGAGCATCCTCGCCGCCAAGCACATCCCCTATCAGCTGCGCATGTCGCTCGACCACATCTGGGTCGACTACCCGGGCAAGGTGCCGAACGCGATCGAGAACAGTGGCGTCACGTTCGCCGTGCGTCGCGGCGGCCACTACTTCCTGCACTGGCCGAAGGACTTCCACCCGTATCAGGAGCTCAAAGACCAGCTCGCGATCTACTGGACGCCGATGCCGCCGAGCCGCAAGGCGCTCTTCCTCGGCGGAACGCTTCTGATCCTCTCGTTCAACGTGCTCGCCGGCTGGCGGCGGCGCATGGTGAGCGGCGGCCGTCTGCTGGCGCCGGCCGCCGCCGACGTGCCGCTCCGCCGCCGTCTCGCCGGCCGGGGCCGGCCGTGATGCCGGCGTCGGCCGATTGGCATATCATGGTCGGCGCTGTGTCCCCCGGCCGATGAGAGGTCCCGATGCCACTGTCGCCTGAGCGCTTGCGCGCCATCGCCCACAAGATCGTCCACGAGTGCGCCGGCGTGCGGCCGGG
>PKYG01000129.1:10915-46859 GCA_003132585.1 Actinomycetota bacterium
CTCGACGAGCTCTCGCCCGAGCAGCTCGAGGTCGCGTCGCAATCGTGGATCGACGCCGTCAAGGCGGCCGACGTGGTCTTCAGTGTGCGCCTCGAGGACGGCAAGCCGCAGCTCTTCGCCGACGCGCCGGCCGACAAGATGGGCGCCCACCGGCGCGGCCGCAAGCTGATCTCTGACCACATCTACGACGGCTCGCGGCGGTGGGTCGGCACCGACTACCCGACCGTGGAGCAAGCCGCGGCCTTCCACCTTGACTTCGCCGCGTTCGAGGAGATGTTCTGGCGCGCGCTCGACGTCGACTACCGGGCGCTCTCGGAGCGCGCCGAGCGCGTGTGCGCAGTGCTCGACGGCGCTCGCGAGGTGCGCGTGCGCAGCGCCAAGGGGACCGACCTGGCGCTGCGCATCGACGGCCGCCCGCTCGACCGCGACATCGGCGTCGTCACCGACGCCGCCAAGCTGACCAACTTGCCGGCGGGCGAGGTCTGTCTGGCACCGCTCGAGAGCAGTGCCGAGGGGCGCGTGATCTTCGACCTGGCGTTCCGCAACGGCGTGCGCATCGAGGACCTCGAGGTGCAGTTCACGGGCGGCGTCGCGCAGGCGCTGGGCGCCGCCTGCGGCCTCGAGACCTTTCAGCAGGTCGTCGCCACCGCCACCGGCGCCGCTAACGTCATCGGCGAGCTCGGCATCGGGCTGAACCCTGAGGTCGGCGAACCCTGCGGCTACACACTGACCGACGAGAAGATCCTCGGCACCGTCCACATCGCCGTGGGCGACAACCGGATGCTCGGCGGTGTCAACGACTCGAGCCTGCACTGGGACATGATGATCCTCGCTCCCAGCGTCGAGGTCGACGGCACGCCGCTGCTCGAACAAGGAGACCTGGTGGTATGAAGACGATCGATCTGCGCAGCGACACGGTCACGCGGCCGTCGCCGGAGATGCGGCGGGCGATGTTCGAAGCCGAGGTCGGCGACGACGTGCTCGGCGACGACCCGACCGTCATCCGCCTGCAGGAGCGTGCCGCCGAGCTCTTCGGCAAGGAGGCCGGCCTCTACATGCCGTCCGGCACGATGACCAACCAGGCGGCACTGCACGCGCAGACGACACCCGGCGACGAGGTCTTCATCCACGCCAAGGCGCACATCGTCGAGAACGAGCAAGGCGGCGCTGCCGTGCTCTCCGGCCTGCAGACGCGTACCTTCGACTCCGCCGACGGCACGCTCGATATCGACGCGATGGAGCACTACTTTCATGTCGACGACGACGTGCACCACCCGCGCACCACGCTGGTCGCCCTCGAGAACACGCACAACTACTGCGGCGGCGTGGTCTACCCGCTGGCGAAGATCCGTGAGGTGCGCGCTTTCTGCGACCGGCACGGGATGATCCTGCATCTCGACGGCGCCCGCGTCTGCAACGCCGCCGTCGCCTCGGGCGCGCCGGCCGCCGAGATCGCGGCCCCCTTCGACTCGGTCAGCGTCTGCCTCTCCAAGGGCCTCGGCGCGCCGGTCGGCTCGGTGCTGCTCGGCACGCGGGCGATGATCGCGCGCGCGCAGCGCGCGCGCAAGCTCTTCGGCGGCGGCATGCGGCAGGCCGGCATCATCGCTGCCGCCGGTCTCTACGCGCTCGAGCACAACATCGCGCGGCTCGCCGACGACCACCGCCGGGCACGCGCGCTCGGTGAACGCCTCGCGCAGGTGCCCGGCCTCGCGGTCGACGCCGCAAAGCTGCAGACCAACATGGTGTTCGCCGACACGCACGGTACCGGCAAGCCGGCGGCGGAGCTCGTCGGTGCGCTCGCCGCCGCCGGCGTACTCTGTCTCGACGAGGCGCCATGGTCGCTGCGCTTCGTCACGCATCTCGACGTAGACGACGGCGACACCGAACAGGCGGGCGAGATCGTCGCCCGCGTCGTCGGCGAACTGACATAGGAATGGGCGGGGGCGGGGCGGCTGTCGCCGCCTCGCCCCCGCCCAGATCGTTCTCGCGGGCTGTCTCCGCGGGGTCTACTTCTTCGCCTTCACTGCCTTTGCCGGCGCCTTCCCCTTGACCGGCTTGCTGCCCGGCCTCACGGCGGCGTTGCGGTAGATTTGTGTGATGTCCTCACGCGTGAGCTGGCGCGGATTGTTGGTGAGCAGCCGCGTCTGCGTCATCGCGCCGTCAACGAGCTCGCCGATCGCGGACACGGGGATGCCGACGTCGGAGAGGTACTGCGGTACCTCGAGGTCGACGGCCAGTTGGCGCAGCGCGGCGAGCGTCTTGTCGGCCGCCTCGCGCTCGGAGAGTCCCTCGATGTTCTCGCCCATCGCCTGGCCGATCTCGCCGAACCACTGGAGGCAGGCGAGCATGTTGTACTCCATCACCCACGGCAGGATCAGCGTGTTGGCGACGCCGTGCGGTACGTGGAAGGTGCCGCCGATCGGATACGAGAGCGCGTGCACGGCGCCGACACCGGCGTTACCGAAGGCGATCCCGCCGAGCAGCGAGCCCATCGCCATGTTGTGCCGCGCCCAGGCGTTGCTGCCGTCGAAGGTCGCGGCACGGATGCTCTTGGCGATCAGCGAGATGCCCTCTTTGGCGAGCGGGTCGGTGTGCATCGTCGCGTTGACCGAGATGTAGGCCTCGATGTTGTGGATGAGCGCGTCCATGCCCGACGCCGCGGTGACGTTGGCAGGGCAGCTCCAGGTGAGCCTGGGGTCGACGAGCGCGATGTTGGGGATCAGGTGCGGGCTGACGACGCCTTGCTTCACGTTGAGCTTCTCGTTGGAGAAGATCGCGATCGCCGTGACCTCGGAGCCGGTGCCGGCGGTGGTCGGCACAGCGATGAACGGCAGGCCCTTCCTGGGCACCTGGTCGATGCCGACGTAGTCCTCGACCGAGTCGCCGGTGCCGACGAGCGCGGCGACGATCTTGGCGACGTCGATCGCTGAGCCGCCACCAAAGCCGACGATGCCGTTGTACCCGCTCTTCTCCGCGATCGTGACGATCTCGGCGATGCTGCTCATCGGCGGCTCGGGCACAGCCTGGTCGTACACGCCCACGTCGATACCGGCGTCACGCAGCGGCGTCTCGACGCTGGCGACGGTGCCGCAGCCGGCGACGCCGGGATCGGTGATGATCAATGCCTTGGTGACGCGCAGCTTCTTCGCCTCGTCGCCGATCACATTGACGCAGTTGTTGCCCGTGATCAGCGTCTTCGGTGCGCGGTGCACGCGGATCTTCGTATCCATCTGCTTACGCTCCTTGCCTGGTAGTGAGCCAATCGCCGCCATGCAGGCGGTCGATCTCATCGGCGATCTGGTCGCGGAACCTGGGGTCGGCGATCGCGAGCAGTGCCCTCGCGCGATCGCGCAGCATCTTGCCCTTGAGCTTGGCGATGCCGTGCTCGGTGACGACGTAGTCGACGTCGGCGCGCATCGTCGTCACGGCGGCGCCGTCGGCGATGCGCGCGACGATGCGCGACACCTCACCGTGCCTGGCGGTCGACGGCAGCGCGATCACCGCCTTGCCGCCTCTGCTGCGGGCGGCGCCGCGCATGAAGTCGACCTGGCCGCCGATGCCGGTGAACTGGAGCGGCCCGATCGAATCGGCGACGACCTGACCCATGAGGTCGACCTCGATCGCGGAGTTGATCGCGACGACCTTGTCGTTCTGGCCGATCACGTACGGGTCGTTGATGTAGTCGACCGGGAACATGTTGACGGCGGGGTTGTCGTCGACGAAGTCGTAGAGGCGGCGCGTGCCCATGAGGAAGGTGGCGACCATCTTGTCCGTGTGTATCGCCTTGCATCGGTTGGTGATCACGCCCTGCTCGTACAGCTCTACGACGCCCTCGCTGAACATCTCCGTGTGGATGCCGAGGTCGTTCTTCTCGTGCAGGAAGAGGAGCACCGCATCGGGGATGCCGCCGATGCCGAGCTGCAGGCAGGACCCGTCGTCGACCAGGCTGGCGATGTTGCGGCCGATCGCCTCCTCGACCGGTCCCATCTTCGGCGGCGGCAGCTCGATGATCGGCTGCTCGCTCTCGACGATGTAGTCGATGTCGGAGATGTGGATGAACGAGTCGCCGTGAGTGCGCGGCATGTTCGGATTGACCTGGGCGATGACCGTCTTGGCGACCGAGGTCGCCGGCTTGGTGTAGTCGACCGAGATGCCGAACGAGCAGAAACCGTGCCTATCGGGAGGGGAGAGGTGGACGAGCACCACGTCGGGCGGCAGGTAGCCCTTGAGGAAGAGGTCGGGGATCTCGTGGAAGAAGACCGGCGTGTAGTCGCCGCGTCCCTCATTGACGGCGGCGCGCGTGCTGGCGCCGGTGAAGAGCGAGTTGTGGTAGAAGCTCTCGGCGTACTCGGGCTTGGCGTACTCGCCGGCGCCCATCGCCACCATGTGGACGATCTCGACGCCGCGGAGATCGGCGGCGCGGCCGACCAGCGCCGCGACCAGGTCGAGCGGCTCGCCGCAGGCGTGCGCGAGCACGACGCGGTCGCCGGACTTGACGACCTTGAGGGCCTTGTCGGCCGAGACCACCTTGGCGGAGTACTCCGACTTCCAGTTCATGCGCTACTCCTTCAGCTTCCTGCGCACGGCGGCGGCGATCTGCGCCTCCGCGGTGCGCTCCCCATCGACGTGCTCGCCGGCGACGATCACCGCGTCCGGCGAGTCGCTCGTCAGCGCCCGGTTCGAGGCGCAGGCGCGCGAGCAGCCCGAGATGTAGACGATCTTGCCGGCGTCGCCTTCGTCCGCGCCGGCACGCAGCGCGTCGGCGAGCGCCGTGCGGTCGATCACCGGGTTACAGCCGCCGCAGTAGCGGAACTTGAGGCGCGGCTCGCGCCGGTCACCACCGCCGGCTTCGGACCGCTCGCCGTTCCTCACCGCGGGCGGTTCGTCGTTGTTCGGCTTGCGCTTTATCAACGAGACGCCGCCGCCCGCTTTGCCTTGGCCGGCTGGCCGACGCCGGCGAGCGCCCGGGCGAGTTCCTTCTTGTGCTCCATGTTGGACTGGCGCGAGATCATGATGCGCTGCGCCTGCGGCGAGCCGGCGCCGTGCATCGACTCGGTGCGGTAACCCACGGCGGCGGTGCCGAGCGTGAGGTTCTCGATCAGCCGCAACACGCGCAGCCGGTCGATCGTCGGCACGGCGCTCTGGCCGGCGAGGTACTTCTCGACGATCGGCCCGATCTTCTCATCGGCGAGGTCCTGCTCGGACGGCATCGTCACCATGAGGCCGCCGGCGAGGTCCTCGGCGAGGCGCGCGATCTCGTAGGGGAAGCGCGTCACGTTCTGCTTGCAGACGTTGGCGAGCAGCATGTCGATCTGGTAGTTGCCGGCCGGCATCTGATGACCCTCATGCGAGCATGCGAGGCCGCACGAGAACAGCGTCTCGTTGAGGTGGGTCATCTCGATGAGCTTGTCCTTGACGTGGCTCGCCTTGGCGGCGCCGTTGTAGTCGGCGGCCAATGCGGCGGCGCCGATCAGCACGTCGCCGACGCCGACCTTGCAGCCGCCGTAACTCTGGCGGTGGAAGCCGGCGAACCGCTCGACGAGCGCCCCCGAGTGCGCGATCTCGCCCGCCATGTAGACGCGCTCCCAAGGCACGAACACATCGTCGAACACGACCAGCGCCTCTTGGCCGCCGAAGCGCTTGTTGCCGACGTCGAGGTCGTTGTCTTCGAGCTTGCGCGTGTCCGACGACTGGCGCCCGTAGATGTAGGTGATGCCGTCGGCGTTCGCCGGCGTCGAGAACGTGACCGCGTAGTCTTCGTCGCTCTCGCGCATCGCGATCGTCGGCATGACGATGATCTCTTGGGAGTTGCAGGCGCCCGTTTGGTGGGCCTTGGCGCCGCGCACGACGATGCCGTCGGCGCGGCGCTCGACGATGTGCAGGTACAGGTCGGGGTCGCTCTGCTGGGACGGCGCCAGACCGCGGTCGCCCTTGGGATCGGTCATGGCGCCGTCGGCGACGAGATCGTTCTCCTGCAGGTACTGCACGTAGGTGCGGAACCGCTGGTGATACTCGGTGCCCTCAGCCTGGTCGATGTCGTAGGTCACGGACCACAAGGCGTTGATCGCGTCCATGCCGACGCAGCGCTGGAAGCAGGCGCCCGTCTTCTGCCCCAGGAGGCGCTGCATCTTGACCTTTTTCACGAGGTCGTCTGTCGACTGGTGGATGTGCGTGAAGCGGTTGACCTTGGTGCCGGTCAAATGGCTGGTCGCGAGCATCAGGGATTCGTATTCCGGATACTGCGCGAGCTCGTAGGTCATCGCCATGGAGTTGAGGCTCGGGCGGATGATCGGATGGTTGGTGTAGTCTTCGACCTTCTCGCCGAACATATAGATCTCGAGGCCGAGGTCGGCGATGCTTTTGATGTATTCGTCGGGAGTCCTGAGCGCCATCGTTGCTGCTCCTTCCTTCACGCGTCAGGCCGCGCCAGAGCGGTCTGCGTGCGGTTGGGTCGACACGGTGGAGGGAGAGACGAACGCATCGGGCGCCGACTGCTGCCCTCACCGGTAGTATGGCGGCGCTCGCACGCTTCGTCAATTCTATCCAAACAGATGGCGAAGAACTGGCGCCAGAATGGACAAGTTGGACAAGTGCCGGCGAGGCATCGTCCCGCCAGAACGGCGGCCGGCGACCGGCGGCCGGCGGCTCGCTCTCGTGACACGGGGCGCGCCGCGCATCACGAAGCTGGTGCCATGCCAAATTGGACCGTTTGGCGATTGGCACTACGCCAAGTTTGTTACATCTGGCACATGATAAGACCTATACGGCGATGTATAATCCACAAACTATGTGGTGGCGCTTCCCCTCGTGAGCTCGACCTCTCGTGCGCTGACCAGCGCCAGAGCACGCGTCTCCGGCTCCACAAGGGAGCGCCTCGGGGGGGATTGGTAGATCGAGCCGAGTCTTGCGCGGGCGGGCGCGATTCACAGCCTTGCCGCCCGCGCCCACCCGAACTGTGCAGACGCTACTGAAGGAGTATCTATGAGCGATTACGGTGCTGACCTGATGGCCGAGGTCAAGGCCAAGAACCCGGGCGAGCCCGAGTTCCATCAGGCCGTGCAGGAGGTCGTCGACTCGCTGGCCGTCGTGCTCGAGAAGAAGCCGGTCTACCGCAAGTTCAAGGTCCTCGAGCGGATGGTCGAGCCCGAGCGCGTCATCATGTTCCGCGTGCCCTGGATCAACGACAAGGGCGGGATCGAGATCAACAAGGGCTACCGTGTCCAGATGAACAGCGCCATCGGCCCCTACAAGGGCGGCCTGCGCTTCCACCCGACCGTCTACCTCGGCCTGCTCAAGTTCCTCGCCTTCGAGCAGGTCCTCAAGAACGCTCTCACGACGCTCCCCATGGGCGGCAGCAAGGGCGGATCGAACTTCGACCCCAAGGGAAAGAGCGACAACGAGGTGATGAAGTTCTGTCAGAGCTTCATGCTCGAGCTCAGCCGCCACATCGGCCCGTCCCTTGACGTCCCCGCCGGCGACATCGGCGTCGGCGGCCGTGAGATCGGCTTCCTGTTCGGCCAGTACAAGCGCGTGCGCAACGAGTTCACCGGCGTGCTCACCGGCAAGGGCCTCAACTGGGGCGGCTCGCTGATCCGTCCCGAGGCGACCGGCTACGGCGCCGTCTACTTCGCCGCCGAGATGCTCGGTACGCGCAACGAGACGCTCGACGGCAAGGTCTGCCTGGTCTCCGGCAGCGGCAACGTCGCTCAGTACACGGTCGAGAAGATCCTCGACCTCGGCGGCAAGCCCGTCACCCTTTCGGACTCGGGTGGCTACATCTACGACGAGGCCGGCATCGACCGCAAGAAGCTCGCCTTTGCGATGGAGCTCAAGAACGTCAAGCGTGGCCGCATCAGCGAGTACGCCGACAAGTTCAAGAGCGCCGTCTACACGCCGGTCGATCCCAAGGCCGACAGCAACCCGCTCTGGAACCACAAGGCCCACTGCGCCTTCCCGAGCGCGACGCAGAACGAGATCAACGCCAAGGACGCCGCCAACCTGCTCAAGAACGGGGTGTATGTGGTCTCCGAGGGCGCCAACATGCCGACCGTCCCCGACGGTGTCGAGCAGTTCGTCAAGGCCGGCATCCTCTACGGTCCCGGCAAGGCCGCCAACGCCGGTGGCGTCGCCACCTCCGGTCTCGAGCAGTCGCAGAACGCCCTGCGCCTCTCGTGGACACGTGAGGAAGTCGACAACCGTCTGCACGGCATCATGAAGAGCATCCACAAGCAGTGCGTCGATGCTGCCAAGGCGTACGGTACGCCCGGCAACTACGTCAACGGCGCCAACATCGCCGGCTTCCTCAAGGTCGCCGACTCGATGCTCGACCAGGGCGTCGTCTGACATAGCCCCCTACTTGAGGCAGTCTCCGGACTGTTTCGAGAGAGCACCGCGACGGGCGGCCCCGCCGAGTGGCCGGGCCGCCCGTCGCGCAACGCCTCGCGCATCCGGTGTGGTCCGGGCAGCACGGCCTCACCGGTGCGATGACGCGTCTCGCTGCGATGGTTTCGCGGCAGCTTCGCAGGGTATCTTTGCTGCACTGAGGTATTACCGACATAGGAACTGCCAAATCCGGCAGAAGGGAGCGGTCGCGATGAAGAAGATCGAGTGCTACATCCAGCCGTACGAGCTCGACAAGCTGTCCGAAAAGCTGTGGGGCGTCAAAGGCGTCAAGGGTCTGAGCGCGACCGAGGTCAAGGGCTTCGGCGTGCAACGCGGCTTCAAGGCGACCGAGACCGCGAAGAAGGGCGAGGTCAAACTTCTGCCCAAGCTCAAGATCGAGATGGTCGTCAAAGAGAAGGACGTCAAGGAGATCACCGACAAGCTCGTCGAGGTGCTGCGCACGGGCCGTCTCGGCGACGGCAAGATCTTCGTCACGCCGGTCGACGATGCCGTGCGCACGCGCACCGGCGAGCGCGGCCAAGCGGCGATCGAGTAGCGTACCCCGGACTCGCAAGCCACAAACGCGCGAGAGTCACAGAGAAACGTCGAGGGGCGGCGGGCCATCAGGCCCGCCGCCCCTCGCACATGTGCAGGGCTCTCGCGCCGCCGGCCGGCGGCGTCGCCGACTCTAGGCCAGCTCGAACTCGCGCTCGAAGTCGGCCTTGGAACGGGCGCCGATGACTTTCTTGTCGGGCTTGCCGGCCTTGAAGAGGATGATCGTCGGGATGCTCATGATGCCGAACTTGCTCGCCGTCGCGGGGTTCTCGTCGACGTTAAGCTTGCCGACGGCGACCTTGCCGGCGTGGTCTCCGGCGATCTGCTCGATGATCGGACCGACCGTCCGGCACGGGCCGCACCACGGCGCCCAGAAATCGACGATCATCGGTTTGTTCGCGTCGGCGACAGCCTTGTCGAACGTCTCGTCGGTCAAAACGGTGATGGCACTGTGTTCCACTGTTCCTCCTCGCTTACAGGCGGCAAGCACTCCGGCCGGCGGCCCTGGGACTTGTTGCGCTATACGGCGTCGACCACGCGACGCAGGCGCGCCTTGACCTCGGCGGCCACGTCCGCGAGCACGGGGTTGTCGATCATGCCGAGCATGACTTCGGCGTCGATGGCGCTTACCTTGATGCCGTCGCCGGTGTCGAAGACGACGACGTTGCAGGGCAGGAAGAGACCGATCTCGGGTTCAGCGGTGAGCGCCTTATGCGCGAGCGCTGGGTTGCAGGCGCCGAGGATGACATACCGGCCGCTCTCGATGCCGAGCTTCTCCTTGAGGGTCGCCTGCACGTCGATCTCGCAGAGCACCCCGAAGCCCTCGGCCTGGAGCGCGGCCTTGACCTTGTCGACGGCGGCCGCGTAAGGGTCAGCGACGACGCGCGACATGCCGTACGTGACTGGCTCCATGACGACCTCCTGAGTGGCTCGTGGGCGGGCATATCCCGGTAGGGTATTCCCGGCTCGACTCAGGTGTAACATCCCCGCGCGGCGCAGGGCTCAACCGCCGCGGCGCCACGCGGAAGACGCGCGCCTAGACTTCGTCGACGATCCGCTGCAGGCGAACGCTGATCTCGTGGCCGACGTCGGTGAGCACGACGTTGTCGAACCCGCTGACGAGCGCTTCGACGTTGAGCGCGTTCACTTGCACGCCGTCGTCGGTCTCGCTGACGACGACGTTGCAGGGAAGCAGCAGAGACACGTCGGGTTCGGCGAGCAGCGCGCGATGGGTGAGCGGCGGGTTGCAGGCGCCGAGGATGAGGCACTTGCGGATATTGGCGCCGAGCTTCTCTTTGAGCATCGCCTGCACGTCGATCTCGCAGAGGACGTAGAAGCCCTCGGCCTTCAACGCCTTCCTGACGGCGTCGACCGTGCCGTCGAACGACGACTCCACCATGCGTGCAAGGCCGAAGCTCATTGATTCCACAGGTGACCTCCTCGTTTGTGAATCACGAAACAATACACCATCCGCCCCTCGGATATGATTGCGCCGCACCCGCCGACAGGAGGTCACGATGCGACGCCGTCCGCTGCTCGCTCCCTTTGGCCGTACCCTGCGGTGGGCGGCCGCCGTCACGGCGCTCGTCGCGCTTTGCGCGCTGCTCGCACCGGCCACGGCGGCCGCCAAGTCCTACTCGATCCCGACCTGCGACATCCAGGCCAAAGTCGCCGCGAACGGCGACCTGACGGTCGACATGCGGCAGAGCTTCGATTTCAGCGGGTCGTTCACATATGTGTTCTGGGTCATCGACAAGAAGGGCGCCCGGCGCATCGACGTGCTCGGGGTCGACGGCCCCGGCGGGCCGGCGACGCTCACCCGCGACGTCGCCGGGCGCCCGCCCGGCACCTACAGCGTCAGCGATCAGGGTAGCGCCGTGACCGTCGACACGTTCTTCAACCTCACGGACGCGTCGGCGGCGTTCACGCTGCACTACCGCGCCGTCGGTGCAGCCGTGCGCTATACGGACACGGCCGAGCTGTACTGGAAGTTCATCGGTCAGGACGCGTGGACCGTGCCGATGGACAACGTGCGCGCCCTGGTGACGCTGCCCGGGCATGTTGCCGCGGCCGAGGTGCGCGCCTGGGGCCATGGTCCGCTCCAGGGCGTGGTCAAGATCCAGCCTGACGGCAGCGTGCTCTACACGGTGAGCCCTCTCGAGCAGGGCGCCATGCTCGAGGCGCGGATCCTCTTTCCGACCGCCGCCCTGTCGAAGGCCAGTCAGGTCGACCAGGCCGTCGTCGCGACCGTCCTGCAGCAGGAGCAGAAGCTGGCCGACCAAGCTAATGCTCAGCGCGACCAGGCGCGCGCCGACAGGAATCGCGCGCATGCCGGCGGTTGGATCGCCGGCTTAGTCAACGTCGGCGCCCTGGTCGCCCTGGTGATCACCTGGTTCAAGAAGGGGCGTGAGCACAAGGTCTCCTTGCCGGGCGAGTACTTCCGCGACATCCCGTCCGACTTGCCCCCGGCGATCGTGGACTACCTCTGGAACATGGGCGAGGTCGACACCAATGCGATCTCGGCGACGATCGTCGACCTCGCCAACCGGGGCGTGGTGCGGATCGAGCCGGCGACGGTCGACGGCGGCTTCTTCCACCACGACAAGCAGACATATCAGCTCACCCTCGACACGACGAAGCGGGAGGGCTGCGGGGAGATCGACAAGAAGCTGCTCGACCTGTTGTTTGCCACCGTGGCCGGTGCTCCGGTGGTGACGATCCCGCAGATCCGCGAGTACGCCCAGCACAACCAGGCCGCGTTCCGTGCTGAGCACGCTGCCTGGCGAGCGCTCGTTACTCAGCAGGGCAAGGACCAACACTTCATGGAATCGGGCGGTACGGCCGCCGCGGGGGCGTTCGTCGGCGTCGGCGTCGCCCTGTTCGTTTCGGTCTGGCTGCTTGGCGGATTGATGGGCGCCCCCCTGGGCTACCTCGGGATCCCGACCGGTGTGGTCGTCGTCGTCGCCTCGCGAACCCTGAAGCGCCGTACGCGTGAGGCCGCCGAGCTGCACGCCAAGTACCGCGGCCTGTGGAACTACATGCACGACTTCGGACGCATGCAGGAGAAGCCTCCGACGGCGGTCGCGTTGTGGGAGCAGTACCTGGTGCTGGCGACGGTGTTCGGCATGGCCGACGAGGTGATCGCCGACATGAAGGTCAAGGTGCCCGAGGTCGTGCAGGACCCGGCGTTCACGACGAGCATGTGGTGGGTCGGCGCCCATGCGGTCGGCTCGGCCAGCTTCGCCAGCGCCTTCTCGAGCGGATTCAATGCCGCCGCGGCCGCGGCCTCGCCCAAGTCGTCGGGCGGCGGCGGCGGCGGCGGGTTCTCGGGCGGCGGCAGAGGCGGTGGCGGTGGAGGCGGCGGCGCCGGCGGCGGCGCCGGCTGACAGACAAGGCACCGCCACCCACAGGACGGGCGCGTGCGCGGCGGGGCGAGCCCCGCCGCGCGACATGGTTCCGCCGAGCGTGATTTTCGGTATCATTACCAGTTCACGGTCGGCGCACCGGGCGGCGTAGCCTCGCGGGGCGCCGGTAAGGTCGGCGAAAGGTCGTGGTGACTGTGAGGAGCGACGAGATCAAGCGCGGCGTGCAGCGTGCCCCGCACCGTTCGCTGCTGCGCGCGCTCGGCGTCACCGACGCGGAGATGGAGCGCCCGTTCATCGGCATCGCCAACTCGTTCAGCGAGGTCGTGCCCGGGCACATGCACCTGCGCGGCATCGTCGACGCGGTCAAGGCCGGCGTGCGCTCGGGGGGGGGTACTCCCTTCGAGTTCGGCACGATGGGCATCTGCGACGGCATCGCGATGAACCACGAGGGCATGCACTACTCGCTGCCCAGCCGCGAGCTGATCGCCGACACGGTCGAGTCGATGGCTCGCGCCCACGCCTTCGACGCGCTCGTGCTGGTGCCGTGCTGCGACAAGATCGTCCCCGGGATGATGATGGCCGCCGTGCGGCTCGACTTACCGGCCATCGTGGTCAGCGGGGGGCCGATGCTGACCGGCCACCTCGACGGCCGCGATCTGAGCCTCGACGACGTGTTCGAGGCGGTCGGCCGGCACATGGCCGGCACGCTCGACGACGAGGGTCTCAAGGCGATCGAATGCGCCGCCTGCCCCACGTGCGGGTCGTGCTCGGGCCTGTTCACCGCCAACTCGATGAACTGCCTCACCGAGGTCCTCGGCCTGGCGCTGCCCGGCAACGGCAGCATCCCGGCGCCGTACTCCGAGCGGCTGCGCCTGGCCAAGGAGAGCGGCGAGCGCGTCATGACCGTCCTCAAGGACGGCCTCAGCGCTCGGCGCATCGTCGACGACCGCGCCATCGCCAACGCGCTGGCGGCCGACGCCGCCCTCGGCTGCTCGACCAACACGGTGCTCCACCTGGCGGCGATCGCCACCGAGGCCGGGCTCGAGTTCCCGCTGCAGCGGATCAACGAGATCGCCAGCCGGGTGCCGCACATCTGTAGCTTGGCGCCGTCGGGCGACCACCACATGGAAGACCTGTACCACGCCGGCGGCATTCAGGCGCTGATGAAGCAGCTGATCGAGGCGGGTCTGATGGACGGGGCGGCGGCGACTGTGGCTGCCGCTTCGCAGGCGACCGCAGTCGCCGCCGCCCGTGTCGTCGACCCCGACGTGATCAGGCCGATGGACCGCGCCTACCACCCGACCGGTGGTCTGGCCGTCCTCTTCGGCAACCTCGCGCCCGCTGGGGCCGTGGTCAAGGAGGCCGCCGTGGCCGACACCATGCTGCGCCGCAGCGGCCCGGCCCGGGTCTTCGAGAGCGAGGCCGACGCCGTGACGGCGATCGCCGACGACCGCATCGCCAAGGGCTCGGTGATCGTGATCCGCAACGAGGGCCCCAAGGGCGCTCCCGGCATGCCCGAGATGCTCATGGCCACCTCAACGCTCGCCGGTCGCGGACTGGCGGGCGACGTGGCGCTGATCACCGACGGCCGCTTCAGCGGCGCCACACGCGGCGCGGCGATCGGCCACGTCGCTCCCGAGGCACAGGCCGGCGGGCCGATCGGCCTGATCGAAGAGGGCGACACGATCGCGATCGACATCCCCGCACGCACGCTCATTCTCGAAGTCGCCGACGAGGAGTTGGCGCGGCGCCGGACGGCGAAGCCGCCCATCCCGCCGCGCCCGGGCGTATCCGGCTATCTCGCCAGGTACATCCGACTCGTCTCCGGTGCGGAGAAGGGAGCAGTGTTGCAGTGACTCCTCAAACGAAGATCAAAGGATCGGAAGCGATCGTCAGAGCTCTCCAGGAGGAGGGCTGTGACGTCATCTTCGGCTATCCAGGCGGCGTCGTCATCCCGTTCTACGACGCGCTCTACCACTCCGACCTCAAGCACGTGCTCGTGCGCCACGAGCAGGGCGCCGCGCACGCCGCCGAGGGCTACGCGCGGGCGACCGGCAGGGTCGGCGTCTGCGTGGCCACGAGCGGCCCCGGGGCGACCAACCTCGTCACCGGCATCGCCGACGCCTACCTCGACTCGATCCCGATCGTCGCGATCACCGGTCAGGTGAAGAGCGACCTGATCGGCACCGATGCCTTTCAGGAGGCCGACACCACCGGCATCACGCTGCCGATCGTCAAGCACTCGTACCTCGTGCAGAACGCCAGCGACCTGGCGCAGATCATCCACGAGGCGTTCCACATCGCCGGCACGGGTCGCCCCGGTCCGGTGCTGATCGACATCCCCGTCACCTGCGCGCTCGCCGAGTTCGTCTACAAGACGGCGAGCGCCGTCGACCTGCCGGGCTACAAGCCGACGATGCGCGGCCACAGCAAGCAGATCAAGGTCGCCGCCAGGGCGATCCACGAGTCGCCGCGCCCTGTGCTCTACGTCGGCGGGGGCGTGATCTCGTCGGGCGCCACGCAAGAGGTCTTCGACCTTGCGACCAGTCTGAACATCCCAGTGACGACCACGCTGATGGCGATGGGCGCCTTCCCCGGCACCCACCCGCTCTCGCTCGGCATGCTCGGCATGCACGGCACGGCGTACGCCAACTGGGCCGTGCACGAATGCGACCTGCTGATCGCCGTGGGCGCGCGCTTCGACGACCGCGTCACCGGCAAGCTGTCGACGTTCGCGCCGCAGGCCACGGTGCTGCACATCGACATCGACCCGGCCGAGATCGGCAAGAACGTCGAGCCGCGCATCCCGATCGTCGGCGACGCCAAGATGGTGCTCCACGAGATCCTCACCGAGGTGGCGACGATGGCGGCGGCGCCCGAACGCACGGCGGAGTGGCTCGAGCGCGTCGACGACTGGCGTGGCCAGCATCCGCTGCACTACGAGGAGGACGACGGCGAGCTGCCGCCCCAGTACGTGGTCGAGCAGATCTACGCGGTGACCGGCGGCGACGCGATCATCACCACCGACGTCGGCCAGAACCAGATGTGGGCGGCGCAGTACTTCAAGTACACGCAGCCGCGCCAGTTCATCAGCTCCGGCGGCCTCGGCACGATGGGGTTCGGCCTGCCGGCCGCGATCGGCGCGCAGATCGGCCGGCCCGACAAGCAGGTGATCGACATCGGCGGCGACGGCAGCTTCCAGATGACGATGCAGGAGCTGGGCACCGCCGTCGCCTACAACGTGCCGATCGTCGTGGCGCTGCTCAACAACCGGTTCCTCGGCATGGTGCGCCAGTGGCAGGAGCTCTTCTGGGAGGGGCACTACTCGCACACCGACATCGCCGTGCAGCCCGATTTCGCCAAGATCGCCGACGCCTACGGCGCCCTGGGGGTCACGGTGACGGCCAAGGACGAGGTCGCCGACGCCCTGCGCACGGCGATCAAGGACCCGCGACCGGCGGTGATAGACTTCCGCGTGCGTCGCGAGGAGAACGTGTACCCGATGGTGCCTGCCGGCACCTCGATCACCGAGATGATCGGCGGCCAGGCCGGGCGGAGGAAGAAGCCATGAAGCACACACTCTCTGTGCTCGTCGAGAACAAGCCCGGTGTGCTCACGCGCGTCGCCGGGCTCTTTGCCCGTCGCGGCTTCAACATCGACAGTCTCGTCGTCGGCCGCAGCGAAGACCCGCGGCTCTCGCGCATGACGATCACGATCGACGGCGCCGAGCACCCGATCGACCAGGTCACCAAGCAGCTCCACAAGCTGATCAACGTCGTCAAGATCCGCGAGCTCGACGCCGAGTCGATGGTCGCTCGCGAGCTGGCGCTGATCAGGGTGAGCGCCGAGGGCGCCAAGCGCACCGAGGCGCTGCAGATCGCCGAGATCTTCAAGGCCAAGGTGGTTGACGTGGACCGCCGCACGATGACGCTCGAGATCACCGCCGCGCCCGACCGGCTGGCCGCCTTCGAGAGCCTGCTGCAGCCGCTCGGCGTGAACGAGGTCGTGCGCACCGGCCTGGTGGCGATCGGGCGCGGGCGGAGCTGACCCGCCCGCGCCGGATCCAGCCCGGCCTCGAAGCAGCCCGGTTGACGTTCGTCGTCACCTCTTGACGCACGACTGACACGGACCACAATGAACGCATCGCCCCGGCGCCAGACGCGGGGCGCGAAGCCGCCTCCGGGCGGCTTCGCTCTTCTCCGTGGTCATTGTCACCGTGAGTCTGGGAGTATGGGTGTCCGAGCTGATGGATCAGCTTCAGCAGGCGCTGCGGTCTCGCCACTACAGCCGCCGCACCGAGCAGGCGTACTCGCTGTGGGTGCGTCGCTTCATCCGCTTCCACCATGTTCGCCATCCGGCCACCATGGGCGAGACCGAGATCAACGCGTTCCTCACGCATCTGGCGGTCGAGCAGCATGTCAGCGTATCGACGCAGACCCAGGCGCTCTCCGCGCTGCTCTTTCTCTATCGCCACGTGCTCAACCGCCCGGTGGGCGACCTCGGCGAAGTGATCCGTGCCCACAAACCCAGGCGGCTGCCGGTCGTGCTGACGCGGGAGGAGGTCAAGGCTGTTCTGGCGCACCTCGACGGCGACACGTGGCTGATGGCCTCGCTCATGTACGGCGCAGGCCTGCGACTCATGGAGTGCCTGCGCTTGCGAGTCCAGGACATCGACTTCACGCGCAACGAGATCACGGTGCGCAACGGCAAGGGCGGCAAGGACCGCCTGACGATGCTCCCCGCCTCCATCAAACCGGCGCTCAAGCAACAGCTCAAACGAGCCCGGGAAGTACACGAGCGCGATCTGGCCGACGGCTACGGTCGCGTCCAGTTGCCAGATGCCCTCGGGCGCAAGTACCCGACAGCCCCGGCGGAGTGGCGCTGGCAGTGGGTCTTTCCGCAGGAGAAGCGCTGGCTCAACCGCGCCACCGCCGAGCAAGGCCGCCATCATGTGCATGAGACGATCGTGCAGCGGTCTGTCCGAGAGGCCGTGCGCAGGGCCGAGGTGGTCAAGCATGCCGGCTGTCACACCCTGCGGCACTCCTTCGCCACGCACCTTCTCGAGTCGGGCTACGACATCCGGACCATCCAGGAACTCCTCGGACACAAGGACGTCAACACGACGATGATCTACACACACGTGCTCAACCGGGGAGGACACGGCGTGCGCAGCCCGGTCGACGGACTTTGAGCTCGCTTACACAGACTGCATATGCCGCCGTCGTGGCGCGAAGCACAACGATCCCGGTGGAACGTGCAGGAGATTCGCCGGGCATCGGGTGCGGCAGTGACCCGTTACCAAGAAAGCGATACGCTGTGCCGAGCGTGTTACACAATCTGCATACTCATAGTTAGACACATCGAAGCGAGGTGCGAGATGGCCCACCGACTGACCGCAGCCACGCTGCTCCTAGCGGCGCTGCTCTCGCTCTCCTCGTGCAGTACCGCCACACGCGCTCAGCCCAGCGCCTCCCCAAGCTCCACCTCGGGCATCGACGGCATTGCCGTCACCGGCCCCGTCGGCCCGGGTCCGTTCCAGAAGTCACCGCTTCCCGGCGGCTTTGGCATGAGCACGAACATCCCCGCCCGGCACACGCCTCTCGTCGTGCGAGACGCAGGCGGCGCTGTGGTCGCACGCCTCAAGAGCGACGAGCGCGGCCTGTTCCGCATCTCACTCCCGCCGGGGACCTATGCCGTCCGGGGAACAGGGTTCAGCAAGGTGAAGACCAAGGTGGTCGTCAAGACCGGCTCCTACACGCGCGCCGTTTGCTACGCCTACTACCACTTCTGAGTGTCTAACAAGCGCATCGAGCAGATTGGCAGTGCAGCTATGATGTGGTCGGTAGCGCAGCGAGCCAGCTGCTCATGCGCACAACGTTAGCGGTACAGGAGTCGTGGGAGGTCTGGCGGCGACCGGGGCGGAGGAGGCCTTGCCAGGATTGATCTTCAGATGGGCCGCCCCACTGTTCGCGCGAGCGGCCAGACGCTGGGGCGAGGACGACGCAGAGGCGTTTGCACGACTGCTACATCCCGCTCTGCAACCACACGGGCGTCTCCTCGACCTGGGTGGTGGCACCGGTGCCTTGGCAGCTCTGCTGGCACGGGTGGTGCCGTGCACCGTGACCGTCGTGGACCCCAGTCCGCACATGCTGCGCTACGCCGCCGGCCTTGCTGATGTGGAGCCTGTTCTTGGCGACGCGGCCGCACTGCCCTTCACCGATGACAGCTTCGATGCCGTCCTGGTGTGCGATGCCTTTCACCACTTCGATCACCGCGAGGCAGCTGCGCGCGAGATGGCGCGCGTCGTGCGACCGGGCGGGGCCGTCGTCATCGCTGAGATCGACGCGAGTGCGCGTAGCACACGCATGATCAGCCTTGGCGAGCGACTGCTGGGCGAGCCGGCCGGCTTCATGCGGCCCGCCGACTTGGAACGGCTCATGGAGGCGGTAGGTGTTCCCGGCTCAACGCAACGGCAGGGTGGTTCATCGTACGTCTTCGTGGGCGAAGTGGCTCCTCTAGCGGGTCGAGGACATGATGACCGCTAACAAGCGCATCAACACAGACGCGGCTTGGCCGCGCTGGTTACGCGCCAAACGTTCGGCGAATCCCCAACCGCTGCGGTTGTCCACCGGTGCTTCCTGGGTATACCTGTTCACAGATCACTGAACAGGTGCTATCCTCAGTACCATACGCAGGCTGTGAGCGGAGGATCCATGCGAGCCACCAAGTTCTCTGAAGACATCGTTCCGCTGACCAAGATGAAGGTGAACCCGGGCAAGGTCGTGCATCAGGTCGACCAGACGCGCCGGCCGGTCCTGCTCACCAGCCGCGGCCAAGGCGTGGCGGTCGTGGAAGCCCTGGCCGAGTATGAGGCTGCGGCCGACGAACGGGCGTTTCTGCGCGACGTCGTCCAGGGCCTCATGGATCTGGAAGAGGGTCGCGAGACCGATCTTGCCGCGGTCAAGCAGCGTCTCGGTCTGAGCTAGAGGTGGCGCGCAAGCGCCGCATCAGCTTCGCAGCCTCGGCCGTCGGGGACCTCGAGGCGATGCGCGACTGGTATGCCGAGCAGCATGCCCCCGACGTGGGAGAGCGGCTGCTGCGCGAGGTGATCTCCCAAGTCGAGCGGCTTGCTGACTATCCCAAGAGCGGTCGTGCGGTGCCCGAGTTCGGGCTGGCACAGCTTCGCGAGATCATTCACCCGCCGTTTCGCATCGTCTACCGGCTCGATGACGACCGCGTGCGAGTGGTGCGGGTTTGGCGCGCCGAACGCCTGCTGAGGCTACCGTAGCGTGTGCGATGATCGCCGAACAAGCGCATCGAGCAGACGCCGCGCGGAAGGTGTGCTCAGGTGAAGGGTAAGCGAACGCGGCGCAGCTCATGCGCACAACGTTCGACACAGCACGGCGACTGCGTCAGCCGCCTATAAAGAATCGAATCAGTCACAAGGCCGGTTTCATGATCAACGCACTCGTCGATCGTTCAAGCTATCCCAGCCTCAACGATTGCGTCTATCTCAACCAGGCTTCACTGGGTCTAATTGGTCAGCCAGCTGTTCAGTCAATGCATGAGTTCCTTGACAACACTGCCCGTCACGGCAATCTCAGAATGACCGACGAGGAAGAGGTTGGCTTTTTCGAGTCGTTGCGTCAGCGCGGTGCGAGACTCCTGAATTGCCATGCTGATCAACTTGCCATTACAGCAAGCGCCAGTGAGCTACTCGGTCAACTGCCCTTCTTGATTCGCCCTACTTCCGGTAGCTCCATTGTTGCCGTAGCGACAGATTTTCCGGCCGTTACCCGCCCCTGGATTCGATACGCGGCTGAGAACGATTGCTCTCTCCGCTTTGTTGACGACATCGCAACCGAGAATCTTACAGATAGGCTCATCGATGGCATCGATAGTCATACAACCGTTGTAGCCGTCAGCTCCGTTCAGTTCTCCACTGGATCCATGGTCGACGTTCCTCGGTTGTGCGAGGCGTGTGCGCGTGCTGGCGCAAGGCTAGTCGTCGACGCAACCCAAGCGGCAGGAATCCTGAAGGTAGATTCACAGCGTTGGAAGGCTGATGCGGTTGTCACTAGCGGCTACAAGTGGTTGGGCGGTCACGGCGGCGTTGCACTCTCGGCAGTATCTCCCAGTTTGCTCGAGCAAGATCCACCGCTTCCGGGCTGGTTTGGAATAAACAGTCCTTTTGACTTCGAAGCCACAAGCTTGCATTTCGCCGCCGACGCACGACGCTTTACACAGTCGACGATGTCCTACATTTCGATGGCTGGCCTCGCAACGGCACTCGACCATTTGATGCCTTTGAGAGAAAGTCGACTTGAGGCGCATTCACGCCGTCTCTCACGCAGGCTGATCAAGGGTGCGCACGCACACGGATGGGCGCCATTTCGAGCGTTGGAGGACCCATCGGCTTCACCCCACATAGTATCGCTCACCCACTCGGAACTCGGCGTGGAAAGAGCAACAGACGCATTGCGTCGCAACCGTATCGTTTGTGGAGTTCGCAACGGTCGCATTAGGATTTCGCTCGCGCCCTATAACAACAGTGTTGATATTGATGCCTTGATTGATGTGTTGGCTTCTATTTGAGGATGGGGAACTGATCGCAAGCGTGTCTGGGCAGGCTGCCGACCTGCTTTCGTGGCGGCGGCCATAGGTTGGCGGTGTCGAACAATGAGATCGAGCTGACTCGCTTCGCTCGCAGCTCATCTCAGACACGTTCGATGGAGAACGGGCAGGCAGATCTTCAGGCTGAAGGGATCCAGCAATGCGGGCAGTTGTGTGCACGGGATACGGTCCTCCCGATGTTCTTGAACTCCGACAGGTAGAGAAGCCTGCTCCAAAGGATCACGAGGTCCTGATCAAGGTGCACGCGACGACGGTGCACCGTGGGGACGTGAGGATTCGAAGCTTCGATGTTCCTTGGGGGCAACGGTTCATGGGGCGACTGGTCCTTGGCTTCACCCGCCCGAAGAACCCGATTCTCGGGATGGAGCTGGCCGGAGAGGTCGAGTCGGTCGGCAAGGACGTGACCCTCTTCAAGCCGGGCGACGACGTCTTCGCATTCACCGGTTGGGGCCTGGGTGCCTACGCCGAGTACGTGTGCTTGCGGGAGAAGCCCAGGAAGTCGATCGCAAAGGATGGGATGCTGGCGACGAAGCCGGCCAACATGACGTTCGAGGAAGCCGCCGCCGGCGCCGCCACCGGAGGAGTCACGGCACTTCGGTTCCTCAGAAAGGCGAACATCGAAACTGGGCAGAAGGTTCTGATCTACGGTGCCTCTGGAAGCGTAGGCACTTACGCGGTGCAACTCGCCAAGTCATTTGGGGCGGACGTCACGGGGGTCTGTAGTACCGCCAATCTGGACGTGGTGAGATCTCTCGGAGCCGACACGGTGATCGACTACACACAGCAGGACTTCACCGAAGGCGACGAGACCTATGACGTTGTCTTCGATGCCGTAGGCAAGCTCTCGCCCTCACGGGCCAAGAGGCCCTTGAGGAAGACAGGCGTCTATCTCAACGTCAACAGGGACTCAGGTTCTGGAGGTGGGAGTCCCGAGGACCTTGTCTTCCTCAAGGAACTCATCGAGACCGGGAAGGTCCTGGCGGTCATCGACAGGCGCTATCCGCTGGAGGAGATCGTCGAGGCCCACACGTATGTCGAGAAGGGGCACAAGAAAGGACACGTGGTCGTTGCCGTGGCGTAGCGCCCCTCGGGGTTCCCATCGAACAAAGGTATCGAGCTGACGGCGCAAGGTAGACTGCGGAAGAGAGGCGATTGACCGCCGCTCATGCCCAAGACGTTCGACGAGATGGCCGATGACTACCACGCTAGTTCGACCGCGTCGCCACGGCCGGGCACACGGGAGGGGGACAGCCAATGGCAACTACCGCTACTGACAGGGAGTTCACGCCAATTCCGGCGGATCCCGAGAGACTGGAGAACCTCGCAAAGCGCTTCGCTGCCGAAACGGACTCTGAGGCGGCCGAGGTCACGGTCAGTGTGAGTTATCAATTCGAGGACGGCAGCAGCGATATCCGGCAGATGCAGCCCGCCGCGCTCCCCACTCTCGTGCCGATTGCCCCGCCCATTAGCCTCATCACCCTCCGCCCAGCAGACACGCTCAGTGCTTGTCTCAGCATTCACGTCAGGCAAGACCATGTGCTCATCTACGCAGAGGCCAGTTCGATGTCACTCGCCACGGCCTTGGTCGAGACCGCCGTCAGCACTCTCGGCCTAGAGCCACATTCCCCGTCCGATGAGAGAAGGCTCTTTGCCTCTCTGGAACGTCGTCTCGATGCGGTTCAGTCGCTTCAGGAAGAGGATATTCGCCTTCGCTGCTTCCTCTCATATCGGTTCAAGGATGCCGATACCAGAGTCGCGAACGATGTCCAGCGCTTTCTTGAACTCCAGGGTGTGGAGGTTCTCACTGGCAGCTCGTATGAGCCGCGCCGAGTCGAAGATAAGGTGCACAGTCGACTGAGCAGCGCCTTGGATTTCGTTGTGTACTTGGTGACTGCCAGCGGCGACTCATCATGGCTCCGCGACGAGGTTTCGGAGGCGCGCGTTACTGGGATCCCGGTGATTCCCCTCGTGGAGGAGGGTGTGGCGTTCGAAGGGGGGCTGTTCGGCAACGTCGAGTACATTCCCTTCGCACCGGGTCATGTGGGCGATGTGTGGATCGCCTTTGTGGAGGCACTGGCATTCATTCGCGCAGGCCGGAGACGCGGCTCCCACTTGAAGGATGAGTTGGAACCTGACTGAAAGAACTCGTCGAACAAGCGAATGGAGCAGGCGCCCAGGGGGGTTGGTGTACTCTCGAACCGCAGCCGGCGCAGCTCATTCGCCCGACGTTAGACCGCCGCCTCACGTGCTCGAGTACGAGAGATGTCAGCGCTACAGACGTTGTCCAAGGAGGTAGTAGTTATGCCGTACGCCGACAACGAGGGCGTCCGCATCCACTATGAGACGGAAGGCGAGGGGCCGCCGCTGGTGCTCCATCATTGGGCGGTAGCCACCATGGAGAACTGGCGCGACTTTGGCTACGTCGCCGCCCTCAAGCACGACTACCGCCTTGTCCTGCTGGATGCCCGGGGGCACGGGGGCAGCGACAAGCCACGCGCGCCCGAGGCCTACGCGCTCGAGAAGCGGGTGGGGGACATCGTCGCGGTCCTGGACGACCTCGGCATCGCGACCGCCCACTACTTCGGCTATTCGATGGGCGGGTGGATCGGGTTCGGCGTGGCGCGCTACGCACCCGAGCGCTTCCGGTCTTTGATCATCGGGGGAGCCGAGCCGTACGCCCGTGATGCGGGTGGCCAGCGCGAGTTCGTGCGCGTCGCGGTCGAGGCAGGGCCGGAAGCGTTCGTCACCATGTGGGAGGAGGAATTCGGCACGCTCCCACCCGCGTTGAGGGAGCGCATGCTGGCGTACGACTACGAGACTCTCCTGGTGGCGGCCCAGGACCATGAGAGCCTGGAAGCCGTCCTGCCGACGATGACAATGCCCTGTCTGCTCTACGCCGGGGAGAGGGACGAACCCGAACCAGTCGAGGAGTGCGCCAAGCTGATAGCCAACGCCGAGTTCTTCACCCTACCGGGGCTCGATCACGGAGGAGCGATCACGCGCAGCGACGAAGTGCTGCCACACGTCAGGAGGTTCCTGGCGAAAGTGGACCAGCAAGCGGGCGCGGTCTAACAAGGGGAGCAACACAGACGCCGCTTCGCGGCGCTGGTTATCCGCCCAGCGCTAGATGGAATTGGGTCTCAGGCCAACCTACTCCCCGTCGAGACCGGCGGGAGATGAGCAAGCGCTTGGAGGCATCGCGCGGCAGGGCAGCCGCGCAGTATGAGAGGAGCGAGCCGGTGGCAGCCACCGACGACCTGAGTTCGCAGCGCTTCTACCACGGTACACGGGCTGACCTGAAACCCGGAGACCTAATCCAGCCCGGCCATACCTCAAACTACGGTAAGAGGAACAAGACGGTCTACGTCTACCTGACCGGCACCCTGGATGCGGCCGTCTGGGGGGCGGAGCTGGCCCTCGGCGAAGGACCCGGCAGAATCTACATGGTGGAACCGACCGGCCCAATCATGGACGACCCCAATCTGACAAACGCAAGATACCCGGGCAATCCGACGAAGTCATACCGCTCCCGGGAGCCGCTGCGGGTCACGGGCGAAGTCACAGATTGGCAGGGGCACTCCCCCGAGACGATCCAGGCCATGAAGGACAGGATCAAGGGTCTTGAGCCAATTGACGACTGAGTTACTCACCGCGTCTGCACCTCGTGGCAACCTCGCTTGCCAACTGCGGTGAGTTCGGCTCGTCCATCCAACAAGTGCTTCGAGCGGACGCCGTGAGCTAGAGTGGTCCCAATGCGCGAGAGCGCGGCTCAAGCGCGAAGACGTTAGGAGGACACCATTGTCACCCGGCGGCCATAGCTCGTTGCGCGATCATCGCGACTGGCTTGTCTCACTCGTGCCTCTGGCGGAGCCGCTCACCGTCGTCGACCTGGGCTGTGGCAAGGGCGAAGACCTGAGTGCCCTCGCAGCTCGCTGCGCAGATCCCGCCACCAGATTCGTGGGTGTCGATGCATCGCCCGACGCCGTGGACGCCGCTCGGACCGCCCTGAGCTCCGACGCGCGGATCGAAGTCATCTGCGAGCGCCTCGACGACCGTCTGCCATTCGGCGACGGCGCGATCGACGTGGTCTTCACCAACAACCTCCTCGAGTGCTTCGGCGAGGCGTCGGCGCTGGTGTGCGAGATCGCTCGCGTCTTGCGGCCCGACGGCACCGTGGTTGCCGCCCATTGGGATTGGGACACCCAGCTCTTCGACGGCCCCGACCGCGCGCTCGTGCGTCGCCTCACACAAGCGTTCGCCGACTGGCGTCAGGACTGGATGGAGCACGCAGACCCTTGGGCCGGAAGGCGCCTGCACGGCATGTTCGAGGGCTCCGGCCTCTTCCGCGGGACGGTCCACGCGCGAACGCTCGTGGAATCGACGTTCGCTCCGGGCTGTTATGGCTTCGAGCGCGCTCATGACCTCGCGGAGCTTGTCGGACACGGTACGATTGACGCCCGCGACTACGAGCGGTTCCTGTCCCAGCAGGGCAATCTCCAAGCTGAGGGCGGCTACTTCTACGCGGTCACGGAGTTCGTCTACGTTGGCCAACGAGCCTCCTAACAAGCACGTCGAGCAGACTCGCAGTAGGCTTGCGCTCAAGATGAGCGGTGGCGCTCGCAGGTTATGCGCCGTGCGTTAGGCGTACTTGCGGTGCGCCCCTTTCCGAACGCCGCAGCCGCGCGAGAGGTTGAAGCGTGAATCGCGAACCGGATGCGATAGCTCTGACGCAAGACGACCTGCGCGCCGTGGGCCTGTGGGCCCTTGGCTGCGTCGAGCGGGCGCTGCCGGTGTTCGAAGCCCACGCACCTTCGGATTCGCGACCGCGTGAGGCGGTCGAGGGCCTGAAGGCTTTCGCCAACGGCGGCAAGAGGACGGCACAGCTGCGTGCTCTCGGCTGGGCGGCATGGGCTGCACGCGAGGTCGGCGATCCTGCCGCAGCAGCCGCAGCCCGTGCCGCGACCCTTGCGGCGGCGATCGCCTACACGCACCCGCTCGCGACCCCCCATCAGGCGAACCACACGCTCGGGCCGGCCGCGTATGCCGCTTTGGCGCTCGAGCTAGCGGCCGGTGGAGATCCGAGCGTGGGTGATGCGGAGGTACGACGGGCGCTCGGCCACGCTTCGCCACAGGTACGCGATGTCGTGTGTCGGATGGCGAGGCCCGGGGTCGGGCGGGGCCGGCTTGGTGCACTCCTTCGCCAGCTGGATGCCGGCCTTCGCGGGGAACCGTCGTCGCGAGACGCCTGACATGCGCTTCCAGCAGACAATACGCCGCCGTCCTAGTACGCTCGGGTGGTAGCCGCGCCGAGGCGTCGTATTGCAGCAGAAGCGCTATGCGTTAGAGGGACGACAGCGGTGTTGTCCCGGCCTTGACAATGCCGTCGCGTTTTGGCTCAGTCGGTATGAACCGTTATGACTACGTTTCCCTTTTTGTGTCCCTGGTCGACGTAGCGGTGAGCTTCGACGATTTGTTCAAACGGGTAGCGCCGGTCTATAGCCGAACGCAGTTCTCCCTCTTCGATCAGGCCTTTGAGGAAGACGAGGTCGTCGGCTTTTTCGCTCGGGTGTTCTCCGGTGACGATTGTTTTGCCGCTGGTCAGGGCTGCCCACCGCATGCGAAGGGTGCGTACCGGCGTGGTGGCGTTCAGGTAAATGCCCTTCCTTCTTAGTGCCTTCATGCAGTCGGGAAAGGAGCCCTTGTCCACCGCCACGAAAATGACGTCGTAGGTCTCGCCCTTGGCGGCGAAGTTTTCTTTTGTGTAGTCGATAGCGGTATCGGCACCAAGGGATTTCACCAGTTCGAGATTCGAGCCGCCACATACGCCGGTGACTTCCGCTCCGTAGTACTTGGCGAGCTGTACGGCGAAGGTACCGACGCTGCCCGAGGCCCCGTAGACGAGGACTTTTTGGCCGCTTTTGATGTTCGCCTTTTTGAGAAAATGCAGGGCCGCGCGGGCTCCGATCGGGACGGCTGCGGCTTCTTCGTAGGTCATGGTGGTCGGCATCATGGCGATCACGCCGCTCTCGGGGAGGCACGTGTACTCGGCGTAGCCGCCGAATCTCATGATGGCCGCCGCGAAGATCCGGTCGCCCTTTTTGAATCTGGTGACGTCTTTGCCTGTCTCTTCGATTTCCCCGGAGAGCTCGGCGCCGAGAATCGGCCGTCTGGGTTTCAGTATGCCGAGGGCCAGACGGGCGGGGATCCAGAACGAGAGGGGCACCGTGAAGCTCCTGTACCGGAAGTCTGCCGCCGACACGGTGGTCGCGTGCACTCGTATCAACACTTCATTGTCCCGCGGAACTGGTTTTTCCACTTCGGCGAGACGCAGGACTTCTGGCGGGCCGTACTGTGTGTAGACTATCGCTTTCATGAGCACTCCTCATTTTCTTGCCGGCAGGGTCCGGCTCGCTTTTTTCCCTTACCCTGTTTCTTGTCCTTCCCGGTAGTCTCCGCCCTGGGCGATGACAGGCAATTCGAGTTGGTGCCGTGTGTCGCGCTTGTCGCAATGACGTAGCGTTCCCCTGGCGCGCCGTCAAGAAACGGTTCACATGATGATGTCGTGCTTCCTCGGTCGCTGAATTGCGAGGACGATTGCGGGACCCCCTAACTCAGGTTTGCAGTTGACAAGCGCCTGAAATGATTGGCCTTGACCTGACGCGCCTTGCCGTGGTGCGCTTGCAACTGAAACCTCAGACGTTAGGCGGTTCCGAGGAATGTCCATCTCGCTTCGGCCGGTATCACCTAAGGACCTGGCGACTATTGATCGCTGGGCCTCGGATATCGGCAGTGCATTCATCTCCCGTACGCGTCCCAAGGCCGAGGGTGCTGACAAACACGATCCTGCGTCTGGTCTCTTCTGGTATCTGGTGATCGAGGATGGCCGTGAGGTTGGGACCGTCTGGATTGAACGTCTGCCCGGGGAGTCCGGCGCTGTTCTCGGAGTGTTTCTCGGCAGTCCCTCGGACTTCGGGCGGGGGATCGGCACAGCGGCTCTTCGCATCGCCATCGCGGAGTTCCGCCAAGCATTCCCGCATGAATCCATTTCGCTGAACGTGCGCCAATCCAATGCACGTGCCCTGGGCTGCTATCGGGGCGTGGGCTTCGAGATCACCGGCACCGGCTCGAAGCTGTCGTCATCCAGCGAGCCCATCACCTTCTACACAATGGTCTGGTCGCCGGATTCGCGTGCTGCGGACGCGCCCAACGCGGCGTTCGAGCAGACTCGCCCAAGCTCTCGCCAAGACCGCGGCGTGAGCGCTCGCCGCTCGACGCCCCATCGTTGACGCTGTCACGGCGGAGCCCTTGCGCCACCCGCTAACGGAAAGGGGATGCAGTGGATCTCAGAGAGCTTGCGCAAGCGGCGAAAGCGACGTGGCCGCTGGAGGATGACGCTGTGCTGGCGTTCGCTGCGGCCTGCTCGCCCGAGCGCGTCGTTGCCCTGCTGGACGTGGCGGAGGCAGCGGAGGGGACGCCCGAGTACACGGGCGTGTCGAGCAAGACACGGTGGTGGCGCGAAGACGGACTGGCCGGCCGTGCCGCCGCCGACCAGAAGCTCCGTATGGCACTCGCCCGCTGGCGGCAGGTGTCTGGCTGAATGCTCGAGCCACTGACGATCGTCGCGCTCGGCGACTCGACGACCGCGGTCGACGATTGGAGCGGCCAGGCCATCCGGGTCTACCCGGACTTGCTGCCCGGCGCCCTGGCCGCTGGCGGCATCAGGGCGCGGGTCCTGAACGCCGGTATCAGCGACACGACGACGCGCGAAGCGCGGGAGCGGCTCGACCGCGACGTGCGCGCCTTCGCGCCTGACCTCGTCGTCATCCAGTTCGGCATCAACGACTCCTGGATCGACGCCGAGGAAGGCCGGCGCGAGCCGCACCTGACGCGTGACGGGTACCGCGACAACCTGCGGTACCTCGTCCGGACGCTCAAGGCCGACGGCGCCCAGGTGGTACTCATGACGCCCAATGCGATGCGCTGGGCTGACCCGGTCTACATCGAGGTCTTCGAGAAGAACCCGGGGCTGCTCGACACCATCGACGAGCGGGGCATCGACCGCCTGCTCGATCTCTACGCCGAGGACGTGTGCGCCGTGGCGCGCGAGGAGCAAGTGCCCCTCGTCGACGTGCATCGGGTGTTCGAGGACTACGGGAACGAACCCGGGCAGTCGATTCGCGATCTGCTCCTCGAGGGTGATGGCATCCATCCGAACGCCCGCGGCCAACGACTTGTGTGCGAGCTACTGGCCGCGGAGATCGCCGGTTTCGTTCGCTCCTAGCGACCGGGGGGCGCGGCAAGCGTCGTGCAGGTCAGGCGCCCGCCTTTCTGGGCGCACGGCCTGGAGATGCGCACGAGCGATCCCTGATCTGCGGCCAGCTCAGCCGACGTCGCGCCGGCGAAACCCGCCCAGCCCCAGGACGATGAGGCCGGCGGCGATGGCGGTCAGCCACAGCATCGGCGCGATCGCGAAGGCGCCGCCCGGTATACGGGGTACATGCGCAAACGGCGAGATGTTCATCACGGCCTGGCTCAGGTTGAACAGCGGGCCGAACTCGCCCAGCAGGACGAATGCCAGGAGCGCGACCCACCCGATGACGATCGCGCGCGGAACCAGACCGAACGCCGCCACGACGATGCCGATGACCGACCACGCCGCCGGGATTTGAACCAGCGCCCCGACAAGTATCCGCACGCCCAGCCCGGGGTCGTTGAGCTGCAGCGCGCTGACCAGTCCCGCGCTGCAGCCGACGGCGACCAGCAGCAGCGCGGACCCTGCCAGCGCGACCGTCAGGTGGCTCCACGCCCACCGGACGCGCCCCACCGCGGTGGCGAGCACGGGCTCGGCGAGCAGCGAGGACTCTTCGGCGCGCAGACGCATTACCGATCGCACCCCGAACACGGCTGCGAGTATGCCCATGATCCCCAGCTCCAGGGCGAGGTAGGCGTCGGTCAAGATGTGTTCGCCGCCGAGTTTGATGATGAAGTCCCTCGCCTGCGGGTTGTTGGCGAAGTTGCCGACGCTGGAGACGAGCCCGCCGACCACCACGCCGACGGTGGCGAACGTCGCCGCCCAGGTGAAGAGGCTGCCGCGCTGCAGGCGCCAGGCCAGCGCCAGGGGACTGCGCAGGCTGGCCGATGCCGTGGCGGGCCCCGGCCGGTCGGGCAGGAGGCCCGCGGCGAAATCGCGCCGTGCCGCGAGCACATAGGCCAGTGCAGACACGGCAACGGCGACGACGAGCATGAGAGCGAGGACCCACCACATGTTGCCGGCAAAAGGCCGGCTCTGTTGCCACCAGCCGACGGGCGACAGCCACGATATCCAGCCGAAACCGTTCGCGGTCGAGGCGTCGCCGATCGCCCGTACCAGGTAGGCGACGCCGAGAGCGGCGCCGGCCATGCCGGCCGCGGGCCGTGCGCTCCTCGCGAGCTGTGCGGTGACGCCGGCCACTGCCGCAAAGACAATGCCGAGGCAGACGAAGCCGAGGCCCATGACGACCGAGCCGGCGGTCGGCAACCCGACCGCGATCAACCCCACCGCTGTGCCCACGCCCGACACGAGACCGGCGCCTCCCGCTACGAGCAGCGCGGCAGTCAGGGGCGCGTGCCGGCCGACGACCGTCGCGCCGAGCAGCTCGAGGCGCCCCGTCTCCTCCTCCGTGCGCGTGTGCCTGATGACGATGAGCAGTGCGAGGACGGCGACCGCGACCGCGCCGAGCATGCCCGTCTTGAACGTCGCCAGCGCGCCGATCGACGTATCGTCGTGGATGGGGCCGTACATCGCCAGCGTGGCCGTCGCGTCGTTGATGGTCGCGGCGACCTCCAGGCGCGACGCCAGGCTTGGATAGAGCTTGATGGTGGCGTTCGCGGACGCCGCGACCATGACGACGAGGATCACGATGAATGCGGCAAGGATGATGCGGTCGCGCCGAAGGGCGAGGCGCACCAGGGCGCCGGTGCCGACAAGCGAGCTCACGAAGTCGCCACCTGTCCTGCCTGAGCGCCCGAACTCTCGTCCCCGTAGTGGCGCAGGAACAACTCCTCGAGTGTGGGTGGATGGCTCGTGAGGCTGGTCACCCCGACGGAGGTGAGGGCAACCAGCGCCTGGTCGAGGCGGTCGGGGTCGACCATGAACTCCACGTGATTGCCGTCCACCCGCAGGTTGTGCACGCCCGGCATCGTGGTCAGACCGGCCGGCGCGCCGGCGAGGTCGGCGGAGATCGTCACGCGCGCCAGGTGGCGCATCTCGGCGAGACTGCCCACCTCGACCGTGCGGCCGTCGCGGATGATGCTGACGCGATCGGCCAGAGCTTCGACCTCGGAGAGGATGTGACTCGAGAGCAACGCGGTGCGGCCCTGCGCACGCTGCTCGACGATGCACTCCCGGAACACCGCGTCCATCAGGGGGTCGAGTCCCGCGGTCGGCTCGTCGAGCAGCAGCAACTCGACGTCGCAGGAGAGGGCGGCGACGAGGGCCACCTTCTGCCGGTTGCCCTTGGAGTAGGCGCGCGCCTTTTTGGTCGGGTCGAGCTCGAAGCGCTCCAGCAGATCGGCCCGCCGCTTCTTGTCGAGGCCGCCGCGCAGCCGCCCGAGCAGGTCGATCACCTCGCCGCCGGTGAGATTCGGCCAGAGTGTCACCTCGCCGGGCACGTAGGCCAGGCGGCGATGCAGACGCTCCACATCACGCCAGGGATCGCCGCCGAGCAGCCGGGCGACGCCCGAATCGGCGCGCAAGAGGCCGAGCAGCACGCGGATCGTCGTCGTCTTGCCGGCGCCGTTCGGGCCCAGGAGGCCGTGGATCTCGCCGGCATTGACCTCGAGGTCGAGGCCATCCAGCGCCCGTGTGCTCCCGAACGACTTATTCAGCTTCTCGATCGTCACCACCGCGTCCATGCTCCACCTTCGCCGTCTGCCGAGCTTGTCTGCCAGAGGCAATTTACACCATCGCGAAAGCCTTCGGCCTCCGCCACCTCGAGGGCGGCCATCGGCGCTGGGCAGACTCTTGCCGGGTCTTGCGGTACTCTGACTGAGGCAATGAGTCACAACAGAGACGACTCCGGGTCGAAGATTTGACCGTGCGGCAAGATCTGCCCGCCGGCGGGTTCTCAGACTGGCTACGCAGCGCTCGCAGCGCGCACGTGACCGACGAGGGAGCCGATGTGCCCTGCGGCGAGTGCACCGCCTGCTGCACATCGTCCTACTTCGTCCATATCGGTCCTCAAGAAACTGAGACCCTTGCCCGGATACCCTCAGACCTCCTCTTCGCGGCGCCCGGTCTGCCCGAGGGCACGATGCTGCTGGGTTACGATGAGAACGGTCACTGCCCGATGCTGATCGAGGCCAAGTGTTCGATCTACGAGTACCGCCCACTCACCTGTCGTATGTACGACTGCCGGGTCTTTGCCGCGGCGGGGATCGCCGCGGATAGGGCGCTGATCGCGCAGCGTGCGCGGCGCTGGGAGTTCAGCTACCCCGCCAAGGACGACCGCGACCAGCGTTCGGCGGTGCGAGCCGCCGCGAGGTTCTTGCAGGAGCATGCCGAGTGCTTCCCTGGTGGGGCGGTACCGGGCAACCCAGCGCAAGTGGCCATTCTCGCGATCAAGGTCTACGACGTCTTTCTCAGGTACAACGGCGAGTCCGGCAAGACCGGGCGCGTTTCTGCAGATCCCGAAGTCGCCAAAGCAGTGATGGAGGCTAGCGAGAAGTTCGAGGCTCGGCGCGATACGCATCACGGTCGGCCTCACGCGCCTCAACTTCACATTAGCCCCAACCACACGGAGGTGGAAGGATTCCGTTGACTGATCTCCCCGCACTGCGAGAACTCGGCTACTCCGCGCGCTGGCAGGCGCTCTTCGAGCCCTACGCCGCCCAGAGTCTGACTCCCGCGCGCGTGATCCGCAGCGACCGCGGCAGCGCGCTGATCGCGACACCGACCGGCGTCGTCCGCGCGACGCTCTCCGCCCGCCTCTTGAAGTCCGCCCGCGGCCCGGCGGATCTGCCGGCCGTCGGCGACTGGGTGGCCGCGCTGGCCGCCGATGACCTCAATCTCCCGCTCATCGAAGCTGTGCTTGAACGCGCGAGCGCCATCACGCGCGGCGACCCGGGAGAGAACTCCGACGTTCAGGTGCTGGCTGCCAACATCGACACCGTGTTCGTCGTTCACCCGATCGCCGAACCGCCCAACGTTCGCCGCATCGAGCGCGAGCTCTCACTGGCGTGGGACTCGCGCGCCGCCCCGGTGGTTGTGCTCACGAAGGTGGACCTCTCCGCTGACCCGGACGCGGCGCGTGGGGAGGTCGAGGCGGTCGCGCTCGGCGCCGACGTGCTCGTGATGAATGCGCTTACCGGGGATGGCGTCGCGCTGCTCCTCACGTACATCTCGGATCATCGCACCGCTGTTCTGATCGGGCCTTCGGGCGCCGGGAAGTCCACGTTGATCAACACGCTCCTCGGCGAGCAACGGCAGCTCACGCGAGAGGTGCGGTTGAGCGACGGGCGCGGGCGGCACACGACCGTTGTGCGCGAGTTGATCCAGATGTCCGACGGAGTGCTCATCGATACTCCCGGACTGCGGGCGCTGGGCCTGACAGGATCGGAGGCAGGGATCTCCTCGGTCTTCCCCGACATCGAGCGGGCCGCCCGCTCGTGCCGCTTCCGTGACTGCATGCACGAGGGCGAACCGGGCTGCGTGGTCAAGTCTGCCGTCGAGTCAGGAACGCTGCCGCTCGAGCGCTTGGCGAGCTACCATGCGCTCCTGCGCGAGGCACAGGTCGCGGCGGCGAAAGCAGACGCGCGCCTTCGTGCCGAGGAGGACCGCAAACGGAAGATCACCAGCAAGGCAGCCAGGGCCCACTACAGACAGACCGATCGCGGTTGAGCGACGGGGCTCGCCGGAGTCCGCATGCGGTTTACGGCGTTTGATCAGTGAGCGCATGACGCAAAGCCAGGAGGAGATACCGTAAGAGCTGCGCGTCTGCCGATGAGAGGACGAGATGCGTTCAACTCAGTCAAACGGGGAGTACTTCGAGGCCGTGATGGCCAAGCTGGAACTCGAAGGCCATCAGCAGGCGGCCGATCAGCTGAGAAACGGTTATCGATGCCTGAACGGACTCACTGACGGCTGAGCGCTTTTCCTCGATTCCGTGGAGAGGGTCCAGGCGACTCAGTCCGAGCGCTTCAGCCGGGATGACCGGCAGATGCTCGAGACGATTCTGGCTGCCGTCCACAAGGCTGTGTATCGACGATGAGCAGCTGGCGACCGAAGGGGTGATTGAATGTCGATGCGGATCGCACTTGCATCGGACCACGCGGGATACCGCTACAAGACGCTGCTCGCCGTCTACCTCGCCTCCGCAGGGCATGAGGTCGTCGATTTCGGAACGTCGTCGGAGAAGCCGGTGGACTATCCCGACTTCATCCGGCCGGCGGCGGAGGCGGTCGCCCGCGGCGAGTGCGAAAGAGGCATCGTTCTCGGCGGATCGGGCAACGGCGAGGCGATCGCCGCGAATCGTGTCCGGGGCGTCCGCTGCGCGGTGTGCTGGAACGAGGACATCGCGCGGCTCGCGAGAGCTCACAACGACGCCAACATGATCTCGCTCGGCCAGCGACTCTTCAGCGAGCCCCAGGCCGTCGCCATCGTCGCCGCTTTTCTGGCGACCTCCTTCGACGGCGGACGCCATGTGCGACGGATCGAGAAGCTGGATCGGTGAATGTGGACGGTAGATACGTGGCGCTGCTGCGTGGCATCAACGTGGGGCGCGCGAAGCGGGTGAGCATGGCGGACCTTCGCGCGCTCTTCGCGGACCTCGGCTACGACGACGTGCGCACCCTGCTCAACAGCGGCAACGTCGTCTTCAGCGGCCCCGGCGCGGCGCCGGCCGCCGCGGACTCGGGCAGCGGCATGGTCTCGGGCGGCGCGGCCGACGCGACGCCGATTGCCGTCGCCCTGAACGCCGCCGCCCGCATCGAGGCGGCTCTCGCTCAACGGCTCGGCGTTTCCGCCCGGGTCACGGTGCTCACCGCCGCGGAGCTCGCCACGATCGTCGCCGGCAACGCGTTGCTCGCGGTCGCCGGCGACCACTCGCGTCTGCTCGTCGCCGTCCTCGCCGACCCGGCGGACAGGTCGCGTCTGGAGCCCCTGGCGGAGCAGGACTGGGCTCCGGAAGCCCTCGCCCTCGGGGAGCGCGTCGCCTACATGTGGTGTCCGGACGGTGTGATCGCGAGCCCGCTTTCCGCGGCTGTCGGCCGCCTGCTCGGCGACGCCGTGACCGCAAGGAACTGGGCGACGATGACGAAGCTGCAGGTTCTCACCGAGTAGCAGAGCTTGGAGCGTTGCCGCAATCCCTCCAAGGCAGTAAAGTCTAACGTTCCGAGCACCCCCGGCCCCAGGGCCGTCAAGAGAAGGAGAAACCAATGTTCTACGACAAGGACGCCGATCTCGGCCTCATCAAGGCGAAGACGGTGGCGATCGTCGGCTTCGGCAGCCAGGGTCACGCGCACGCCCAGAACCTGCGCGACTCGGGCGTCACCGTGCTCGTCTCCGACCTGCCGGGCTCAGACAACGCCAAGCGCGCCGAAAAGGCGGGCTTCAAGGTGCAGACGGCCGCCGAGGTCACCAAGCAGGCGGACGTGGTCATGATGCTCGTCCCCGACCAGACCCAGGCGGTCGTGTACACCAACGACGTGGCGCCCAACCTCAAGGACGGCGCCATGCTCATGTTCGCGCACGGCTTCAACATCCACTACGGCCAGATCGTGCCGCCCAAGACCGTCGATGTGACGATGGTCGCCCCCAAGGGCCCCGGCCACCTCGTGCGCCGGCAGTTCGAGGAGGGCAAGGGCGTGCCCGTGCTGATCGCCGTCCACCAGAATGCGACCGGCAAGGCGCACGACCTTGCTCTCTCGTATGCTGCCGGCCTCGGCGGGTTGCGCGCCGGCGGCCTCGAGACGAGCTTCGCCGAAGAGACGGAGACCGACCTCTTCGGCGAGCAGGCCGTGCTCTGCGGCGG
>PKYG01000129.1:46882-65743 GCA_003132585.1 Actinomycetota bacterium
GGCATCGCCGGCATGCGCTACTCGATCTCCGACACGGCCGAGTACGGCGACCTCACGCGCGGCCCACGCGTCATCGACGAGAACGTCCGCGAGACCATGGCCGAGATCCTCGGCGAGATCCAGAGCGGCGAGTTCGCGCGCGAGTGGATCCTCGAGAACCAGGCCAACCGCCCCGTCTATAACGCGCTCAAGCGGCAGGGCAAGGAGCACCTGATCGAGACCGTCGGCAAGGATCTCCGCGGCATGATGAGCTGGATCAGCGAGGGCGGCCTCGACATCGACGTCTGACATGCCACCGCAGTAGTACACCACCGTCCACGAAGGGGCACAACGATGCTGAAGCGCTATCTTCTCACCCCCGGGCCGACGCCCGTGCCGCCGGAGGTCCTGCTTGCGGCGGCCGAGCCGGTCATCCATCACCGCGCGCCGCGATTCACCGAGATCCTCACCGAGGTGGTGGCCGGCCTGAAGTACGTGTACCAGACGACGAACGACGTGCTCATTTTCGCGTCGTCGGGCACGGGCGCGATGGAGTCCGCGGTCGTCAATCTCGTCGCCCCCGGGGACGCGGTGCTGGTCGCCTCGTGCGGCAACTTCGGTGAGCGCTGGGTCAAACTCAACAAGACCTGGGGTGCCGCCATCACATTGCTCGACTTTGACTGGGGCACCCGGGTCGACCCGGCGCAGATCGCGGCGGCGCTGCAGGCGAACAGCAAGATCAAGGCGGTCTTCGTGCAGTTCTCGGAGACGTCGACCGGCGTCGTCAACGACATCAGGGCGATCGGCGAGATCGTCGGCGCGACCGACGCGGTGCTCGTCGTCGACGCCATCTCCGGTCTCGGCGCTACCGACCTGCCGACCGACGAGTGGGGCGTCGACGTGTGCGTCGCCGGCTCGCAGAAGGCGCTGATGATCCCGCCCGGGCTCGCCTACGTCGCCGTCTCGCCGAAGGCCTGGAAGCTCGTCGAGAGCAACCCGACGCCGCGCTTCTACTTTGACTGGGTCGCCGCGCGCAAGAAGATGACCGGCGACTCCGCCCAGACTCCGTACACCCCGGCGGTGTCGCTGATGGTCGCCCAGAACAAGGCGATCGAGATGATCCGCGAGGAGGGCCTCGCGAACGTGTTCGCGCGCCATCGCGTGCTCGGCCGCGCCTGCAAGGAGGGCGTCAAGGCCCTCGGCCTCGAGCTCTTCGGCCCGGACGACCCGGAGGCCAACTCCGTGACCGCCGTCAAGGTGCCCGCCGGCATTGACGGCGGCAAGATCGGCAAGATCGCGCGCGACGAGTACGGCGTGTGGCTGGCCGGCGGTCAAGGCAAGCTCAAGGGCCAGATCTTCCGCTTCGGCCACTGCGGCTACTTCGGCGCCTTCGACATCATCGTCGGCCTCTCGTGCGTCGAGATGGTCCTCGCCGAGCTCGGCCACCCGGTCAAGTGGGGCGCCTCGGTGGGCGCCGCCGAACAGGTCCTGATGAAGAGCGAGGTCAAGCTGTGACCGAGAAGCAGAAGGTACTGGTCAAGGAGAAGCTCGCGCCGGAGGGCGTCGAGCTTCTCAAGAAAGAGGGCTTCGACGTCGACCTCGGACTCGACTGGTCGCCAGAAGAGTTCATGGAGAAGATCGGCGACTACCAGGCGTTGATCGTGCGCTCGGCGACCAAGGTCACGGCCGAGGTGATCGAAGCCGGCAAGAAGCTCCGGGTCGTCGGCCGCGCCGGCGTCGGCATCGACAACGTCGATGTCAAGGAGGCGACCAAGCGCGGCATCATCGTCGTCAACGCGCCGGCGAGCAACGTGCTCACGGCGGCCGAGCACACGATCGCGATGATGATGGCCTGCGCGCGCAACATCCCGCAGGCGCACGCGGCGCTCAAGGAAGGCCGCTGGGAGCGCTCGAAGTACAGCGGCGTCGAGCTTGCCGAGAAGACGCTCGGCATCATCGGTCTCGGCCGTATCGGGTTCCTCGTCGCCGAGCGCGCCCGCGGCCTCAAGATGAACGTCATCGCCTATGACCCGTTCGTGCCGGCCGAGCGCTTCCACGAGCTCGGCCTCGAGCGCGCCGACAAGGTCGACAAGGTCTACCGCGTCTCCGACTTCATCACCATCCACCTGCCCAAGAACGCCGAGACGCTCGGCTTCGTCGACGACGCGGCGTTCGCCAAGATGAAGGACGGCGTGCGCGTCATCAATGTCGCCCGCGGCGGCATCATCGACGAGGAGGCGCTGGCGCGCGCCCTCGAGAGCGGCAAGGTCACGGCGGCCGCGGTCGACGTCTACCCGACCGAACCGACCACCGACGACATCCTCTTCAAGTACGACAACGTCGTCGCCACGCCGCACCTCGGCGCCTCGACCAAGGAGGCGCAGCTGCGTGCCGGCACGCAGGTGGCGGAGCAGGTGGCGCTCGCCCTCAACGGGCAGTTCGCGCCCAACGCCGTCAACATCCCGCTCGTCGCCGGCGAAGAGGCCGACGAGCTGATGCCCCATCTCAAGGTGTGCGAGCTGCTCGGCAACCTGCTCGTGCAGATCGCCGAGGGGCCGATCGACGCGATCGAAGTCACCTACGGGGGCGTCATCGGCCGCTACGACACGCGCATCCTCACGCACGGCGTGCTGCAGGGCATGCTCGCCGACAAGGTCGAGGGCGAGGTCAACTTCGTCAACGTGATGGGTATCGCCGAGGAACGCGGCATCACCGTCAAGGAGACCAAGCAGCCGGCGGCGGTCGACTTCCTCAACCTGATCACGGTGACGACGCGCGACAGCAAGGGCGAGCTCTCGGTCTCGGGTACGGCGCTCGGGCCAAAGCACCAGCCGCGCTTCGTCAAGGTCTTCCGGCAGGACGTCGACATCGTGCCGGCTCCGCACATGGTGTTCCTGCGCTACGACGACGTCCCCGGCATGATCGGCAAGATCGGCACCAAGATGGGCGAGTTCGGCATCAACATCGCGCAGATGTCCGTCGGCCGCACCGTGGTCGACCACAAGGCCGTGATGGGACTCACGCTCGACACACCGATGTCCCAGGAGATGCTCGACGAGCTCGTCAGTTCGTGCGGCCTGCACGACGGCAAGCGGGTGACGCTCTAGGATGAGCTGCCGGCACGCCGGCGAGAGGGCAGGGGAGAGGTGACTGTGCGCAAGGCGCTCATCGTTGTCGTGGCGCTCGCGGCGCTGGTGGGCGCGCCGCCGCTCGCTGCCTGCGGCGGCGGCGCGCCCCACCAAGTGCCGCGCGACACATCGACGCTGGCGAAGGCGATCCTCGGTCACTGGAAGAGCGACCAGGACGAGGCGTTCTTCGGCCCGACGCAGTGGTCGCTGCGCCACGCCGGCAGCGCCGACGTGACCACGTTCGGCTACCAGGTCGTCTCCGAGGACGCAGCGACCAGGTCGCTCGTGCTCAAGACCTACCAGCTCGAGAACGGCGCGCAGACCAACGTGCAGACCATCACGTTCACATTCAAGGATGCCGCGCTCATCCAACTTGCGTGGGGCTTTGGACAGGTCGTGCATACGTACGTCGACGGGCAGCAGACGCCCTAGTCGCGGACACCGCGGCGACCGCGACGACAGGAGGCGCGCGTGACGCGCAAGGCACCCAAGGGCAGGTACGAGTTCGCGATCTTCATCCTTCTCGCGATCGCGTCGCTCGTGTGCGTCTCGCTGGTCGCGGCGCGCAACATCTACACCGACAACGCCAACTACCGCTTCCTGACCTGGAACCTGTTCCTCGCCTGGATCCCGTTCGGCGCGGCGGCCGCCGCACACGCGTTCGCGGGAGCGGGCCGCCGCGCACTGTACGCCGCCATCCTCGCCTGCGCCCTCGTGTGGCTGTTCTTCTTCCCCAACGCGCCGTACATCCTCACCGACTTCCTGCATCTCAGCACGATCACCGACAGCGCGCCGAAGTGGTTCGACGTGCTGATGATCATGTGGTTCGCCTGGACGGGGCTGCTGCTCGGCGTCGTCTCGCTGAACCTGATGCAGCAGCTCGTCGCTCGGGTCCTGGGCCGCATCGTCGCCTGGGCTTTCGTGGTCGTCGTCGCCGTGATCGGCAGCGTCGGCATCTACATCGGCCGGTTCCTGGGCTGGAACAGCTGGGACCTGTTCCGCAAGCCGGCCTCGCTCACCTCGCAGCTCTTCGATCGCGCCGGCGACCCGGCCGGTATGCAGTTGATCGGGTTCTGCCTGCTGTTCGCGGTGCTCTTCCTTTTCGTCTACCTGACGCTGTACATGTTCGGCATGCTCAGCGCGGAGAGCGGTCGTCGCGAGCGCGGCGGGTCGTCAGAGAGAGACGCCGCGCTTTAGGTCGGGGCGGCGCGGGCACGAGGCCGCCGCCGGAGGACGAGAATGGGCGCGATGCTTGCGCGAGCGCAAGCATCGCGCATACAATCCCAAGACTATGCGCCGCCACACGACAAGCGAATGCAGTCTGGAGGGTCCGATCGATGTCCGGTCCCTGCGCGGCGCCCTGCTCCTCCTGCTCCCCCTTCGGGGGGATGTGTAGACACCTGCGTGGCCTTCGTGGCCATCTCTCTCTGAAGGATCTCCACTCAGATTCTTTCCCCCTGGGCTTCGACGTGCCCTTGAGGAGGTGCAGGTAACAGTGAGCAGCCGATACATCAAGATCTTCGACACCACCCTGCGCGACGGCGAGCAAGCGCCGGGCGCGAGCATGAACCGAGGCGAGAAACTCGAGGTCGCGCACCAGCTGACGCGCCTCGGAGTAGACATCATCGAGGCGGGCTTTCCGATCTCCTCGGCGGAGGACTTCGAGAGCGTCAAGGAGATCGCCCGCGAGGTGAAGGGCGCGCGCATCGCCGGGCTCGCGCGCGCCATCGAGAAGGACGTGCGCGTCTGCTGGGACGCGGTCAAGCCAGCCGAGCGGGCGCGCATCCACACGTTCATCTCGACGAGCCCGATCCACATGAAGTACCAGATCAAGAAGACGCCGGACGAGGTACGCAAGATCACGCGCGAAATGGTCTCTTTGGCGCGTGATCTTGCGGCAACGCATGCCGACGCCGACGTCGAGTTCAGCGCGATGGACGCCAGCCGCTCCGAGCCGGAGTTCCTCGCCGAGATCTTCGCGATCGCGATCGAGTGCGGCGCGACGACGATCAACGTGCCCGACACGGTGGGCTACGCGCTGCCGCTCGAGTGGGGCGACTTCATCCACGAGCAGTACCGGCTGTGTCCGGCGCTCGAGGACGTCACCGTGAGCGTGCACTGCCACAACGACCTCGGCCTGGCGACGGCCAACTCGCTCGCCGCGGTGCGTGCCGGCGCGACGCAAGTCGAATGCGCCGTCAACGGCATCGGCGAGCGCGCCGGCAACGCCGCCCTCGAAGAGGTCGTGATGGCGATCCGCACGCGCGGCGACGTCTTCGGCGTCGGTACCGGCGTGCACACCGAGGAGATCGCCCGCACCAGCCGCCTCGTGAGCACGCTCACCGGCTACACGATCCAGCGCAACAAGGCGATCGTCGGCCGCAACGCCTTCGCCCACGAGTCGGGCATCCACCAGGCGGGGCTGCTGACCAGGGCAGAGACGTTCGAGATCATGAAGCCGGGCGACGTCGGCCTCGCCGAGAGCGACCTGGTGCTCGGCAAGCACTCCGGGCGCCATGCCTTGCGCGCCCAGCTTGCCGAGCTCGGCTATCAGCTCTCGGACACCGAGCTCGACGAAGCCTTCCACCGCTTCAAGAGCATCGCCGACAAGAAGAAGACGGTGACGGTGCTCGACCTGGAGGCGCTCGTCAGCGAAGAGATCCGCGAGCGCCAGGACCACTTCACGCTGCAGTCGTTCGTCACGCAGGCGGGCTCGGCGATCATCCCCACCAGCCAGGTGGACGTGGACGTGCGCGGCCGCCGCAAGCGCGGCAGGAGCTTCTCCAACGGCGCCGTCGAGTCGATCTTCAAGGCGATCGACAACGCCGTCGGCATGAAGGGCAGCCTTGCCGACTACCAGGTGCGGTCGGTCACCGCCGGCAAGGACGCGCTCGCCGAGGTGCGTGTCGCGGTCGAGGTCGGCGGCCGCTCGTTCAACGGTCAGGCAGTGAGTTACGACGTGATGGAAGCTTCGGCGAAGGCGTACGTTCGCGCGCTGAACAACGCCGCCGCGGCGGGGGAGGCCTGATGGCGCAGACGATAACCGAGAAGATCCTCGCCCGGGCCGCCGGGCTCGACGAAGTGCAGCCCGGACAGATCATCGAGGCGCCCGTCGACCTGGCGCTCGCCAACGACATCACCGCGCCGATGGCGATCGCCGAGTTCGAGAAGGCGGGGTTCGAGCATGTCTTCGACCCCGCCAAGATCGCGCTCGTGCCCGACCACTTCACGCCGAACAAGGACGTCAAGTCGGCCGGGCAGGCGAAGATCCTGCGCGAGTTCGCCCGCAAGCATGCCGTCGTCAACTACTTCGAGGTCGGGCGCATGGGCATCGAACACGTGCTGCTGCCCGAGCAGGGGCTCGTCTCGCCGGGCGACGTGATCGTCGGCGCCGATTCGCACACGTGTACGTACGGCGCCGTCGGGGCGTTCTCGACCGGGGTCGGCTCCACCGACTTCGCCGCGGCGATGGCGTGGGGCAAGGTCTGGCTGCGCGTGCCGGAGTCGTTCCGGTTCGTCTACTCCGGCACGCTGCCGAAGTACATCACCGGCAAGGACCTCGTGCTGCACACGATCGGCCTGATCGGCGTCGACGGCGCCCTCTATCAGGCGATGGAGTTCGCCGGCGAAGCGATCGCGGCGCTGAGCATGGACGGCCGCTTCACGATGTGCAACATGGCGATCGAGGCCGGCGCCAAGAGCGGCGTCGTGGCGCCCGACGCCACGACCGCCGCCTATCTCGCCGGTCGCGCCCGGCGCCCCGGCGTCGTGTTCGCCAGCGACGCCGACGCCGCCTACGCGCGCACGCTGGAGATCGACGTCGCCGAGCTCCAACCGACGGTTGCCAAGCCGCACCTGCCAGCCAACACGGCGCCGGCGGCGGCGCTCGCCGACACGGCGATCGATCAGGTAGTGATCGGCTCGTGCACCAACGGCCGCCTCGAAGATCTGCGTCAGGCGGCCGAGATCCTGCGCGGTCGCAGGGTGCATCCGAACGTGCGCCTGATCATCCTGCCGGGCACCCAGCAGGTCTGCCTCGACGCCGCCGCCGACGGCACGATGCAGGCGCTGATCGAGGCCGGCGGCGCGTTCAGCACGCCGACCTGCGGACCCTGCCTCGGCGGGCACATGGGTGTGCTCGCCGCCCGCGAACGCTGCGTGTCGACGACCAACCGCAACTTCGTCGGCCGCATGGGCGACGTCACCAGCGAGGTCTACCTGGCGAGCCCGTACGTGGCGGCGGCCTCGGCGATCGCCGGGCACATCGCTACGCCGGAGATGGTCTTGAGCAAGGGGCGCGCGCGATGATCCTCGAAGGCACCGTGCACAAGTTCGGCCGCGACGTCGACACCGACGTCATCATCCCGGCGCGCTATCTGAACACGAGCGACGCGGCCGAGCTCGGCGCCCACTGCATGGAGGATATCGACACCGAGTTCGTGCGTCGCGTGCAACTGGGCGACATCATCGTCGCCGCCGAAAACTTCGGCTGCGGCTCCTCGCGCGAGCACGCCCCGGTGGCAATCAAGGCGGCCGGCGTGAGCTGCGTCGTCGCCGCCTCGTTCGCGCGCATCTTCTACCGCAACGCGATCAACACCGGCCTGCCGATCGTCGTCTGCCCGCAGGCGGCGGCCGCGGCGCAAGCCGGCGACCGCCTGCGCGTCGACCTCGCCGCCGGCACGGTCGAGAACGTGACGCGGGGCACGATGTACGCCGCCGAGCCGTTCCCGCCGTTCATGCAGGAGCTGATCGCGCGCGGTGGCCTGCTGCCGTATGTCGCCGCGCAGCTCAAGGAGAGCGGCGCCCGTGGCTGAGCCGGCCAAGACCTATAGGGTGATGCTCCTGCGCGGCGACGGCGTGGGACCGGAGATCGTCGCGGCGGCGCTCGCCGTGCTCGCCGTCGTCGGCGAGCGCTTCGGCCTCGGAATTGGTCTACGAGGAGGGGCTGATCGGTGGATGCGCGATCGACGCCGTCGGCGAGCCGATGGAAGACGGCCTGATCGAGCGCTGCCGCACGTGCGACGCCGTGCTGCTCGGGGCCGTCGGCGGTCCCCGACTGGGACACCACCGACCCGGCCAGGCCGCGCCCCGAGCAGGGTCTGCTCGGCATGCGCAAGGGCCTGGAGCTCTTCGCCAACCTGCGGCCGGTGAAGAGCTTCGCCGCCCTTGCGCACAACAGCTCGCTCAAGGCGGATGATCATCGCCGGCGTCGACATCATGGTCGTGCGCGAGCTCACCGGCGGGGTCTACTTCGGCGAGAGCGAGCGCACCGCCGACGGCGCCTACGACACGATGATCTACACCGAAGCGGAGGTCGCGCGCCTCGTCGACTACGCGTTCGCCATGGCCGAGGGCCGGCGCAAGCTCGTGCACTCGGTCGACAAGGCGAACGTGCTCGAGTCGTCGCGCCTCTGGCGCGCGGTCACGGAGACGGTCGCCGCGCGACACCCCGGCGTCGAGCTGCGTCACATGCTCGTCGACAACTGCGCGATGCAGCTGATCCGCGATCCGCGCCAGTTCGACGTGATCGCCACCGAGAACCTGTTCGGCGACATCCTCTCCGACGAGGCGGCGATGCTCACGGGCAGCATCGGCATGCTGCCCTCGGCGAGTGTCGGCGCCGGCGGCGTCTCGCTCTACGAGCCGATCCACGGCTCGGCGCCGGACATCGCCGGCCGGGGTATCGTCAACCCATGCGCGACAATCCTCTCGGCGGCGCTTATGCTTGACCTGAGCTTTGGGCAGCGGGAGGCGGCGCGCGCCGTCGAGAGCGCCGTCGAGACGGCGCTCGAGCAAGGCGCGCGCACCGCCGACATCGCCGCGCCTGGTGAAGCGGCTTTGAGCACCGAAGAGATGACGGCGCGCATCGTCGCGCAGCTGCGCAGGAGCTGACGCGATGCGCGCCCGCCGCAGCACCGCGCCAACCAAGAGCAAACGAACGGCCTGAACGGTTCGGGTCGAAGGAAGCAAGGAGGAGAGATGCCTATCCCGGCAGTCGACAAGATCTGGATGAACGGCAAGCTCGTACCGTGGGAAGAGGCGAAGGTCCACGTCCTCACCCACGCGCTGCACTATGGCTCCGGCGTGTTCGAGGGCATCCGTGCCTACAAGACCAGTCGCGGGCCGGCCGTCTTCCGCTTGACGGACCATTTGGAGCGCTTGCGCCGCTCGGCGAAGCTCTATTTCATGGACATCCCGTACCACACCGCCGAGCTCGCCGCGGCGACCAAAGCAGTGATCGCCGCGAACAAGCTCGACGAGTGCTACATCCGGCCGATCGTGTACCGCGGCTACGGCGAGATGGGTCTCTACCCGCTGAAGGCGCCGGTCGACTGCGCGATCGCCGTGTGGCCGTGGGGCGCCTACCTCGGCGAGGAGGGCATCAAGCACGGCATCCGCGCTAAGGTCTCCAGTATCCAGAGCCTCGACGCGAACTCCATCCCGCCGGCCGCCAAGGCCTGTGGTCAGTATCTGAACAGCATCCTCGCCAAGGTGGAGGCTACCGAAGCCGGCTACGACGAAGCCGTGATGCTCAATCGCCACGGCTTCGTCACTCAGGGCTCCGGGGAGAACATCTTCTGCGTGCGCGGCGGCGTTATCTCGACGCCTCCGCTCGCCGCCGGCATCCTCGCCGGCATCACACGCGACACGGTGATGAGTATCGCCGTGTCGCTCGGTCACGCGGTCGTCGAGCACAACATGGCGCGCTCCGATCTCTACCTGGCGGACGAGCTGTTCTTCACCGGTACGGCGGCCGAAGTGGTGCCGATCCGCGAGATCGACGACCACGCGATCGGCGAGCCTGGTCCTCTCACGCGTGCCATCCAGGACAAGTTCCGGGCGATCATCTCCGGGCGCCACGAGGAGTTCGATCACTACCTGGAGTACGTGAACGACAGCGAGTAGGCAGAGTCCCCGCCACGCAGAAGGACGGTGAAGTGATGCCGGCTCCGGACAGAGTGCAGCTCTACGACACGACGCTGCGCGACGGCATGCAGCAGGAGGGCATGTCGGTCTCCGTCGAGGAGAAGGTGCGCATCGCGCGCAAACTCGACGAGCTCGGCATGCACTTCATCGAGGGCGGCTTTCCGGCGTCCAACCCGAAAGAGATCGCGTTCTTCGAGCGCATGGCGAGCGAGAAGCTGCAGACGGCGGAGCTGGTCGCCTTCGGCACGACGCGGCGCAAGGGAGTGGAAGCGGACGACGATGCCGGGCTGCGCGTGCTCGCCGAGTCGTTCCCCGACATCGTCGCCATCGTCGGCAAGACCTGGTCGCTCCACCTTGCCAGGGTGCTGCACGTGAGCCGCGAGGAGAACCTGCGCATGATCACCGATTCGGTGAGCTACCTTCGCCGGCACGGCAAGCGCGTCGTGTACGACGCCGAGCACTTCTTCGACGCCTGGCGCGAGGACGCCGACTACGCGCTGAAGACGCTCGCGGCGGCGGCCGACGCCGGCGCCGAGGTGCTCTGCCTGTGCGACACCAACGGCTCCTCGCTGCCCGGCCAGGTGGCCGAGACCGTGCGCGCCGTGGTCGCCGCCACGGCGACCGCCGTCGGCGCGCACATCCACAACGACAGCGACTGCGCCGTCGCCGGCAGCCTCGTCGCGGTCGAAGCCGGCGCCGTGCAGGTGCAGGGCACGATGAACGGCTACGGCGAGCGCTGCGGCAATGCCGACCTGGCCTCGATCATCCCTGCGCTCGTGCTCAAAATGGGCATCCCGGCGATCAGCGGTGAGCAGCTGGAGCGACTCACCGAGGTCTCGCATTTCGTCGCCGACATCGTCAACGTCGCCCCGTGGGGGCACCAGCCGTACGTAGGCCGCACGGCGTTCGCGCACAAGGGCGGCCTGCACGTGGCCGCCGTCGAGGCCGCCCCGCAGACGTTCGAGCATATCGACCCGGCCAAGGTCGGCAACACGCAGCGCGTGCTCGTCTCCGAGCTCTCGGGAAAGGGCGCCGTGCTGCGCAAGGCGCAAGACATGGGCCTCAAACTCGAGGGCGACGACGAGCGCGTCGCCGACGTGCTCAAGCGTCTCAAGGAGCTCGAACATCGCGGGTACCACTACGAGGCGGCCGACGCGTCGTTCGAGCTCCTCCTGCGCAATGAGATCAAGCCGTACGAACCCCTGTTCCGCCTCGAGAGCTTCCGCGTGCTCGTCGAGAAACGCGAGGACGGCAAGGCGGTGTGCGAGGCGACGATCAAGATCCACGTCGGCGGCGAGCGCATCATCAGCACGGCCGAGGGCAACGGCCCCGTCAACGCGCTCGACACCGCCCTGCGCCAGGCGATCGCCAAGACACACCCGCATCTGTCGGAGATCGAGCTCGTGAACTACAAGGTGCGCATCCTCGACGAGAACAAGGGCACCGGCGCCGTCACGCGCGTGCTGCTTGACGCCAGCGACGGCGAGGAGAGCTGGGGCAGCATCGGCGTCAGCGAGAACATCATCGAGGCGAGCTGGGACGCGCTCGTCGACTCGATCGAGTTCGGCATGCTGCGCGGCCGGGAGGAGTAGTGGGAACGGCGCGGCCGGCCTTCGGCCGTGTGCTCGCCGACGGTGAGGTGCGCCACTGCTTCGTTGAGGACGCCGCCGTGCGATTCATCGATCGGCCCGGTTACGAGGACGGTGCCCGCGAGACCGGCGTCGCGCCGCTCGCGGGGCTCACGGTGCTGGCGCCGGTCGCGCCCGGCAAGATCGTCGCCGTTGGCCTTAACTACCGCGCTCATGCCGCCGAGCTTGACATGGCCGTGCAGGCTGAGCCGATCCTCTTCATGAAGCCGGCGACAGCGGTGATCGGGCCGGGTCAAGCGATCGTGCGCCCGGCCCGTTCACGCCAGGTCGACTACGAGGCCGAGCTTGTGCTGGTCGTGGGGCGGCGCTGCAAGCAAGTGGCCGCGGACGAAGCGGCGCAGTACGTCGCCGGCTACACGTGCGGCAACGACGTGACGGCGCGCGACCTGCAGAGGATCGACGGGCAATGGACGCGCGCAAAGAGCTTCGACACCTTTTGCCCGCTCGGTCCCTGGGTCGTGCCGGAGGCGCCTGCAGCGGAGGCGTGCGTCAGCACCTGCGTCGACGGTGTCGAGGTGCAGCACGGCTTCGTCGCCGACATGATCGTGTCGGCGCTCGAACTGCTCGCGTTCGCGAGCGGCGTGATGACCCTCGAACCGGGCGACGTAATCATGACCGGCACGCCCCCCGGCGTCGGTCCGCTGCAGTCCGGTCAGACTGTGAGCGTCGCGGTCGAAGGCGTGGGGCAGCTCACCAACCCCGTGCTGTGAGCCGCCCCGTCGACACGTCTGCTGACCGTCGCTCACCCGCTGCCGGCGACGGCGAGACGGTTCGACCGACCGGCGCCGCCGGCGAATGGCGGCCGCCGGCGGTCACGCCCGCCGAAGGACGGCTCTTCGCGTGGCTGCGCGCTGTTGTCGCCCGGCGTGAGGCCGGCCTCGGCGCGCTCGACGATGAGTTCGCCGATCTGCTCGTGCGCGCGCGCCTCGAGGACCTTGCCGTGCGCCACGGCGCGACGCATCCCACGCTCGTTGCGCGTCAGCGTGTAGCTTTCGTGCAAGCGACCACTGTCGAGCACGCGGCCGCGGCGTGTGTGGCGCGGCTGGCCGCCGCCGGTGTACCCTGCGTCACCCTCAAGGGGCCGGCGCTGGCGGCGCGCTACTGGCCAGGCGCGGCGCGTGTCTCGGTCGATGTCGACTTGCTCGTCGCGTCGCGCGACTTCGAACTCGCCCGCGAGGCGCTTGGCGACTTTGGTCTGACGGCGCGGCACAAAACGATGCCGGAGTGGTATGCGCGGCGCTGGTTCTACTCGTTGCCACTGACGTGGGACCGGGCGTGGCCGACGATCGACCTGCACTGGGCCGTGCTTCGCCCGGGCATCGGCTGGCTCGATGCGGCGGAGCTGATCGGCGCCGGCGAAGAGGTCGTCGTGGTGGCCGCCGACTGCCGGCGCCGAGCCCGCCGTGGCAGCTCATTGTCTGCGCAGCACATGCCGCGCACGAGGTCTTCCATGTGCGCTCTTTGCTCGACGTCGCCTTCGTCGGGCGCGCTCTGTCGACGGACGAATGGCGCGGCGCCGCCGATGTCGCCGCGCGCGCCGGTCTCGGGCCGACGCTCGCCTACGCCGCGTGGCAGTCTGGGCGGCGGCTCGACTGGCGTCCCGCCGCCGCGGCGACCGCCCTGCAGCCGCGCGGGCGCCGCGATCGACTGGCGCGGCGCTATCTCGACGCGCTGCCCGCAGTCGGCCCGCCGTCCCGGGCCACGCTACAGGTGCAGCACGTGATGACGCCGCTGCTGTCGTGTTCGGGAGCAGGTTGCATCAGGGCGCTGCCGGCGGCGATGTTGACCGATCGCGCCGGCAGCGCCCTCGCCCTCGACCGCCTCGCGCGCAGGGTGAGCCGGCGCCGGCGACCGTAGCCGGTCCCCCTCGCCGCCTCCCAGCCGACTCCACCGCCGGCCGCATCGGCGGGCCGTGCTAGAATCAGAGTCGCCGATGGCTTCCGGATTCGTCCATCTTCACGTCCACAGCGAGTTCTCGCTCCTCGATGGCTTCTGCCGTGTGCCGGCGCTGATCGATCGTGTGCGCGAGCTTGGCATGGACGCGGTGGCGCTCACCGACCACGGCTCGCTGGCGGGCGCCGTGCAGTTCTACACCGCGGCAACGGAGAAGAAGCGCGACAGCAAGGCCGTCGCGCCGGTCAAGCCGATCATCGGCATCGAGCTCTACGTCGTCGACGACCGGCACCGTCGCGGCGGCGGCCGCGAAGAGCGCTTTCACCTCACGCTGCTCGCCGAGAACAACGAGGGCTACGCCAACCTGGTCAAGCTCTCGACCGCGGCTTACCTCGAGGGCTACTACGTCAAGCCGCGCGCCGACCTCGAGCTGGTCGCGCAGCACAGCGCCGGCATCATCTGCCTGAGCGGCTGCCTGACCGGTCGCACGGCGCGGTTGCTGCGCGACGGCAACGACGACGCGGCGCTCGCCGAGATCGAGCGTCTGGCGGCGATCTTCGGCGCCGACAACACCTTCGTCGAACTACAGGACGCCGGTCTGCCCGAGCAGCGCGAGCTGCTGCCGAAACTGGTCGCCATTGCGAAGCGTGCCGGCTTGCGCACCGTGGCTACGAACGACGTCCACTACCTGCGCCACGACGACGCGCACGCGCACGACGCGCTGCTCTGCATCCAGACTGGGAGCCTGCTCGCGGAAGAGAACCGCATGCGCTACGGCAGCGACGAGTTCTATCTCAAGTCGCCGGTGGAGATGCGCGAGCGTTTCGCCGGCCACGCGGAGGCCTGCGACACGACGCTCGCGATCGCCGCCCGCTGCAGCGTCGAGTTGCAGCTCGGCGGCATCCTGTTGCCGAGCTACCCGGTACCCGAGGGCGACGACGAGAACAGCTACCTGCGCCACCTCTGCGAGGACGGCATCGTCGCGCGCTACGGCGAGAACCCCGGGGCCGAGGTGCGCGAGCGCCTCGAGTTCGAGCTGAAGACGATCAGCGAGATGGGCTTCAGCGCCTACTTCCTGATCGTCTGGGATTTCGTCAAGTTCGCCAAGGACTCGGGCATCGCCGTCGGTCCGGGCCGCGGATCTGCCGCCGGCAGCATCGTCTCGTACGCGCTCAACATCACCGACCTCGACCCGCTCAAGTACGACCTGCTCTTCGAGCGCTTCCTCAACCCGGGGCGCAAGTCGATGCCCGACATCGACATGGACTTCTCGGTGGCGCGCCGCGACGAAGTCATCGACTACGTGGCGCGCAAGTACGGCCGCGACCGGGTGGCGCAGATCATCACCTTCGGCACGATGGCGGCGCGCGCCGCTACGCGAGACTCGGCGCGCGTGATGGGCCTGCCCTATGCCGTTGGCGACCGCATCGCCAAGATGATCCCCGAGCAAGCGCCGCCGGCGACATTCGAGCAGGCGCTGGCGCCGGGCAGCGAGTTGCGTCAGGCCTACGACGGCGACCCGCAGGTGCGTGAGGTCGTCGACCTCGCGCGCAAGCTCGAAGGGCTGATCCGCAACGACTCGATCCACGCGGCCGGTGTGGTCATCAGCGACCGGCCGCTCACCGACTACATGCCGCTCCAGCAGAAGGGCGCCGCCGAGCTCGTCACGCAGTTCAGCATGGACGACGTTGCCAAGCTCGGCCTGCTCAAGATGGACTTCCTCGGTCTGCGCAACCTCGATGTCATCGAAGCGGCGCTCGATCTGTTGCACAAGGGCCGCGATGTGATCATCGACATGGCCACGCTGCCGCTCGACGACGCCGCCACCTACACGATGCTCGCGCGCGGCGACTCCACCGGGGTGTTCCAGTTCGAGAGCCCGGGCATGCGCGAGGCGCTGCGTGAGGTCGGGCCGACCCAGTTCGAAGACCTCATCGCCCTCAACGCGCTCTATCGTCCGGGGCCGATGCAGTACATCTCCGCCTATGCGCGCGGCAAGCACGACCCGTCATCCGTGACCTACGACGACGACCGCCTGCGCCCGCTGCTTGAGCCGACGCACGGTGTGACGATCTACCAGGAGCAGTACATGGCGATCGCCCGCCGCCTCGGCGGCTTCTCGCCGGCGCAGGCCGACGACCTGCGCAAGGCGATCGGCAAGAAGGACAAGAAGCTCATGGCGACCCTCAGGGAACCGCTGATGGAGGGTCTGCGCACGAACGGCATCCCGCAGCATATCGGGCGCAAGCTGTGGAGCAACTTCGAGGCCACCGGTGACTACTCGTTCAACAAGAGCCACGCCGCCTGCTACGCGCTGATCAGCTATCGCACGGCATACCTGCGTGCGAACTATCCGGTGGAGTACATGGCGGCCGTTATCTCGAGTGTGATGAACACCAAGGACAAGGTGCCGTTCTACGTCAACGAGTGTCACGAGATGGGCATCGAGGTGCTGCCGCCCGACGTCAACGAGAGCGATGTCGGATTCACCGTGGTGGAGGACAAGATCCGCTTCGGCCTGAACGCCGTGAAGGGCGTCGGCAGGGGAGCGATCGAGGCGATCATCGTGGTGCGCGCCGACGCACCGTTCGCCTCGATCTACGACTTCTGCGCGCGGGTCGACTCCAGTCTCGTCAACAAACGCACGCTCGAAGCGCTGATCAAGAGCGGGGCCTTCGACTCGACCGGCGACACGCGCATGGGCACTTTACAGGTGCTGGCGGCGGCGATGAGCGCCGGCGAACGCCGGCGCAAGGACGCCGCCCAAGGCCAGGGCGGCCTCTTCGACGCCCACGTGGACGAGACCAGCGTGCAGCACCCGCCGGTGCCGCGTGATGAGTTCGAAAGCGAAGCGCTGCTGCGCTTCGAGAAAGAGGCGCTCGGTCTCTACGTCTCCGCGCACCCGCTCCAGGGTCTGCGCGACCAGCTTCGCGACGAAGTCGACGTGCCGGTCGGCCAGCTCGCCGACAGCCTCGACGGCAGCGTGCTCTGGACGGGCGGCATCATCTCCAACCTGCAGCGCAAGGCGACCAAGAGTGGCGGCGTGATGCTCGTTTTTCGCCTCGAGGACGTCGACGGCGGTTGCGAGGCGGTCGCTTTCGCGACCGTCTACGAGCAGCATAAGGACTTGCTCATCGAGGACAACATCGTCAAGGTCAAGGCCCGCCTCGATCGCAAGAGCGCCGACGACGTGATCAGGGGGCGCCTCGACCGCAAGAGCGCCGACGACGTGAAGCTGATCGTGATGGAGGTGCGGCCGTTCGGCGGCGTCAGCGAATCGCGGCCGCTCGCGGTGACCGTCGATGCCGCGCAGCTGCACCCCGGCCTGCTCGACGAACTCAAGCAGATCCTCGCCGATTTCCCCGGCGAGGTGCCGGTCGTGCTGCAGATGGTCACCGGCGAGAAGCGCGTCCGGCTGCGCATCGGCGACGCGTTCCGCGTCGCCCCCGCGCCGGGACTTTACGCGGAACTCAAAGCGCTGCTCGGCGAGAGCTGCATCGGCGTCGGCCGCTAGCCGGCTGCGCCGCGCGGCCGGCGAACGCTCTCGCCCTTCCGCGCTCCCTGGCTTTGCCGTAGACTTTGTTCTCCCGCGGGGAACGCGGGCAAGGAGGGCCGGACGATGATCCCTGAAGGCATGCGCGACGTGTTGCCTGGCGAAGCCGCCGAGCTGCACGCCATAGAAGAGGCCGTGCGCGGGCGTTTCGCCGCCTACGGCTACGGCGAGGTACGCACGCCGACGCTCGAGTTCGCGGACACGCTGGCGAGCGCCGGCGACGACACGCTGCGGGCCGGCTTCCGGCTCTTCGACGAGCAGGGCCGGGTGCTGATGCTGCGTACCGACATGACCGTGCCGGTCGCGCGGCTGGCCTCGTCGCGCTATCGCGACAAGCCGCTGCCGCTGCGCTTCTCGTACTTCTCCAACTCGTTCCGGCCGCTGGCGCCGCACCGGGGTCAGGACGGGGAGTTCGTGCAGGCCGGTGTGGAACTGCTCGGCCTGCACTCGCCGGCCGCCGACGCGGAGTGCGTGACGCTGCTCTGCGACGCGCTCGCCGCCACTGGCCTCAAGGGCTTCAAGGTGGCGATCGGCACGGTCGCATTCCACAGCGCGCTGGTCGCTTCGCTCAAGCTGCCGGCGGAGGCGAGCGCCGACATCCTCACGGCACTCGCCGATCGCGACTATCCGCTGCTCGAGACGATCGTCAGCCACAGCGGGGTCGCCGACGAGGCGCGCCGCGCGATGCAAAAGGCGCTCGAGCTCGCCGGCGGGGACGAGGTGCTGGCACAGGCCGGCAAACTCGCTTCGACGGATGAGATGGAGGGCGCCGTAGCCCATCTCGAGGAGCTGCACGAGCTCGTCGAGAAGGCCGGTTTCGGCGACGCCGTGACCTACGATTTCGGGCTCTTCCAGGACATCGACTACTACAGCGGCATCATCTTCGAGGCGTACGCCCCCGGCGTGGGCTTTCCGATCGCCTCGGGCGGGCGCTACGACGGGCTGATGGCGAAGTTCGACTGGGACATCCCGGCGGTCGGATTCGCGGTCAGCGTCGACCGTTTGCACGAGGCGCTCACCGAAGAGGGCGTCGGCATCGCCACGGGGTCGGAGGCGATCGCGTTCGTCGGCGGGCTCGACGAGCCAGATCGCGTAGCTGAGCTGCGCCGCGCCGGCGTCGCTGTCGCGGCGCAGCCGGCTGGCCGGGAGAGACCGGCGCCGCCGTCGCTGATGCGCGCCGGCGGGCAGTATCACCTCGAGCTGGCAGATGGCCGGGACGTGCACGGCTCGTGGCAGGACGTGCTGCGCGCGCTGAGAGCCAGATGAGCTTGCGCATCGCTCTGGCGTGCGGCGCTCCGTTCGCGCCGTCGCTCGATCTTCTCGCCGGTGCCGGCGTGCCCGTCGACGCGCTGCGCGAGGACTCTCGCCATCTCGTCTTCACGCTGGACGACGGCAGCACGGTCCTGACCGTGCGGCCGTCGGACGTGCCGGCCTATGTCGAGCTCGGCGCAGCCGACATCGGCATCGCCGGCAAGGACCTTCTGCTCGAGCAGCGCCGCGAGCTGTACGAGCTGCTCGACCTGGGCATCGCCCCGTGTCGACTGGTGTACGCGGCGCCGCGCGGCGGCGACCGGCGCCGCGCCGAACGCCTCGGACGGTTGCGCGTGGCGACCAAGTACCCGCGCGTCGCCCGCGACTACTTCGCTCAGACCGGGCGCCAGGTTCAGGTCGTACCGTTGCACGGCTCGGTCGAGCTGGCGCCGCAGGTGGGTCTCGCCGACGGCATCGTCGA
>PKYG01000129.1:65772-86581 GCA_003132585.1 Actinomycetota bacterium
CTGGTGGCGACGGCGTGAAGCGGCTCCTCCTCGGTGACGATCGGGCGGCGACGGTGGCGGCGCTGCGTACGTTCGCGCCGCCCGCGCGCCGTTCCTCGGCGTCCGTCTCGGTCTGCAGCTGCTTTTCGAGAGCAGCGGCGAAGGTGGACGTTGGCAGGGATTCGGCGTCTTCGCCGGCACCGTCGAGCGCCAGCAGACGAAGCTCAAGGTGCCGCATATCGGCTGGAACGAGTTGAGCTGGCGCCCGGCCGGCCGGGCCCGCGATCATTGCCGCCGTCACCGACTACGGCGGCGAGATTGTCGCCGCGGTAGCGCGAGACAACGTCTGCGCGGTACAGTTCCATCCTGAGAAGAGTTACGGCGTCGACCTGCGTCTGCTGGCCAACTTCGTCAATGCGGCGCAAAAGGGGAGCACGTGAGACTGTATCCCGCGATCGATATCCAGAGTGGCAGGGCCGTGCGCCTGCGCCGCGGCGATTTCGATTCGGCGACGGTCTTCTCCGACGACCCGCTCTCGCTGGCGATGTACTGGCAGGAGATGGGCGCCGAGGTGCTGCATATCGTCGACCTCGACGCGGCGCGCACCGGGGAGCCCGTCAACTTCGACCTCGTCGACCGCATCGTCAACTCGGTCAGCATCCCCGTGCAGTACGGTGGCGGCGTGCGCAGCGAGAAAACCCTCGCGCTGGTCGCTGGCACCAAGATCCGCTGGACGGTGATCGGTACCGCGGCGATCGTCAATGGGGAGTTCATGGAGACGGCAAGAGCCTGGCTCGGCGACAGGTTCGTGGTCGGCGTCGACTGCGACGCGGGGCTGGTGACCACACACGGCTGGCAGGAGCGCAGTCAGATGACGGCGCGGCGCTTCGTGACGACGCTGGAGAAACTCGGCGTGACGCGCGTGGTCTACACGGACGTCACGCGCGACGGCATGATGATGGGTCCCAACTTCGAGGAGCTGGCCGAGCTGTGCGCGGCGACCGCTGTCGAGATCATCCTCTCCGGCGGGGTCAGCACGCTCGACGACTTGCGCAAGGTCAAGCAGATCGACGCCAAGAACCTGATCGGCGTGATCGTCGGGCGGGCGCTGTACGAGAACGCCTTCACCCTGTCCGAAGCCAAGACCGTCCTGGCGTAGTGCTGAGCAAGCGCATCGTCCCCTGTCTCGATGTGCGCGACGGCCGCGTCGTGAAGGGGGTCAACTTCGTCGGCTTGCGCGACGCCGGCGACCCCTTTGAGCTCGCCGCCTAGGCACGGGCTGTCGGCGAAGCCGAGATGATCGATCAGCAACGCATGGACCTCGCGAGCTTGACCCCGGCCGACTCGCTCGGCCTCACGGCCGCCATCGCCACTGCGCGGCTTGCGTGCTTTCCGACGGACACCGTCTACGGCATCGGCGGCGCGCCCGGCGATGCCACGGCGGCGGCGATCGCCGCCGCCAAGGGGCGCGCCGACGACAAGCCCCTGCAAACCATCTTCCCCTCGCGCGAGGTGTTGCTGCGGACGGTGGCGATCAGTCCGGGACTGCGTGACGTCGCCTATCGGCTGCTTCCCGGTCCGGTGACGCTGCTGATCCCGTTTCCGGACGACTTCCCGGCGGCGGCGCGGGGCGAAGTCGCGCACACGTTCAAGGGCGGCTTCGGGCGTCGCGCGCAGACGGAATCGGTGGCGTCCCTCGGTGTGCGCGTGCCGCGCTGGCCGCGCGCCGCCCGCGTGCTCGAGACGTTGCCGTTCCCGCTGCTCGCCTCGAGCGCGAATCCGAGCGGGGGGGAGGCGCCGCGCAGCTTGGACGAGGTCGCCGCGAGCGTGCTCGCGCGCTGCGACCTCGTCCTCGACGGCGGCGCCGTTGACGGTCGCGCGTCGACTGTGGTGGACTTCACGTGCTTCGACCGCGACCGCTCGTGGCGCATCCTGCGTCCGGGTGTCTGGGACGAAGCGGAGATCGCCGAGATGCTGGCGCGCAAGCGGGAGGACCTGCCGAAGCCATGAGATCGCTGCCGTTCATGCAGGTCGACGTGTTCGCCGAGCGCCGCTTCGCGGGCAATCCGCTGGCCGTGTTCCCCTATGCCGATGGTTTGACGGACGAGCAGATGCAGGCGATCGCCCGCGAGATGAACCTCTCCGAGACGACGTTCGTGTGGCCGGCCGAAGGCGAGGGCGACGCCTGCGTGCGCATCTTCACGCCGGGCACGGAACTGCCGTTCGCCGGCCACCCGAGCCTCGGCACGGCCTGTGTTCTGGTGCGCATGGGGGTCTTGCGGCTGCAGACCCCCGTTACACCGGTCGTCCTTGAGCTGAACGTCGGTCCAATCAGAGTCGACGTCGAGGTCGAGATCGGCGAACCGGTCGGCGCCGTCATGTACCAGCCGGCGCCGGAGTTCGGCGCCGAGATCGTCCGCTCCGAGGCCGCCGCCGTGCTCGGACTCACAGGGGCCGACCTCCACCCGGACCTGGCGCCGCGTGTCGTCTCGACCGGCCTGCCGTATGCGGTCATCCCGTTGCGCGACACCGACGCCGTCGCGCGCAGCGGCTACGTACTCGACCTGCTGCCCGCCTTCGAGCGGCGCTGGGCCGAGCTCTATCCGTTCGCGCTGACCGGCGCCGCCGCGCCTTTCGCCGAGGCACGCTGCTTCGCGCCGTTCGCAGGCATCCCCGAGGACCCCGCGACCGGCAGCGCCGCCGGGCCGCTGGCCGCCTACCTTGCGCACGAGGGCGTGCTCGCGATCGATGCGACCGCCGTCATCGCCCAGGGGCGCCACTGCGGTCGCCCGAGCGAGATCTCTGTCTCCGTGACCGCCGAGGGCGACCGCGTGACCGGCGTGCGCGTCGGCGGTCGCGTCGTTCCAGTGCTGGCCGGCGAGTTGACGCTCTAGCTCGCGGCAGCCGGGCTCCGCGGCGGGCGGGCGGCGCGGTCCGCCGGTGGCCGCCGCGCCGCCCGCCCGCCGGCGGCAGTCTGGTACAATCGGCATCTGCCGGGGAAGGCTTCGACACCGGTCCCGTGCGTGCTTCCGGGCCGCCGCGCGAAGCCGGCGCGTACGCCCGAGACACGCACGATCAGGGAGTAGACCGTGAAGATCGCCGCCGGGGCCGACCATGCCGGGTTCAGGATCAAAGCCGCCGTCGTCAGGCATCTGCGCGCGCGCGGTCACGAGATCATTGACTTCGGGACCGACTCCGAAACGCAGTCTGTCGACTATCCCAGCTACGCGCACCTCGTGGCCGCGGCGGTCGCCGGCGGCGCGGTCGAGCGCGGTGTGCTGGTGTGCGGCACGGGCATCGGCATGTGCATCACCGCCAACCGCCACGGCGGCGTGCGCGCCGCCGACTGCGTCACCCCCTACCTTGCCGAGATGTCGCGCCGCCACAACGACGCCAATGTTCTCTGTCTCGGGGGCAGGATCCTCTCCGAAGACGAGGCGTTGGCGATCACCGAGGTCTGGATGGCGACGCCCTTCGAGGGCGACCGTCACGTACGCCGCATCGCGTTGATCGACGAGCCCGAGGCCGACGCAGATGGTGAGTAGACCGCTCGCCGCCATATGGGCCGGCACCGTCGCGCAGATCGACGGCGAACTCGACGATCTTCTCCGCGCCGAGCTTCGCCGCCAGCAGACGAGCCTCGACCTCATCGCCTCCGAGAACTTCACCAGCCGCGCCGTGCTCGAGGCGACCGGTTCGGTGCTCACGAACAAGTACGCCGAGGGCTACCCGGGGGCGCGCTACTACGGCGGCTGCGAGGTCGTCGACGAGATCGAAAAGCTTGCGATCGAGCGCGGCAAGCAGCTCTTCGGTGCCGAGCACGCCAACGTGCAGCCACACTCGGGGTCGTCGGCCAACATCAGCGCGTACTACGCGCTGCTCGATGCCGGCGACACGATGCTCACGATGGAGCTCGCCCACGGTGGCCACCTCACGCACGGCTTGCGCGTGAACTACTCGGGCCGGTTCTACGACGTCGTGCCGTACCACGTGCGCCGCGACACCGAGACGATCGACCTGGATAAGGTGCGCGCGCTGGCGCGCGCGCACAAGCCGAAGCTCATCGTCTGCGGCTACACGGCGTATCCGCGCACGATCGACTTCGCCGCGTTCCGCGAGATCGCCGATGAGGCCGGCGCGCTGCTCATGTGCGATATGGCGCATGTCGCCGGCCTCGTCGCTGCCGGCGCGCACCCGAGCCCGTTCCCGTACTGCGACATCGTCACGACGACCACGCACAAGACCCTCGCCGGACCGCGGTCCGGCGTCATCTTCTGCCGCAAGGAGCACGCACGGGCGATCGACAAGGCCGTGTTTCCCGGCCTTCAGGGGGGCCCGCTCGTGCACGTGATGGCGGCAAAGGCCGTCTGTTTCAAGATCGCCGCCACGCCGGAATTCGCCGCGGTCCAGCGGCGCACCGTCGCCAACGCTCGCTCGCTCGCGGCCACGCTCGCCGCCGGTGGGCTGCGGCTCGTGTCTGGCGGCACGGACGTACATCTCGCCCTGATCGATCTGCGCAACCTCGGGGTCACCGGCGAGGAGTGTCAGCGGCTGCTGCAGAGCGTCAACATCACCGTCAACAAGAACGTCGTGCCCTTCGACGACCATGCGCCGACCGAGACCGGCGGCATCAGGGTGGGCTCGCCGGCGGTCACGACCCGCGGCTTCGGCGAGCCCGAGATGCAACACACGGGCGAGCTCATTTTGCGGGCGCTCGCCGGTCGTGACGACCCCTCGGCCCTGGCGCGCGTGCGCGAGGAGGTCGGCGCCCTCCTCGCGCGGTTCCCGCTCTACGAGTGGCTATGAGCATCGACGAAGGCACTCGGCGCGTGCGTGATCGGCCCAGCTGGGACGAGTACTTCCTGCAACTGGCCCGCCAGGCCGCCACGCGCTCCACATGCCTTCGTCGCCAGGTCGGCGCGGTCCTCGTGCGCGACAAGCGCATCCTCGCGACCGGCTACAACGGCGCTCCGCGCAACACCGCGCACTGTCTCGACGTCGGTTGCCTGCGCGAGCAGCTCGGCATCCCGTCGGGCGAGCGGCATGAGCTCTGCCGCGCCATTCACGCCGAGCAGAACGCCATCATCCAGGCGGCGATCCACGGTGTCGCTCTCGAGGGCGCCACCTTGTACACGACGCTCCACCCGTGCATCCTCTGCGCCAAGATGCTGATCAACTGCGGCGTGACCGAGATCCACTACCTCGAGGGCTATCCGGACGATCTGTCACAGTCGATGCTCGCCGAGGCGGGAGTCGCCATCCATCACGAGGAACTGCCAGAGATCCCATGACCCATCTCGACCGCCCCGTACAGACCGCGGTACTGGGCTTCCTGCTCGCCGCCGTCATCGTCTACCTGCTCACGCCGGTGGTGACGCGGATCGCCCACCGTGCCGGGGTCGTCGACACGCCCTCCGACGACCGGCGCATGCACCTGCTGGCGACGCCGCTGCTCGGCGGGCTGGCGATCTTCTTCGGCCTCGTGATCTCGACGCTCGTGCTCGTGCGGCCGCTCGACCGTGCCACCCAGGGCATCCTCGTCGGCGGCACGATCATCACGCTGGTCGGCCTCATCGACGACCTTTTCGAGATCAGGCCGCTGCTCAAGTTCGCCGGCCAGCTCGTGGCGATCGGCGTGGCGATCGCGTTCGACATGCGCGTCACCCACATGAGCCTGCCGTTCACGAGTCACATCTACTGGCTGCCCGGCTGGGTGTCGGTGATCTTCACGCTCCTTTGGGTGGCGGCGATCATCAACATGGTCAACTTCATCGACGGGCTCGACGGCCTGGCGGCGGGCATCTGCGCGATCTCGGCCCTGACATTCAGCGTGATCGCGCTCTCGATGGCGCGCAGCTCGATGGGCATCGTCGCCGCCATCCTCGGCGGGTCGACCTTCGCCTTCTTGCGCTTCAACTTCTACCCGGCGAGCATCTTCATGGGCGACGCCGGGTCGATGCTGCTCGGCTTCATCCTCGGCGTGATCAGCGTGCAGAGCGTGATGAAGAGCACGGCGACGGTCGCCCTCGTGCTGCCGCTGCTCGTGCTCGGCGTGCCGTTCGTCGATCTGTTCATGATCGTTTGGCGCCGCTGGCGCAAGGGCGTGCCCTTCTACACCAGCGGCCAAGACCACATGCACCACGACCTCGTGCTCGTGGTCGGCTTCTCGCAGCGCAAGAGCGTCCTGCTCCTGTACGGCTGGTGTCTGATGCTCAACGGCCTGGCGATCGCTATGCGGCTGAACTCGGTGCCGGCGATCGCCGTGCTCGCGGTCGGGGCGGTGGTCGCGACCGCATACATGGCGCAACTGCTCAGCAAGTACCGCTCGATTTCGCCGGGGCTCGACCACGAGCGATGCGACCAGCGCTCCGCCGACGAGCCCGGCGCCGCCGGTCCGGCCGAGGACGACCGTTCCCGTGATGACGACCGTGCATAGCGGGCAAGATTGCTCCGCTTTGCGGGGGTAGGCTATACTATGCCGCGCGAACGACCCGATAAGCAGTCCGCCGACGATTCCCGCGGTCGCAGTCCCTCAGTCTCGGCGGAGTCGATCGCCTTCACGATGCTCGCCGGAGTGGTGGTGGGCGCCGCGGTAGGCGGTGCGATCGACTGGGCGGCGGGCATATTCCCCTGGTGCACGATTGTGGGTGTGTTCGTTGGTTTCGCCGTCGGGTTGTACGCGATCTATCTGGAGACCAAGTAGTCCCTAGGCAGGAGACAGAGCCGATCACGAAACGACTGTTCGTTCCGTTCGTTCTTCTCGCGGTGACGATCGCCGGCGCCGGCGTGGCGCTGGCCGCCGGCCGCCCCGTTTGGGCGGCCGTGCTCGGAGCCGGCCTGGTGATCGTCTACTGGGCGCTCGACATGCTCACTTTGCGGCGCGCCAACGAGGGCACGTTCGCGCATGCGCTGGGAGTCGCCCTGGGTGGCATGGCGCTGCGCCTGGCGGTCGTCCTCGGAGCGCTGGTCGTCGTCGGCGTGCTCGAGCGCCCCGCCTTCGCGACCGCCGCCGTGGCCTTCCTCGCGAGCTTCACGGTGTACACGTTCCTGCGCCTCTTCGCCTTCTCCGCGGTCGCCAGGAAGTGAGACCGCCATGCTGAAACGCGTGCCCCGCTGGGCCAAGCTGATCGGTGTCGTCGTCGTGCTCGTCGGCCTGGCGCTCATCCCCGGCAGGGCTAAGCAGCAGCTCGAAGTGGCGAAGGAGTTCGAGCTCACGCCGATCGTCAAGCTGCCGCACGTCGGCCCGGTCGACCTGTCGATCAACAAAGCGGTGGTCTACCTGTGGATCGCGACCGCGGTCATCGCTGTGGCGGCGCTCGTCATCAATCGCACGCTTAAGGCCCGGCCGGGCCGTTTTCAGCTCGCGATGGAAGGACTGTTCGAGCTCGCTCGCAACGGCATCGTCGGCTCCGTCATGAAGAGCGGCGCCGACACGTGGTTCCCCTACATCGGCGCCGCCTTCGTCTTCGTCCTTGTGTCCAACGTCATCGGGCTCGTGCCGCTGCCCTTTGCCGAGCACAATCAGCTGGGCTTCTATGCGGCCACCGCCAACCTCTACGTGACGCTCACCCTGGCGCTCTTCACGTTCGCCTTCACACACTATGCCGGCATCAAGAAGAACGGCCCGGTGCACTACTTCAAGAACTGGATGCCGAAGGGCGCGCCGCCGGTGTTGCGCGAGTTCATCTTCGTCATCCACGGCGTCAGCGAGATCTTCCGCCTGGTCTCGCTCTCCGTCCGTCTCTTTGCCAACATGGTCGCCGGTCACGCGATCCTCGCCGTGTTCTTCGCGATGGCCCTGATCTTCCAGAGTTACCTCGCGGCGGCCATCCTCCAGGGTGGATCGGCGATGATCTACCTCTTCGAGATCTTCGTCGCCGTCATCCAGGCGTTCATCTTCGCCATCCTCTCCGCCGTCTACATCGGCGGGGCGCTGGAACAGGAGCACTAAGGTCAAATGGACTGTATGTCGTACTCAGGAGGTCATTGAATGGATGCTTCAGCCGCCAAGTTGCTGGGCGCCGGCTTGTCGATGGGATTGGGCGCGATCGGCCCCGGCGTCGGTCTGGGCATTCTGATCGGCAAGGCGCTCGAGGGCATCGCCCGGCAGCCGGAGGTATCGGGCGACATCCGCACCAACATGTTCATCGGCATCGGTGTCACCGAGGCCGTCGCCCTCTATGCTTTCGTCGTCGCCCTGATCCTCATCTTCGTCGCCAAGTGAGCATCGGTCCGACTCCGATCCTCAGGGAAGAGAGAGTTTCATGCTGAACACGCAGTGGGGCCTGATGGTCTGGACCCTCATCACCTTCGGCATCTCGGTCGCCGTGCTCTGGAAGTACGCGTTCGGGCCGCTGCAGCGCATCATCGATCAGCGGCGCGCGCAGATCGGCGAGAGCATGGAGGCCGCCGAGGCGGCGCGCGCCGAGGCGGCGCGTCTGCTCGAAGAGTACAAGCAGACGCTCGCCAAGGTGCGCGCCGAGGCCGAGGAGATCCTCGAGCGCTCGCACAAGGCCGGGGACTCGGCCAAGGCCGAGATCCTCGCCGAGGCCAAACAGCAGGCCGAGCGCACCGTCGACAAGGCGCGCGCGCAGATCGAGCGCGACACGCGCGCCGCCTTGCTGGAGATCAAGCAGCAGGTCGCCGACCTCACGCTGCTCGCCGCCGAGAAGGTCGCCGGCAAGAGCCTCACGGACGCCGACCACGAACGCCTCATCCAGCAAGCGCTTGCCGAGCTCGATTTCGACGAACTCGGCATGGGGTCCAAGGGTTGAGCGAAGAACAGGTCACGCGGGTCTACGCCAACGGCCTGTTCGCCGCCGCCGACGAGGCCGGCAGCATCGATCGCGTGCGCCGCGACCTGCGCGCCTTCGTCACCGCTCTCGGTAAGTCCGCGGCGTTGCGCAACGTGCTGTTCAACCCGCAGATCGACACGGCCGCCAAGCTGCGCGTCGTCGGCAGCCTCACAGAGAGCGCCGACAGGCTGCTCTCAAACACGCTCAAGCTCCTCGTGCAGAAGGGCCGTGTCGCCGCGTTGACCGGCCTCGCCGATGAGTACGAGCGGCTCGTTTCCGCGCGCGAGCGTACGGTGCGCCTCGAGGTCACGTCGGCGATCGACCTCAAGCCGGCCACCGCCGCGGCGCTGGTGGCGCGCGTGGAGTCGGCGACCGGCCGGCCGGTCGCGATCAGCACGCGCACCGACGCCGCGATCCTCGGCGGCCTCGTGCTGCGCGTCGACGACGTGATCATCGACGGGAGCCTGCGCTCTCGCTTTGCCCAACTACGAAAAAGACTGCTTACGGCAGAAGTGAGAGGTGGCGAGTAGTGAAGCTTCGTCCAGAAGAGATCGCTTCGGTCCTCAAGTCCCAGATCGAGAACTACCAGGCCGAGGTCGAAGTCGAAGAGGTCGGCACGGTGCTCGAGGTCGGCGACGGCATTGCCCGCATTTACGGGCTCAGAAACGCGATGGCCGCCGAGATGCTCGACCTGCCGCACCAGGTCACCGGCCTCGTGTTGAACCTCGAGGAGGACAACGTCGGCGCCGTGCTGCTCGGTGAAGACACGCTCATCAAAGAGGGCGACCTCGTGCGCCGCACCGGCCGCATCCTCCAGGTGCCGGTCGGCGAGGCGCTGGTCGGTCGCGTCGTCGACCCGCTCGGCAATCCGCTCGACGACAAGGGGCCGGTCGAGGCGTCGGCCTTCCGGCCGGTCGAGTTCAAGGCCCCCGGTGTCGTCGAGCGGCAGAAGGTCAAGGAGCCGCTGCAGACCGGCATCAAAGCGATCGACTCGATGATCCCCATCGGCCGCGGTCAGCGCGAGCTGATCATCGGCGATCGCCAGACCGGCAAGACGTCGCTCATCGTCGACACGATCATCAACCAGAAGGGCCAGAACGAGATCTGTATCTACGTGGCGATCGGGCAGAAGGCTTCTACGGTCATGCAGGTCGTGCAGAAGCTCGAGTCGTACGGCGCCATGGAGTACACGATCGTTGTCGCCGCCACGGCTTCGGCGTCGGCGCCGCTCAAGTACCTCGCGCCTTACGCCGGCGCGGCGATGGGCGAGTACTTCCTCTACAGCGGCCGCCACGCGGTGTGCTTCTACGACGATCTCTCCAAGCACGCCGACGCGTATAGGCAGATGTCGCTGCTGCTGCGTCGCCCGCCGGGCCGTGAGGCCTTTCCGGGAGACGTCTTCTACCTGCACTCGCGTTTGCTCGAGCGAGCCTGCAAGCTCAACGAGGAGCTTGGCGGCGGCTCGCTCACCGCGATTCCCGTGATCGAAACGCAGGCCGGCGACGTGTCGGCGTATATCCCGACCAACGTGATCTCGATCACCGACGGGCAGATCTTCCTGCAAAGCGACCTGTTCTACTCCGGCGTGCGACCGGCGGTGAACATCGGCATCTCGGTCTCCCGCGTCGGCGGCAACGCCCAGATCAAGGCGATGAAGCAAGTCGCCGGGCGTCTGCGCATCGACCTCGCGCAGTTCCGCGAACTGCAGGCGTTCGCCGGGTTCGGATCAGAGCTCGACGAGACGACGTTGGCCACGCTCGCGCGCGGGACGCGCATGGTCGAGGCGCTCAACCAGCCGCGCTTCCAGCCGATGCCGGTGGAGGAGCAGGTCGCCGTCCTCTTCGCCGGCACCCAGGGCTTTCTTGACGATATCCCGGTCGAAAAGGTGCACGAGTTCGTCGACGGGTTGCGCGACCACCTCAAGGCCGAGCACGCGGAGACGCTCGCGGCGATCCATCGCGAGGGTGAGCTGGACTTCGATCTCGAGGGCGATCTGCGCACGGCGATCTTCGAATACCACAAGATGGTCGCTCCCGACGAGCCTCACGAAACGCCGCATTCGATGATCGTCTAACATGGCTTCGTTGCAGCACATCCGGCGGCGCATCGGCTCCGTCCAGAACACGCGCAAGATCACCAAGGCGATGGAGATGGTCGCCACCGCCAAGCTCCGCCGCGCGCAGCAACGCATCCTGGCGCTGCGACCGTACGCGATCGACATGGTCGAGATGATGATGGACCTCGCCGCGTACGCCGAGGGCACGGGTGGCTTCGATCTGCTCCGTACACACGCCGAGGAGCGCACCGCGGCGCTCGTCGTCATGACCGGCGACAGCGGGCTTGCCGGCGCCTTCAACGCCAACGTGTTGCGCATGGCCATCGAGTTCGAGCGCGAGCTTCGCGGGCGCGACGTCGCCACACGTCTCATGGTGGTCGGCAAGAAGGGCATCGGCACGCTGCGCTTCCGCGGATACGAACTCCACGAGACGTGGCAGGGCAAGAGCGATCGCCCGGCCTATGGCGATGCCGAGGCGATCGCCCGTCGTCTGATCGAGCTCTACGTGAGCGACGCGGTCGACCGCGTCCACATCGTCTACAACCATTTCACCTCACCGCTGGAACAGACGGTCACGCACACCGAGCTGCTGCCGATCAAGCGCGAGGAACTCTTCGACGAGCGGCGCGAGCGCAAACCGGTGGCCTATATTTACGAGCCCGACGCGAGCGCCATCTTCGAGCGCCTGCTGCCGGCCTACCTGGAGATCGCGATTTACCGCGCCCTGCTCGAGTCGAGCGCCAGCGAGCAGGGCGCGCGCATGACGGCGATGCGCAACGCCAGCGACAACGCCGAGGAGATGATCTCCTCGCTCACGTTGGCTTTGAACCGCGCCCGCCAGGCCTCGATCACGCAGCAGATCCTCGAAGTCGTCGCCGGAGCGGAGGCCCTCGGCTAGCGCCGAGACAGCGCAGGGCGTCCGCGCGGCGCGCAAACAGACGAAGAGTGGAGTGAAGTAGATGAACAAAGGAAGTGTTGTGCAGGTGATCGGCCCGGTGGTCGATGTCCACTTCGCCGATGAGCTGCCGGCCATCTACAACGCGTTGACGATCGCGTTCGATCGCGGCGAAGGCCAGGTCGTGGAGCTCGTCGCCGAAGTGCAGCAGCATCTCGGCGACAACAAGGTGCGCGCCGTGGCAATGGACTCCACGGATGGGCTGGCCCGTGGTGTCGACGTCGTCGACACGGGCCAGTCGATGACCGTCCCGGTCGGCGAGAAGACCCTCGGTCGTCTCATCAACGTGATGGGTAAGACGATCGACCAGATGGACGAGATCACCGGCGCCGAACACTTGCCGATCCATCGCCCGCCGCCGAAGTTCGAAGATCTCGATCCGACCGACGAGATCTTCGAGACCGGCATCAAGGTCGTCGACCTGCTCGCGCCCTACGTCAAGGGCGGCAAGATCGGCCTCTTCGGCGGCGCCGGTGTCGGCAAAACGGTGATCGTGCAGGAGCTCATCCACAACATCGCCACACAGCATGGCGGTCTCTCGGTGTTCTGCGGCGTCGGCGAGCGCACGCGCGAGGGCAACGACCTCTGGCTGGAGATGAGGGAGTCGGGCGTCATCGACAAGACGGCGCTCGTCTACGGCCAGATGAACGAGCCGCCGGGGGCGCGACTGCGCGTCGGCCTCGCCGGCCTCACCGTCGCCGAGTACTTCCGCGACGAGGGCGGCCAGGACGTGCTGCTCTTCATCGACAACATCTTCCGCTTCGTGCAGGCGGGCTCCGAGGTCTCGGCGCTGCTCGGCCGCATGCCCAGCGCCGTCGGTTACCAGCCGACGCTGGCCAACGAGATGGGCGAGCTGCAGGAGCGCATTACCTCGACCAAACGTGGCTCCATCACGTCCGTGCAGGCGATCTACGTGCCCGCCGACGATCTCACCGACCCGGCGCCGGCGGCGACGTTCGCGCACCTCGACGCCACCACCGTGCTTTCGCGCGCGATCTCGGAGAAGGGCATCTATCCGGCCGTCGACCCGCTCGATTCCACGTCGCGCATCCTCACGCCCGATGCCGTCGGGCAAGAGCACTACGATGTCGCCACTCGCGTACAGGAGGTACTGCAGCGCTACAAGGAACTGCAGGACATCATCGCCATCCTCGGCATGGACGAGCTCTCCGACGAGGACAAGGTAATCGTTCAGCGGGCGCGCAAGATCGAACGCTTCCTCTCGCAGCCGTTCAACGTCGCCGAGCAGTTCACCGGCATCCCCGGCAAGTCCGTCCCCCTGACCGAGACGGTGCGCAGCTTCAAGGAGGTCGTCGAAGGCAAGTGGGACGACCTCCCAGAGCAGGCGTTCTTCATGGTCGGCGGCATCGAAGAGGCGGTCGCCCAGGCCAAGCAGATGACGAGCCGCTCGAGCGCGGGCTGAGGCGGCAGCCGTGGTCGACGGACCCACACTCCGCGTCGAGGTCGTGACTCCCGACGGCCAGGTCTACGGCGACGCCGTGGAGATGGTGGTCGTGCCCGGGGTGGAGGGCGAGCTTGGCATTCTCAAGGGCCACCAGCCGCTCGTGTCGCTGCTCGCGATCGGAGAGACGCGGGTGCGTCGTGCCGACGCCACCGTCGAGTACATCGCGACCGGCATCGGCTACGTGCAGGTGCTCTTCGACAAGGTGCTCGTCGTCGTCGATCATGCCGAGCTCGCGGGGCAGATCGACGCCCAGCGCGCCGAGCAGGCCAGGGTCAGAGCCGAGGAGCGCCTACAAGTGCGCGACGATCCCGGCGCACGCGCCGAGGTCGACTTCTTCCGTGCCGAACAGGCGCTCAAGCGCGCGCATAACCGGCTGCGCGTAGCCGCCCGCGCGCGCTGAACGCACGGGCGCCACGAGGCTCACACGCGGCGGAGTATACTGAGGGTCGTCAGATGGACGGTCTCAGCTCCGAACACTTCACGATCAACGGCGGCCGGCGGCTGCACGGCGAACTTGCGCTCTCCGGCGCCAAGAACTCAGCCCTAAAGCTCATGGCGGCGAGCTTGCTCGCCGACGAGCTGTCGGTGATCCGCCGTGTGCCGCGCATCACCGACGTGTTCACGATGGTCGAGATGTTGCGCGCCTTGGGCGCCGAGGTCGCCTTCGAACGCGGCGAACTGCGCATCAACCCAGGCGCGCCGCTCAACGACTGCGCGCCCTACGAGCTCGTGCGCACGATGCGCGCGAGCATCATCGTGATGGGGCCGATGGTCGCGCGCAACGGTCACGCACGCATCGCCCTCCCGGGCGGCTGCAACATCGGTCCGCGGCGCATCGACTTCCACCTCCGCGGGCTCGAGCAGCTGGGCGCTCACGTGGCGATCGACCATGGCTTCATCGACGTCTCCAGCGATGGGTTGCACGGGGCCGTAGTGCCGCTCGACTATCCCAGCGTCGGCGCCACCGAGAATTTGCTCATGGCGGCGACCGCGGCCGCCGGCGAGACGGTCATCGAGAACGCCGCTCGCGAGCCCGAGATCGTCGACCTGGCACGTTTCCTCACGGCGATGGGCGCAACCATCGAGGGCGCCGGCACCAGTTCGATCCACGTCGAGGGCGGCCGATCGCTGCACGGCGCCGAGCACGAGGTGATCGCCGATCGCATCGAGGCCGGCACCTACCTCATCGCCGCGGCGGCATGCGCCGGCGACGTCACCGTGCACGGCCTCGATGCGGTGCATCTCGAGTTGTTCCTGACGAAACTCCGCGCGATGGGTGTGGGCATCGACGAAGGTGACCGGTCGATCCGCGCGCGCCGCGACAGAGGGCTGCGACCGGTCGACATCTCGACCTTGCCGCACCCCGGCTTTCCGACTGATCTGCAAGCGCAGGTGATGGTGTTGCTCTCGCTTGCCGCGGGGGCGTCGATCGTCACCGAGAACGTGTTCGAGAACCGCTTCGTCGTCGTCGACGAGCTCAATCGCCTCGGCGCCGGCATCACGACCAGCGGACACCACGCCGTCGTGGCGGGACCGCGTCGGCTGGCCGGAACGGTCGTCGAGGCCCCTGATCTGCGCGGCGGCGCGGCGCTTGTCATCGCCGGACTCGCCGCTGAAGGCGCCACCGAAGTCCGCGCGATCCACCACATCGACCGCGGTTACGAGCAACTCGAAGAAAAGCTCTCGGCGCTGGGGGCGAGCATCGTGCGCGCCGCTGACGCCGCGCCGCGCCCCCCCAGCGCCGATCGCGTATCGGGCGAAGTGCGGTAGTATCCCTGACTCGGAGAGTCGAGAGTGACTGAGAAGCCCTACACCAAATACACGTCCGATCGCGGTTCGCGCCGACGCGGCGCCGGTGGCTCGCGGCCGATCGAACCGACACGGCCGGAGCGGCCGTCGGGGCCGGCAGCGACGGCACGCAAGAAACATGTCTGGGTCCTGGCTCTGCAGTGGATCGGCCTCTTTCTCATCGCCACGATCTTCGTCAGTGGCGGCATCGCCTACGGCTGGCTCAGCGGCACGATCGGCCAGCTCTCCGGCACCGATGCCGCCTCGCAGGCGATGGTCAATGCGGCGAAGCAGACGATGGACCGACCGCTGCCGCACCAGCCGCTCTACATCTTGCTGCTCGGCAGCGACCGCCACAAGGGCCAAGTGGCGGCCGGTGATCGCGGTCGCTCTGACACGATACTCCTGGTACGCCTCAACCCGATCACCAGGAGTATCTCGATGCTGTCGATCCCCCGCGACCTGCGCGTCGACATCCCCGGGTATGGGCTCAACAAGATCAACGCCGCCTACACCTTCGGCGGCCCTCGGCTGGCGATCGAGACGGTGAAGCAGCTCACGGGCCTGCCGATCAACCACTTCATCGACGTCAACTTCAACGGGTTCGCCGCCATCGTCTCCGACCTGGGCGGCGTCTACCTCACCGTCGACAGGCGCTACTTCAACAACAACGGCGTGTGGGCGCCGATCGACCTCCAGCCCGGGTATCAGCTTCTCAAGGGGCAGGAGGCGCTCTCGTATGTGCGCTTCCGCCACGACGGCCTCGGTGATTTCGGACGCATGGCCCGCCAGCAGATCTTCATCCGCGAGCTCAAGCGGCAGTCACTGCGCTGGAACAGCTGGAAGAAGATCCCGCACATCGTCAAGGACATCGTCAACAACTCGCTCTCCGACATCGACAAGGTGAGCGAGTGGCTCTCGATCGCCACCCTCGCGTTGAACCTCGACTCTACGCACATCTACGAGAGTCGCGTCCTCGGCCCGACCGGCACGATCAGCGGTATCTCCTACGTGCTCGCCGGACCGGCCGACGTGCAGTCCGCCGTCGACCAGTTCATGAACCCCATCAAGCCGCCGGCGCAGTTCAAGACCACGGTCCAGCGCAACGCTTTCGTGGTCCGCGTGCGCAACGGAACCGGCACTGCGGGGCTGGCGAACAACGTCACCGCGCAGCTCGTGGCACTCGGCTACCGGGCCGAAGCGGCCGGCAACGCCGACAACTTCAGCTACACCCACACGGTGATCTACACGACGCCGAACCTCAAGCCGAACGCCGACAAGTTGGCGAGCTACTTCAACGAGGCCGAGGTCGTCGTCGTGCCGCGCACCCCCGGCGTCGTCGCGACCGGCCCCACGATCGTCATCGGTGCGTCNNAGGATGTCGCCTCGTGGAAGGCGCTTCAGAAGCAGACGGTCGTGCGCCTGCAAATACCGACGTCGTGGGCGACGGGATTCACATACGACCAGTTCAGAGCCTACAAGATCAAGGTCGGCACCCAGATGAAGCCCGCCGTCGCCGTCGTCGGTCTCGGCCCATCGGAGCACTACTTCCTGATCGAGGAGATGCGCTGGTCCAACGCGCCGGCGATCTCGGCGCCGAACGAGACGAAAACGATCAACGGGCAGAGCTACCAGTACTTCTACCAGAGCGAGCATATCCACATGATCACCTGGAAGAAGAACAGCACGGTCTACTGGGTCTCGAACACGATCGACGACGCGCTGTCCAACAAGTTCATGGAGGCGATCGCCACGTCCTTTAAGCCGCTGAAGTCGATCAAGTAACCCGCGCGGCGACGCGCGCCAGAGAGACAAGAAACGAAACGGGAAACGAAACGGGGCGCTTCCGCAGGGAAGCGCCCCGTTCATTTTTGCTGTGCCTCGCTAGGCTGATCTGCGCTAGGCACGGCGACGGCGAAGCAAAGCGCCGCTGCCGACGAGACCTATGCCGGCTCCGAGCACGAGAAGCAGCTCGCTACCGGTGAAGTGGATCACGGGACCCGGTGTGGTTCCGGGCGGCTGGATGGAGGCGAGATAGTCCTGCAGAACTCCCGCCAAGTCGCTGTACTGTTGGTACAGCGGGTTGTTCTTGATGAAGTTCAGAGTGGCTTGAATCTCGGCGACCGTCCAGGTGCCGTCGATGTGACCATCCTGAGCATCCTTGATGATCGCGTCGATGGTCGCCTGCGACACTGCCAGAGCGACCGACGCGAACACGAGGCTCAGAAGGATCGCGAGGGCAAGAACGCACACGATCTTGACCTTCATGTATTCACCCCCCCTCGCAAGCTCTTCGGCGACCGTTCGCCATTTCGCCGTCGTCTATCATGGACAAAACACAAATTCCAGTCGCATTTGCAAAACAGTACATCCGAATTCGTCGGCACGCCAGTGTCATCCTGCAATCTGCTGCCACGGGCTCGCCGCATAGTCCGCCCTGCATGTGATGGCAGTATGACCAGGTGCAAGCCGGTATAATCCTCGCGGTGAGTCACACGGACCTCAACGACGAACAAGCGGCGGCCCCGCAAAGCCCGCCGGCCGCCACTTGGCGCCGCTGCGCCAGCACCACCGTGACCTACCTGCCGCACGCCGCAACGCTCCTCGCGGTGCTCGTCATGTCGTTCGTGTCGGGCGGCTACATCTTCTCATCGGCGACGCCGGTCGTGCTCGCCTACGGCGCTGTCATGGTCGCCTGGTTCTGGCTGGCGCCTAAACGGCTGATCGCCGCGCGTGTGTACGGCGTTGCACTGGTCGCCTTCGCGCTCTTCGTGCTGTGGACGGGCGCCTCGATCCTCTGGTCGATCGGACCCAACCTGAGCTGGGTGGCGTTCGATTACGCTGCCGCCTATCTGCTCGTAGCGTGGGTTGTGGGCACGGCGCCGGCCGGCCGCGGCCAGCTTCGACTCGTCGCCTACGGGTTCCTTGTGATCGCTGTGGCCGTCGCCGTCTATGCCTACCTCGGCAAGGTCCTGCCGGACGTCGTCAAGCACGCCCACCAGTATGCGCGGCTCGACCAGCCGCTCGGCTACTGGAACGTGCTCGCGCTGATGATGGTCATGGCTCTGCCGATCGCTCTCGACATGGCGTCGAGGCGCGCCTACCATCCCGTCGTTCGCGCCCTGGCGGCGCCGGCGATCACGCTGCTCTCGCTCACGTTCTTCTTCGCATTCTCGCGCGGCGGCTACATCGCCTTGGCCGTCTGCTGCCTCGCCTACTTTGCGCTGTCGACGGCGCGCCTTGGCGGGTTGTTCTCGCTCATCTGCGGCGTCGTACCGGCGGTGGCGACGCTGCTCGCTGTGCGCGGCAAGTCGACGCTCTTCAACGCCACGCTCGACGACGCGCTGCGTACCACACAGGGCCATGGTCTGCTGCGCTGGTCGCTCCTGGCGCTGGCCGTCGCCTTCGTCATGCAGGTGGGCGTGGCGCTCGCACACCGGCGCGTCGCCCTTGGGCGACGCGCCGTACGGGCGCTGGGCACGGCGATCGCCGTGCTGCTCGTGGTCGCGCTCGTCGGTGGCGGCGCGGCCTACTTCGGTCCGCGCGGCGGCGTCGTGCACTGGGTGAAGCAGCACTACAAAAGTGCGATCAGCGATTCGTCGGCTTCCAGCGATCGCAATGGGGCGAACCGTCTCTTCACTCTGGCGACCGGACGCCCGGAATTGTGGCGTGAGGGCATCAAGCAATATGACCACAACCCCGTCGTCGGGACGGGGGCGGGCACGTTCCGCTTCACGAACTACCGGTTCCGTACGGCCGAGGGTGTCGTCAAACATGCGCACAGCCAATGGATCAACGTGCTCAGCGAGCTCGGGCTGGTCGGCTTAGTTCTGTACGTGCTGTCGATCGGTGGGCTGCTTGTGGCCATGCTGCGCCGCCTTCTTCGCGACCGCGACGATGGGGAGCGGGCGTTGCTCGCCGGTGTGCAGGCAGCGTGCCTGGCCTTCGTCGTCCACATCTCGTGGGACTGGGACTGGGACATGGCGGCGATTACCTTCGCCTTCCTGCTCCTGGCGGGGACGACGGCGAGCTACTTGGCCGCGCGTGGCAAGGAGCCGGCAGAAGCGGGCGGAGCCGATGGCGCCGACGTAGTCGCCGAGCCATCGGAGGGCGGCGTCGATGCGGCGGAACTGCGCGCCGGCGTCGATGGGAAAGCGTCGCGCCGTCGCGGCCGGCGCTTCGGCCCGGCGGCTCGCGCACTCGCCTGCGGCCTGGTGCTGCTCGGTGCCGCCAGTTGGACGCTGCCGTATCTCTCGGAGCGTGCCTTCTCGCGCGCCGTCGCGCAAGCCGGCGATCAACATCTCGAAGCTGCTGTCGCATCGGCCCGGCAGGCACAGCGCCTCGACCCCCTCGCCGTCGACCCGCTGATCACGCTCGCCCAGGTCGAGCAGCAGCAGGCGCTTGCCGGCGACGCGCTCCAGACATTGACGCAGGCGCAGAAGCTGCAGCCGCAGAACTTCGAGGTCTACTACCAGATGGCGTTGCTGCTCTCCACGCAGTTCGGCCGCGACCGTGCGGCCGCGGCCGAACTGCGCAAGGGTCTTGCCCTCAATCCCAAGGACAGCTCGATGCAGTTCCTCCTCAGCAGCCTCGAGCGTCGCTGAGCGAGCGGCCTAGTTCACCAGCACCCGGGCTTTCGGGCTCACCGTGACGCCACGCCAGTTCACCCTGTAGTACGCGGTGGCCTTCGAGCCGATCGCGAACCGGCAGGTCCCGAGAGTGCTGGTCTTGACCGTCTTCAGCGTGTGCCAGGCGCCGGACGAGTACCGCTGCAGGTCGACACTCATGCCTGCGAGTACGCCCAGCGGGGTGCTCGTGAGCACGCCGGTGATGACGCCGGTCTGGCCATGACGGATGCTGGCCGGCGCCACGATCGTCAGCTTGTTGCCGTCGGCAAACGCGTAGTAGGCGCGTTTCGGAGTCCCGCTGAGCGTTTTCAGGCCGAGGTAGAACCCAAGTGCGCTGGACGTCTTGCCGGTCGGCGACCAGTCGCGCAACTGGTACCAGACCAGCGCCTTCACCTGAGTGTACCTGCCGGCCACGGCGTAGGCCTGTCGCAGATAGCTCGCCTGCGCGACCTGGGACACCGGCAGACTGAAGGCCAGCGAATACGATGTGCCATAGCCATACTCGGTGAGGTAGAAGGGCTTGCCCGGAAACAGCTTCAGGAGCACCGGCAAGTTCTGCAGTGTCACGGTTGTGGATGGATCTCGAGGCGGAGCCAACGGGGAGACGTTCGCGGTTCCCCCTGGCACATACGGATGATGGGCGTAGGCGTCGAAGTACGCACTCGCGCCGGCCGACTTGAGAAGGCGCGCAAAACGCTGCGGGCTCGTGCGGTACTTCGAATTGTCGCCCATCGGCGCGGTCGAACCCGCGATCACCAGTGGTGCGGCTGGGTCTGCCGCCTGATTGATGCCAGCCGAGAAGGCTTTGAGCAACTTCAGGTACTTGTGGACGGCGAACGCTGAGTCGGAGATCGTTCTCTGTGGATACAACTGCGTCCAGATGTTCGGCTCGTTCCAGCACTCATAGCCGGGTACCTTGCTCTGCAGAGTCGTGGCGAGAGTCTTGGCGAAGGCGGTGAAATCGGCGATCGCGCTTGCGTCAACCGGATAGAAAGCCTGGTACCGGTTCTTCGGCATGCCGTAGGGGGGCGCCGACCAATAGGTACGGTCGGACGCCCACTTGGGGGTGAGGCCGACAGTGATGATGACCCGCACGCCGGCGGCGCGGGCGGCATCGACGGTGGCGACGAGGTTGGCCATGTA
>PKYG01000129.1:86738-89341 GCA_003132585.1 Actinomycetota bacterium
ACGCTCCAGAATACCCTTTCCGGCAAACGACCAGGGGGGCACGGAGCACGTGGTTGACGCAGAAGCGCCGGTCGGCGTAGTCGGTGTCGGATACGTCGGTCTGGTCACCGCTGCCTGCCTCGCCCACCTCGGGCATCGCGTCGTTTGCCTGGACGTTGACGCGGCCAAGATCGAGGCGCTGCGCAAAGGCGTCGTTCCGATCTACGAACCGGGTCTCGAGAAGCTTATTGACGACAACGCCGGCCGGCTTAAGTTCACGACCGACCTCGACGAGCTTCTGAACGCATGCACCGTACTATTCATTGCGGTCGACACGCCTCCGTCCCCGTCGGGCGACGCCGACCTGTCCCGCGTGCAGGCGGCGATCGGAGCGATCGCCGAACACGGCGGCGAGCGCCTGCTGGTCATGAAGAGCACGGTGCCGGTCGGCAGCGGCGAGCGGCTGATGGCCGATCTCGCCGCCACCGGGGTCGAGGGCATCGGCTATGTCTCGAACCCCGAGTTCTTGCGCGAGGGCGCCGCGATCCAGGACTTCCTCGAGCCCGACCGCATCGTCATCGGCACCTTCGATGTGGCGGACGGCGACGCTGCCGAGGAACTCTATCGCGGCATCGACGCGACCATCGTGCGGACGACTGTGGCGACGGCGGAGATGATCAAGTACGCGTCCAATGCGTTCCTCGCGACGAAGATCTCCTTCATCAATGAGATCGCCAATGTGTGCGAGCAAGTCGGCGCCGACGTGCGCGAGGTGGCGCTCGGCATGGGTCTCGACCATCGCATCGGCCCGCACTTCCTGCAGGCTGGCATCGGCTACGGCGGCTCCTGCTTCCCCAAAGATGTGCAGGCACTCAAGCAGCTCGCCGGCAACTCGGGCTATCACTTCCAGCTCCTCAGCGCGGTGCTCGAGGTCAACCACCTGCAGAAGCGGCGCGTCGTCGCCAAACTCAAGCAGCGCATCGGGCGCCTGCGCGGCAAACGAGTGGCGCTTCTCGGGCTCACGTTCAAGCCCAACACCGACGACTTGCGCGAGGCTTCGTCGGTCGTGCTCGCCGCGCGCTTGCGCGGCGAGGGCGCGGACGTCACTGCCTACGATCCGGTCATCCCGGCAGGCGCCCACGATCAGTTCCCGGGCGTCACGATCGTCGACGATCCGCTGGCTGCACTCGAAGGCGCCGACGCGGCAGTGCTTGTGACGGAGTGGAGCGAGTTCGCGCGGCTCGATTGGGCGGCCGTGTCCGTGGTCATGCGCGGCCGCCTCATCGTCGACGGGCGCAACTTCCTCGACCCGGAGGCGCTGTTTGAGGCCGGCTTCGACTACGATGGCGTCGGTGTGGGCGAGGTCCGTGCGCCGGCATCCGAACCGTCGTAGGGGGTCTCGAGCGTGACTCCCAGACGCTCAGGCTGCGACCAAGCCGTGATCCTCGTCGGCGGCGAGGGCACACGCTTGCGGCCGATCACCTCTCTCGTACCCAAGCCTGTCGCCCCCGTCGTCGAACGGCCGTTCGTCACCTACATCCTCGAGAACCTGGTCCGTCACGGCGTGCGGCGGGCGGTCTTCTCGACCGGATATCTCGCTGAGGCGATCGAGGCCGAGATCGGCGACGGCCGACGTTTCGGCGTCGCCGTCGACTACGCGGTAGAAGACAAGCCGCTGGGCACCGCCGGCGCCATCAAGAACGCCGCCGGCAAGCTCGACGCCGGCCCGTTTCTCGCCTTCAACGGCGACGTCCTCACCGACGTCGACCTTACGGCGCTGATCGCCCTTCACCATGCCAAGCGGGCGGTGGCGACCATCTACCTGACCCCAGTCGAGGATCCGCGTCGCTACGGCCTTGTGGAGCTCCGCGGTGACGGCGCCGTCGCCAACTTTCTCGAGAAGCCCGGTGAGTGGCAAGGAGAGGCGCTGATCAACGCCGGCGTCTACGTGCTCGAGCACGACGTGCTCGAGATGATCCCCGCCGGCGTCATGTTCTCGATCGAGCGCGGTATCTTCCCGCGCCTGGCTCAGGCGGGCACGCTTTACGGGTTCGTCGGCACGGGCTACTGGCGCGACATCGGCACCCCCGAGAGTTACCTCGAGGCCCACTTCGACATCCTCGACCGCTCGGTCTTCACGCATGTCGTCGAGCAGATGGGCGACACGTACACGTACGTTGCGCCGAGCGCCTCCGTCGATCCGTCGGCCCGCCTCGTGCCGCCGTGCTACATAGGCGACGGCGTGACCATCGGCGCCGCTGCTCGCATCGGTCCGCTGGCGGTGATCGGCGCCGGCAGCCGCGTCGAAGCCGGCGNNGTCGTGCAGGGTGACGTGGCGATTGCCGCGAATGCCGTCGTCGAGCACAGCGTGGTCGTGCGCGGCAGCTCGCTCGGCGAAGGCTCCCACGTGAGCCAGGCGGTCGTCGGCGAGGGCTGCCGCATCGGCGCGGGCAACCGGCTCGCCAACGGGATCAGCCTCTATCCGCAGACCGTCGTGCCCGACGGCAGCGTACAGTTCCGAGAGTTGACCGAAGGTCGGGAGAACCGATGAACATCACGGCGAGCATCTTCAAGGCGTACGACATTCGCGGTCTCTACCCTGAGGAGCTGAGCGCCGACGTCGC